>NZ_LZJH01000021.1:0-1316 GCF_001666745.1 Mycobacterium sp. E2699 | reverse complement strand
GCGAAAACGATAAACGTCTGGGTGAGAAGGTTTTCCAGGAACCACCCGGTGTGAAACGCCACCTCGCCGGCGTGCAGGATGCCGAGCATGAATCCGAAGGTCAAGAAGTCGAACAGCGAGTTGATGGGCCCGAACGTCAGCATGAACCTGCGGATGAAGGCGACGTTCCAGTGCGCCGGCGCATCGCGTTGCTCCTCATCGACGCGGTCGGTGGGGATCGCCAACTGCGAGGCATCGTAGAGCAGGTTGCCCAGCAGGATCTGGCTGGGCAGCATCGGCAGAAACGGCAAGAACGCCGACGCGGCGGCGGCGCTGAAGGTGTTGCCGAAATTGCTCGATGTGCCCATGAACACGTACTTGATGGTATTGGCGAAAATCCTTCTGCCCGTGGCCACCCCGGTGGCCAGCACCCCCAGGTCCTTTTCCAGCAAGACCACGTCGGCCGCGTCCTTGGCCACGTCGGTGGCGCTGTTGACGGAGATGCCCACATCGGCGGCGTGCAATGCCAGCGCGTCGTTGACCCCGTCGCCGAGAAACCCCACCGATCTTCCGGTGCGGCGTGCCGCGGTGATCAGCCGTGCCTTTTGGTCGGGGGAGATGCGGGCGAAGATGGTGTGGTTTTGCGCGGCGTCGACGAACCCGTCGTCGTCGAGGGGTTCCAGCTCGGCGCCGGTGAGAGTGCCCTTGGACGCCAAACCCAGGTCATTGCAGACCTTTTCGGCGACCCGCGGATTGTCGCCGGTGGCGATCTTGAGCTCGATGCCCAGTTCGGCCAGCTGTGCCAGCGACTGGCGCGCCGCGGGTTTGGGTTCGTCGGCGAAGACCAGAAAGCCGGCCAGCGTGAGGTCGTGTTCGTCGTCGGCGGTGAGCTCCGTCAGCTCGGCGGCCGGGCGGGTGGCGACGGCGACCACCCGCCGTCCGGCGGCGAACAAGTCCGCCAGGGTCGCATCCGCGGCCGCCGGCGTCCCGTCGCACCGGTCCAGGACCTGTTCGGGGGCGCCCTTGACGACGAGGAGGCGGTTGCCGTCGTCGTCGACCAACACCGACGTCGCGCGCCGCTCGTGGTCGAACGGCAGCAGCGCGACGCGGCGCACCGCGCCGCCCACCAGTTGCTGTGGCTGCGGGGAGTCCCACAGCGCGGCGTCGAGCGGATTGGCGCTCACCACACCGGATTCCGGGTCGACGTCGGTGGCCAGCAACCCGAGCCGCCGGACCGGCTCGGCCGGCGCACCGGCCGGATCGACCGCGCCGACCAGGCGGATGCGGCCCTCCGTCAGCGTGCCGGTCTTGTCGGTGATCAGGATGTCGATGTCGCC
>NZ_LZJH01000020.1:0-1316 GCF_001666745.1 Mycobacterium sp. E2699 | reverse complement strand
GCGAAAACGATAAACGTCTGGGTGAGAAGGTTTTCCAGGAACCACCCGGTGTGAAACGCCACCTCGCCGGCGTGCAGGATGCCGAGCATGAATCCGAAGGTCAAGAAGTCGAACAGCGAGTTGATGGGCCCGAACGTCAGCATGAACCTGCGGATGAAGGCGACGTTCCAGTGCGCCGGCGCATCGCGTTGCTCCTCATCGACGCGGTCGGTGGGGATCGCCAACTGCGAGGCATCGTAGAGCAGGTTGCCCAGCAGGATCTGGCTGGGCAGCATCGGCAGAAACGGCAAGAACGCCGACGCGGCGGCGGCGCTGAAGGTGTTGCCGAAATTGCTCGATGTGCCCATGAACACGTACTTGATGGTATTGGCGAAAATCCTTCTGCCCGTGGCCACCCCGGTGGCCAGCACCCCCAGGTCCTTTTCCAGCAAGACCACGTCGGCCGCGTCCTTGGCCACGTCGGTGGCGCTGTTGACGGAGATGCCCACATCGGCGGCGTGCAATGCCAGCGCGTCGTTGACCCCGTCGCCGAGAAACCCCACCGATCTTCCGGTGCGGCGTGCCGCGGTGATCAGCCGTGCCTTTTGGTCGGGGGAGATGCGGGCGAAGATACTGTGGTCCGCAGCGGCGCGGCCGAATTCGTCGTCGTCGAGGGGTTCCAGCTCGGCGCCGGTGAGAGTGCCCTTGGACGCCAAACCCAGGTCATTGCAGACCTTTTCGGCGACCCGCGGATTGTCGCCGGTGGCGATCTTGAGCTCGATGCCCAGTTCGGCCAGCTGTGCCAGCGACTGGCGCGCCGCGGGTTTGGGTTCGTCGGCGAAGACCAGAAAGCCGGCCAGCGTGAGGTCGTGTTCGTCGTCGGCGGTGAGCTCCGTCAGCTCGGCGGCCGGGCGGGTGGCGACGGCGACCACCCGCCGTCCGGCGGCGAACAAGTCCGCCAGGGTCGCATCCGCGGCCGCCGGCGTCCCGTCGCACCGGTCCAGGACCTGTTCGGGGGCGCCCTTGACGACGAGGAGGCGGTTGCCGTCGTCGTCGACCAACACCGACGTCGCGCGCCGCTCGTGGTCGAACGGCAGCAGCGCGACGCGGCGCACCGCGCCGCCCACCAGTTGCTGTGGCTGCGGGGAGTCCCACAGCGCGGCGTCGAGCGGATTGGCGCTCACCACACCGGATTCCGGGTCGACGTCGGTGGCCAGCAACCCGAGCCGCCGGACCGGCTCGGCCGGCGCACCGGCCGGATCGACCGCGCCGACCAGGCGGATGCGGCCCTCCGTCAGCGTGCCGGTCTTGTCGGTGATCAGGATGTCGATGTCGCC
>NZ_LZJH01000019.1:0-15342 GCF_001666745.1 Mycobacterium sp. E2699 | reverse complement strand
GACGCCGCCGAGGTCAACCACGCCGAATACGGAACGGCTGCGGCGGCCATCGCCGCGGATGCAGGACCCTGCCACGCGTGACCAGCCAACGCCGAGGTCACCGAGGAAAACGATCCCGCGGCCGCACTCAACTCATCGGCCAGCCCGTCCCACGCCGCAGCGGCCGCCAACATTGGCGCTGACCCGGCACCGGAGAACATCCGGGACGAATTGATCTCCGGCGGGAGCACCAAAAAGCTCATGACCGCGGTCCCTTCTCAGCAGCGAGCCCCGGGAGCCAAAGTGTGCCGTTGCTCGGGTTCGCACGCAACCGCGACTGCGAGCGCTTGATCCCTGCGGTCCGGTCCGCAACGATCGTGCGGCGGCCGGGATTGGATTCCCGCCTAACGGGGTATGGGGCAGGCCGGAGAATGTACGTTGCTCCAGTGGCTGCTGAAGGTCTGATCAACGACGATCGAGGGGAGCAGTGATGAACTTTTCGGTGTTTCCGCCCGAGGTCAACTCGGTGCTCCTGCTTGATGGGCCGGGCCCGGGGCCGATGCTGGAGGCGGCGGCGGCCTGGGACGGGATCCGCAGTGAGTTGAGCGCGGCGGCAAGCGCATTCAGCTCCGTGACCTCGGACCTGGCCGGGCAGGCCTGGCAGGGCCCGTCGGCGGCGTCCATGACCAACGCGGCCGCCGGGTACGTGGACTGGCTGGGCGGGGCGGCCGCGCAAGCCGAGCAGTCGGCGGCCCAGGCGCGGGCGGCGGCCGTCGCCTACGAGGCCGCGCTGGCGACCATCGTGGACCCCGGGTCGATCACGGCCAATCGCGGCCAGCTGGTGTCGCTGGTGATGTCGAACCTGTTCGGTTTCAACGCTCCCGCGATTGCGGCTGTGGAATCCGACTACGAGGCGATGTGGGCCCAGGACGTGTCGGCGATGGTCGGCTATCGAGGTGTGGCCGCGGCGGCGGCCACCCAGTTGGGGTCGGTGCAGCAGTGGCTGCAAACTTTGCCGGGGCAGGTAGTTTCCCGCGCCGACGCGACCGCGGCAAACGTGAACATCAACTTGGGTCTGGGCAACACCGGAACCTTGAACCTCGGCGGCGGCAACAACGGCAACTACAACTTGGGCAGCGGCAACATCGGCAGCCAGAATCTGGGCAGCGGAAACATCGGCAACACCAACTTGGGCAGCGGAAACATCGGCCGTCTGAATCTGGGCAGCGGCAACATCGGCAACCTCAACCTGGGCAGCGCGAACGACGGCAGCAATAACGTCGGCAGCGCAAACTTCGGCAGTAATAACGTGGGCAGCGGAAACAACGGCAGCAATAACGTGGGCAGCGGAAACTACGGCAACGGTAACTTCGGTTTCGGGAACGCCGGTGTTGCGAGCGTGAACAATGGTAACGGCGACAATAATTATGGCTTCGGCAACACCGGCAGCAACAACATCGGTTTCGGCAACACCGGTAGCAACAACATCGGTTTCGGCAACTTCGGTAACAACGACTTCGGCATCGGGCTGACCGGCAATAACCAGTTTGGCTTCGGCGGCCTGAACTCGGGCGTCGGGAATCTGGGTTTCTTCAACTCCGGCAGCAACAACATCGGCATCGGCAACTCCGGCAGCAACAACGTCGGCTTCTTCAACTCCGGCATCGGAAACCTCGGCTTTGGGAACACCGGCATCACAAATGTCGGATTATTCAACAGCGGCGATTTCGGCACCGGCATCGCGAACGCAGGTTACGTCGACACGGGCTTGTTCAACGTCAACCTGTACGACACCGGCATCGCGAACGGGGGAGCATTCGACGTGGGGATAGGAAACGGGGGTCCCCACGATTCGGGTGGCTTCAACACGGGCGCGTTCAATGTGGGTGGTTTCAATTCGGGCAGCTACAACACGGGAATTGCCAACTCGGGCGACGGCAATACGGGCGGGTTCAACTCTGGTTCAGGGAATACCGGGTTCGGCGGCGCCATCACGTGAACGCCGAGCGGCGCTGAACGCGGTCTCGAAGTAGACGACATATAGGGCCTGGAAACCCTGTATCGGCAGTGCCCATTTGCGATGCCAACAGTGCCTCGCGGAGCGTGCGATCCCCTATTCTGTGAGGACCGGGGGCCGGATTGGCGGAGGGTCGGGTGACGGCCATAGCAGCGTGCCGGACGTGTGGCACCCAGCCGCGAGAGGGCGCCCGATTCTGTGACGGCTGCGGTGCACCGGTCACCGCGCAGGACACCCGTGCGGAGTACAAGCAGGTAACCGTCCTGTTCGCCGATGTGGTGCATTCCATGGACATCGCCGCGTCCGTGGGTGCGGAGCGCCTGCGCGAGATCATGGCAGACCTCGCCGGTCGCTGCGCGGCGGTGGTGCAACGGTACGGCGGCACGGTGGACAAGTTCACCGGCGACGGAATCATGGCGGTGTTCGGCGCGCCAGTCGCGTTGGAAGACCACGCCGTTCGGGGGTGTCGTGCGGCGCTGGGCATTCAAGATGCGACCAGCCGATTGGCCGCCGAGGTCAAAGATCGCGACGCTGTGGATCTGCAGTTGCGGGTGGGACTTAACTCCGGTCAGGTGATCGCCGGCGAGATCGGTTCGGGTGCACTGGGATACACCGCCGTAGGTGAGCAAGTAGGGATGGCCCAACGGCTGGAGTCGGTGGCCCCGCCGGGCGGAGTGATGCTCAGCGCATCGACAGCGCGACTGGCCGATGACGCTGCCACGCTCGGGGAATGTGAACAGATTCAGATCAAGGGCACCGATGCGCCGGTGCCCGCCTATCGCCTGTTGGGTATGGCAGAACGGGATGGCGCTGTCGGGCGTGCCGAGTCGAATCTGGTCGGTCGGCGGTGGGAGATGTTCGCCGTTGACGATTTGTTGGAGCGCGCGCTCGACGGCCACGGCGCAGTGGTCGGCGTCGTGGGGCCGCCCGGCATCGGTAAGAGCCGTCTGGTGCGCGAGGTGGCCGCGATGGCGCATCGACGCGGCGTGGAGGTGGTCACCACCTTCTGCGAGGCACACACCGGCCAAGTCCCATTCCACGCCGTGGAACGGCTGTTGCGCGCCGCGATCGGAGTCGAGGGGCTTGACAGGCAGAACGCTCGCGATCGAGTGCGTGACCGCGTTCCTGAAGCAGACCCCGAGGACTTGCTGTTGCTCCATGACCTGCTGCGCATCGCCGACCCGAACACCCCGCCTCCGGCGATCGATCCCGATGCCCGTCGGCGGCGGTTGACGGCGCTGCTGAATGGGGCGTCCCTGGCGCGAAAGACACCCGTCGTCTATGTCATTGAGGACGCTCATTGGATAGATGAGGTCAGCGAGTCGATGATCGCCGAGTTCCTCACGGTGATCCCGCAGACGCCCTCGCTGGTGTTGGTCACTTACCGTGCGGAGTATGAGGGGGCGTTGGCTCGGGTGCACGGCGCCCAGACCATCGCCCTTGCGCCCCTGAGTGATCCGGAGACGGCGGCGTTGGTGTCAGAGCTGCTCGGGCCCGACTCCTCGGTTCGTGTGCTGGGTCGGACGATCGCCGAGCGGGCCGCCGGTAACCCGTTCTTCGCCGAGGAGATCGTGCGTGAGCTCGCCGAGCGCGGCGTGTTGCGGGGACAGCCCGGTGCCCGTGTGTCGACCGCGGATGTGGCGGATGTCAGCGTGCCTGCCACTTTGCAGGCGACCATCGCCGCGCGCATCGATCGGCTCGACCCGAACGCCAAACGCACCCTCAGCGCGGCGGCGGTGATTGGCTCACGTTTCGGGCTGGGCGAATTAGAAATGCTTGGGATCGAACCGGTGATTGCTGACCTGATCGCAGCGCAGCTCATCGATCAGGTGAGGTTCACCCAGCAACTCGAGTATGTGTTTCACCATCCGCTCATTCGTTCGGTCGCTTATGAGGCTCAACTCAAATCGGACCGCGGCGAGTTGCACCGCCGGCTGGCCGCCGCGATCCAGGAGCGCGACCCGGCGTCGGTGGACGAAAACGCAGCGCTGATCGCCGAACACCTCGAAGCAGCCGGCGATCTGCACGCGGCATTCAACTGGCACATGCGCGCCGGCACATGGCTGACTCACCGCGACATCACCGCCGCGCGCGCGAGCTGGCAGCGCGCCCGCCACGTCGCTGATCGGCTGCCCGACAGTGATCGCGACCGCGCTGCGATGCGCATCGCTCCGCGCACCATGCTCTGCGCGACAGCCTGGCTGGCCGGGGGCAGCATGGCCGACACCGGCTTCGATGAACTGCGTGAACTCGCCGACGCCACAGGCGACAAGGTGTCGTTGGCCATGGGCATGACCGGGTGGGTTTCGGCACTGATCGTCCACGCGCGCTTCCAGGAAGCATCGCTGTTGAGTTTCGAACTCACCAGCCTGCTGGAGTCGATCGGCGACCCGATATTGACACTCGCGCTGCTCTACGCTCCGCTCACTGCCAAATACCAGACGGGTGAATTTGCCGAAGTGCTGCGGTTGGCGCAACGCATGATCGACCTGGCTGACGGCGACCCCGCCAAGGGCAACCTCATCATCGGATCTCCGCTGGCCGCGGCGATCGTAGTGCGGGGCTGCGCACGGTTCTTCCTCGGCGATCCGAGGTGGCGGCATGACTTCCACCAGTCCGCGTCGATGGCCCGGGCACTTGACGCGACGATCCGCGCGGTGATCCTGCTGTTCAAGTACGTTCTCACCATCTCCGGCGCGCTGACGTCGCCGGATGCGTCCGCCCTCGACGAGACGGCTGAGCTACTGGAGATCGCGGAGCGATCCGGTGACGATTTCACGCTGGCGTGCGCTCGCTTCATACGTGGGCTGACCCTCGTCGCCGGCGACGATTCCCACCACGGGGACGGTTTCGCCCTGCTTGTCGAGGCACGCGACGCCGCCGTGCGTGAGCGGTTCACAATGTCAGCGGCCTGGCTCGCCGACAGCCGTCTGGCCGAGGAGAAGGCCCGAACCGGCGATTTCGACGGGGCGATCGAGCTGTCGCGTTCGGTCGTAGAGAAAGCAATCGCCTCCGGCGGCACGATCTATATTGGCGCGTCGACCGTCGTCCTCGTGGAAGCCCTGCTAGCCAGAGGAACAGACGCCGACCTGCAGGACGCGCAGGCCGCCATCGACCAGCTCGCAGCGGTGCCCACCGAGCCTGGATTCATCATCCACGACCTATATCTACTGCGGCTGCGCGCAATGCAGGCCCAGGCGCACGGGGATGAGGCCACCTACCGCGACTATCGGAATCGTTACCGCGACATGGCGACATCCCTTGGCCTCGTAGGTCATATCTCGTGGGCTGAGGCGATGCCGTGACGGCCGCTGCCCCTTCGGGCGTGGTCACGTTTCTGTTCACCGATATTGAGGGGTCGACCCGTCGGTGGGAGTCCGACGCGGAGGCGATGCGACCGGCGCTCGTCGCCCACGACAAAGTGTTGCGCACCGCGATCGAGGCCTACGACGGGTTCTTGTTCAGTCACACGGGCGATGGTTTCGTGGCTGCCTTCGCGTCGCCGATGTGCGCTGTCAACGCGGCGATCGATGCGCAACGCGAGTTGCAGTTGCCGGTGCGGATGGGGATCGCCACCGGTGAGGCCGAGCTGCGAGACGGGGACTACTTCGGGACGGTGCTCAATCGCGCCGCCCGGGTGATGGCCGCCGGTCATGGTGGCCAGATCCTGTTGGCCGAGTCGACGGCGGGTCTGCTCACCGGAGTGGATCTGGTCGATCTGGGGTCGCGAAGGTTGCGGGACCTACCTACTCCGGTGGGTGTGTTCCAGGTGCGAGCGCCCGGGCTGCGGGCCGAGTTTCCGCCGTTGCGCACGCTTGATCCGACGCCCGGGAATTTGAGACCTCAGGCCACCAGCTTCATCGGCCGCGAATCCGAGGTCACGGATTTACAAGCGGTTCTGCGGACGCATCGCTTGGTGACGCTGACCGGGGTGGGTGGGGTCGGCAAGACCCGGCTCGCTCTCGAAGTGGCGCGGCGGCTGGCTGATGAATTCCCGGACGGGGTTTGGTTTTTCGAGCTGGCCGCGGTCACCGATCCTGCTGCGGTGCCCGACGCCGTCGCGGCGGTGTTGGGCATAACCCAACAGCCCGGCAAGAGCGTGAGCGAGTCGGTGGCCGGCGCCTTGGAAGGCAGGGTGCGGCTGCTGGTGTTCGACAATTGCGAGCACGTCCTGGTGGCTGCCGCCGATCTGATTGAGGCGATTCTCGTGCACTCGGCGACGGTGAAGATCTTGGCGACCAGCCGGGAAGGATTGGGGGTCGCCGACGAGCAACTCTGGCCGGTGCCGTCGCTGGACTTCGGAGAGGGGATCGGCTCTGCGGCAGTCGATTTGTTCGTCGAACGCGCTCACAGTGTGACCCCACGCTTCTCGATCGACCAGGTCGATGAAGGGGCCGCGGTGGTGGAGATCTGTCGCCGCCTGGACGGGATCCCGTTGGCCATCGAGTTGGCCGCGTCTCGGATGGCGTCGATGACCGCGGGCGAGCTGCGTGATCGGCTCGATCAGCGGTTCCGGCTGCTGGTCGGCTCGCGGCGCGGACTGGAACGCCACCACACCTTGCGCCACGCCGTGGCGTGGTCCTACGACCTGCTCGACGAGCCCGAAAAGGTGCTGCTGGAACGGTGTTCGGTGTTCGCGGGGGGATTCGACCTCGAAAGCGCCTGCGCCGTCATGGGTTCCGACGATGATCTCGCCACCCTGGATCTTCTCGATGCCCTGGTACGCAAGTCGTTACTGGTGGCTGATCGGTCCGGCGGTCGGACCCGGTTTTCGATGCTGGAGACGATCCGCCAGTTCGCTGAGGAACAACTCGTCGCCCGCGGCGAAGCGGCCGAGATTCGGGCGGCCCACGCGCGATACTTCGCCGGGCGGGAAGCCGACATCCTGGCCCTCTGGGACAGCCCCCGCCAGCGTGAGGCCTACGCCTGGTTGACCGTCGAGTTCGCCAATCTGCGCTCCGCGATTCGGTGGGCTACCGACCACGGTGATCTGGACGTCGCCGCCACCATCGCCAGCTATGCGGGGTGGCTCGGTGTTTCTGTCCAAACCCTTGAGCCGATCGCCTGGGCCGAAAAGCTGATCGAACCGGCCCGCGCGGTCGACCACCCGCGGCTGGCGTTCCTGTACGTGCTTGCGTCACAGTGCTACGCGACGGGCCGGATCGAGGCGGCGCTCAACTACAGCGAGGCCGGCCAGATCATTCTCGGCAGCAGCAGCGAGGCGCTGCCTTACGGCATCGAGGGAGTGCTTGGACTTGTGTACGCAGCCATCGGGCAGCCTGAGCGGTTGGCCGAGTTGTGCCGCGCCCAGCTCGCGCGCCGCCGCGACACCCACGTCCATATCCGGGCATGGCTGGTTGGCGGCCTTGCATTGGCCGGTTGCGGTGGGGAAGAGATGGAATGCGCGGATGGCCTTATCGAGGCTGCGGAGACAACCGGCAACCCGTTCTTCCTCTCATTGGCGCTCTGTGCCTACGGTGTGGCTTTCCGCGACGCGGATCCCGTCGTGGCGCTTAACGCCCTGGGCCGGGGTCTGGTGATCGCTCAAGACAGCGGCAACGGCACCATCGCGTCACTCCTGGGACTGCATCTGGCACGACTTGAGGCCGAACACGGCGACACCGTGTCCGCGTTCGATCACCTCATCCTGGCGATCCGCCTGAACCACGATTCGGGCAACATTACGACGCTCCTCGCCCAGCTGGCTGTCCTCGCCGTTCTTTTCGACCGGTTCGGACGCTTCGAACCGGCCGCCACCATCGCTGGGTTTGCACTCAGTCCTTTCTCTGCGTCGGCGGTCCCCGAATTCACCAAAGTGATCACCCACCTGGGCGCCGTTCTCGGGGAGGCCACCTACGAATCGCTCGCCCGCAAGGGTGAGGCGATGACGGTCGCCGAGATGGTGACGTACGCCTACGACCAAATCGACCAGGCCCAGCCGAGTTGAACGCCCGCTCGAAATAGAGGATCCAATGCCTATGATCCTGTTTCGCGATCCAAGCCCGCGTTGCGCCAGTGCGTTCCAGCCCTGAAGCGTGTTGGTCAACCGTAGGCCGGGAATTCCCCGAGAAAGGTGCTGGCGATGACCGCTTATGATCTTGCCGCGCTGTGGGAGGCTCACTGCCGGTACGAGTTTGAAACACGCGACGTGGACGCCACCATGTCCACCATGGTCGCGGAACCGTATGTCAACCACATCCCCACCATGACCGGTGGCGTCGGCTTCGAGAGCTTGCGACGCTTTTACGCACACCATTTCATCGGCGTGAATCCTCCCGATTTCGAACTCCTCCCGGTCAGCCGCACGGTCGGGGAGAGTTCCCTTGTCGACGAGTTCATCGTCCGTTTCACTCACACCACCCGGATGGACTGGATGCTGCCCGGCATCGAGCCCACCGGACGTGCAGTGCAGATTCCGACTGTGGCAATCGTGCAATTTCGGGAAGACAAACTCGTGCATGAGCACATCTACTGGGACCAAGCCAGCGTCCTCGTTCAACTCGGCTTGCTCGACCCCCACGGCCTTCCCGTCGCTGGGGCCGAGACCGCGCGCAAAGTGCTTGACGCCTCCGTGCCTAGCAACACACTGATGACTCCCTCGCAGTAGGACGCCTGAGTGCCCACCGCCTATCCTTGGAGAGCTGGAAACGCTGGGGGCCGGATCGGTGGAGGTCGGGTGAACGCCATGGCGGCGTGCCGGACGTGTGGCACCGAGCCCTTGGAGCGGGCCCGGTTTTGCCATGCCTGTGGCTCACCGGTTGAAGGCGCCAGTATCCGCGCGGAGTACAAGCAGGTCACGGTGCTGTTCGCCGACGTCGTCAAGTCCATGGACCTCGCGACGGCGGTGGGCGCGGAACGTTTGCGCGAGATCATGGCCGAGCTGGCCGACCGCTGTGCGGCGGTCGTGCGGCGCTATGGCGGCACGGTCGACAAGTTCACCGGCGACGGGATCATGGCGGTGTTCGGCGCGCCGGTGGCGTTGGAGGATCACGCCGTGCGTGCCTGCTTAGCGGCGTTAGGGGTTCAGGAGGAGGCCAAGCGGCTGGCCGTCGACGTGCGTCAACGCGACGGTTTGGACTTGCAATTGCGGGTAGGCCTCAATTCCGGTGAGGTGATTGCCGGTGAAATCGGTTCGGGCGCTTTCGGTTACACCGCTATCGGTGAACAGGTGGGCATGGCGCAGCGGATGGAGTCGGTGGCCCGGCCGGGTGCGGTGATGCTCAACGAATCCACGGCGCGCCTGGTCGAGGGCGCGGTGACTCTCGGTGAGGTTGACCGGGTCAGCATCAAGGGCACTGATCGACCGGTCTGCGCCGTGCGGCTGCTGGGCGTGCCGGAGCGGCGTCGGGCCGTCGGGCGTGCTGAGCCCGATCTTGTTGGTCGGCGCTGGGAGATGGCCGCCGTCGAGGGCTTGTTGCAGCGCGCCATCGAGGGTCACGGCGCGGTGGTCACCGTGGTCGGTCCACCGGGCATCGGCAAGAGCCGCCTGGTGCGCGAGGTGGCGGCGTTGGCGAGTCGCCGCGGTGTGGAGGTGTTCAGCACGTTCTGCGAGTCGCACACCAGCCAGGTCCCCTTCCATGCCGTGGCGCGGCTGCTGCGCGCGGCCACCGGCATCGAGGGTCTGGATGGGCACACCGCTCGCGAACGGGTGCGCAACCGGCTCAACGACGCTGACCCTGAGGACTTGCTGCTGTTGGACGACCTGCTGGGCATCGCCGACCCGGATGCTGCATTGCCGGCAATCGATCCCGATGCCCGGCGGCGCCGGTTGACCGCGCTGCTCAATGCCGCTTCCCTGGCTCGGGAAGCGCCGGTGGTCTACGTCGTTGAGGACGTGCATTGGATCGACGAGGTCAGCGAGTCGATGATCGCGGACTTTCTCACCGTGATCCCGCAGACCCTCTCGCTCGTGTTGGCCAGTTACCGCCCGGAGTACGAGGGGGCGCTGGGGCGAATACCCGGCGCTCAAACCATAGCGCTTGCGCCGCTGAGTGATTCAGAAACAACCGCACTGGTCTCAGGGTTGCTCGGCCCCGACCCGTCGGTGGGTGCACTGAGTCAGACGATCACCGAAAGAGCTGCCGGCAACCCATTTTTCGCCGAGGAGATCGTGCGTGAACTGGCGGACCGCGGTGTGCTGGACGGTGAGCGAGGCGGGTACGTATCGGCAGCGGACGTTGGCGAGGTCAGTGTGCCCGCCACCTTGCAGGCCACCATCGCCGCTCGCATCGACCGCCTCGACCCCGCGGTCAAACGCACCTTGAGCGCCGCAGCGGTCATCGGCTCGCGGTTCAGCAGCGAGTTGCTCGAATCGCTTGGCATTGAACCACTTCTCGACGACCTCGTGGCGGCCCAACTCATCGACCAGGTCAGGTTCACCCGCCAACTGCAATATATGTTTCATCACCCGCTGACTCGCGCGGTCGCCTACGAATCCCAGCTGAAATCGGATCGCGCCGAGTTGCACCGGCGCGTCGCTTCGGCAATCGAATCGCGTGACCCGGCCGCGGCGGAGGAGAATGCGGCCCTGATCGCCGAACATCTAGAGGCCGCCGGTGATTTGCACGCCGCCTACGGCTGGCACATGCGTGCCGCATCGTGGGCGACCAACCGTGACATCGGCGCAGCACGCCACAGTTGGGAGCGCGCCCAAAAAATCGCCGACGCCCTCCCCGTCGAGGACCCGGCCCGGGCGGCCATGCGCATCGCCCCGCGCACCATGCTGTGCGGGATTGCCTACCGAGTCCATATGAATGTTGCCGGTTCCCGCTTTGACGAGTTGAGGGAGTTGTGCAGCGCTACGGGGGATAAGGCGTCTTTGGCTATCGCCACCGCGGGCCTGGTAATCGACGAGGTGTTTCAGGGCCGGGTGCGCGAGGCATCGAGGCTGGCATCGGAAGCCATGGCCCTCGTCGAGTCGGTCGGCGATGCGACTTTCACGGTGGGGCTGTCCTACGGGCCGATCTTCGGCAAGCTGATAGCTGGAGAAGCCGGTGACGGGCTGCGCTGGTCGCAACGGGCCATCGACCTGGCTGATGGCGATCCGGTTAAAGGCAACTTCATCTATGCATCTCCGTTGGCGCTCGTCTGGGCGACCCGGACTTATGCCCGTTGTTGCCTGGGCCGTCCCGGGTGGCGAGACGACGTCGACCGCGCTTTGGCGATAGGCCGCAGCGCCGGGCAGGCCGACATCGTCGCGGCGGTCGCTTGCATAGTTTTCGGGTCGATACCCCTTGGCGTGCTGCGGCCCGACGATGCCGCGGTACGCGAGATCGAGGATGCCGTACGGATTGCCGAACGATCCGGCGATGACATGGCGTTGATGGTCGCCCAGGCGGCGCTCGGCAATGTGCTGCTCCACCGTCCAACGGCGGCGGAACGTGACCGCGGACAAGCGCTCCTGGCCGAGGTTAGAGAGGTGTTCTGGCGCCAGCGATATATCCTCTCGGCATTACCGGCCGTCGACCTCTATTTGGCGCGGGAGAGCGCACTACGTGGAGATCGCGATGAGGCCATACCACTGATGCGCTCCGCCCTCGACGAGCTGGTCCGCCAGGGACAGCTGTTGGGCGCCGGCATTATAGGGAGCAGTGTTCTGGTGGAGACACTGCTCGACCGCGGCGCCGACGGTGATGTAGCCGAAGCCGAGGCCGCCATCGAGCGGTTGGCATCGACGCCGGCCGAAGAAGGCCTGGTGATGCGCGACATCTGGCTGCTGCGGATGCGAGCCCTTCTGGCTCGCGCCAAGGGCGATGACATCGCCTATCGCGACTTTCGCGATCGCTACCGCGAAACGGCGAAAACCCTTGGCTTCGAGGGACATATCGAGTGGGCCGAGGCGATGCCGTGACGGCGGCTGCCCCGTCTGGGGTCGTGACGTTTTTGTTCACCGATATCGAGGGTTCAACCCGTCGGTGGGAAGCCGACGCGGATTCGATGCGGGCCGCACTCGCCGCGCATGACGAGGTGTTGTGCAAGGCGATCGAGGCGAACGGTGGCTTTCTGTTCAAGCGCACCGGTGACGGGGTGTGTGCCGCCTTCGCGTCCCCGCGGTCGGCGGTAGATGCGGCGGTGGCCGCGCAGCGGGCGTTGGAGTTGCCGGTGCGGATGGGGATCGCGACCGGCGAAGCCGAACTCTGCCAGGGTGATTACTTCGGGGCGGTGCTCAACCGTGCGGCGCGGGTGATGGCAGCCGGACATGGCCGCCAGATCCTGCTGGCCGACTCCACCGCGGGTCTGCTCACCGGAGTCGACCTTCTGGATTTGGGGTCGCGGCGGCTGCGGGATGTGCCCACCGCGGTGGGCGTGTTCCAGGTGCGAGCGCCAGGGCTGCAGACGGAGTTTCCGCCGTTGCGGACCGTCGACCGGAGTCCGGGGAACCTCCGTCCGAAGACCACGAGCTTCGTCGGGCGTGAGTCGGAGGTCGCTGAGCTGCGAGCCGCGATGAAGGCTCATCGGCTGTTGACGCTGACCGGGGTGGGTGGGGTCGGCAAGACCCGCCTGGCGACCGAGGTGGCCGCGCGGCTGACCGATGAGTTCCCGGACGGCGTCTGGTTTTTCGACTTGGCCGTGATCACTGATCCCGCTGCGGTGCCCGACGCGGTGGCCGCGGTGCTGGGCATCATCCAGCAACCCGGGAAGAGCATGGCAGACAGCGTCGCGGCTGCCTTGGAGGGCAGGGTCCGGCTGCTGGTGTTGGACAACTGCGAGCACGTCGTCGATAGCGTCGCCGAGCTAATCGAGGCTATCCTCGCCGCCTCGTCGACCGTCACAATTCTCGCGACCAGCCGCGAAGGATTGGGGGTCAGCGACGAACAGCTATGGCGCGTCCCGTCGCTCGATGTCAATTCCGGAATCGAATCCGCCGCAGTGGACTTGTTCATCGACCGCGCCCAAAGTGTGGTGTCGGACTTTTCGTTGCCGCAGTCTCGAGATGCGGATGCGGTAGTGGAAATCTGCCGCAGACTCGACGGCATCCCGTTGGCCGTCGAGTTGGCCGCTTCTCGGATGGCGTCGATGACCGTGATCGAGCTGCGTGATCGTCTCGATCAGCGGTTCCGGCTGCTGGTCGGATCGCGGCGTGGCCTGTCGCGCCACCAAACGCTGAGGCATGCCGTGGCGTGGTCCTACGACCTGCTCGACGAGCCGGAAAAGGTTCTGCTGGAGCGGTGTTCGGTGTTCTCCGGCGGGTTCGGCCTCGAAAGCGCCTGCGCCGTAGCTGGTTTCGATGACGAATTCACTACTTTAGACCTGCTCGATGCCTTGGTGCGCAAGTCGCTGCTGGTCGCCGACCGGTATTCGGGGCGGACCCGGTTTTCCATGTTGGAAACGATCCGCCAGTTCGCCGAGGAACAACTCGTTGCGCGCGGCGAAGCGGCCGAGATTCGGGCCGCCCACTCGCGGTACTTCGCAGGATGCGAAGCCGACATCATGGCGCTGTGGGACAGCCCCCGGCAGCGCGAGGCCTACGACTGGTTCAATATCGAGCTGGCCAACCTGCGCACCGCGTTTCGGTGGGCCGCCGACCACGGCGACCTGGATGTCGCCGCCACCATCGCCAGCTATGCGGGGTGGCTCGGTGCTGGGGTCCAAACCTTTGAGCCGGCAGCGTGGGCTGAAGAGCTGATCGAGCCCGCCCGCGTCGCTGAGCACCCGCGGCTGGCGTTCCTGTACGCAGTTGCATCGTGGTGCTTCACGACCGGACAGATCGAGGCGGCTGTCGGCTACGCCGACGCCGGGCAGATCGTTCTGGGCAGGGCCCGCGATGGGCTGCCGTACGGCATCGAAGCCTTTCTTGGATCTGTCTACCTAGCCATCGGGCAGCCCGAGCGGTTGGCCGAGTGGTGCGGCGCCCAGCTCGCACGCCGCCGCGATGCCCCGGTGTACCTCCGTGCATGGCTGGTTGGCGCCCTTGCAGTGGCCGGTGCCCGTGGGGAGGCGATGGATTGCGCGGATGGCCTCATCGAAGCTGCAGAGGCAACAGGCAACCCGCACGTGCTCGCGTGGGCGCTCACAGCCTACGGCGGCGCTTTCCGTGACGCAGATCCCGTCGCGGCGCTTGACGCCCTCCGCCGGGGTCTGGTGATCGCTCAAGACAGCGGCAACCGCATCAACGCGTCATCCCTGGTGCCCGGTCTGGCCCTACTTGAGGCCGAACACGGCGACACGCTGGCCGCGCTCGATCACCTGACTGTGGCGATCCGCAACTTCCACGATGCGGGCGACACCACCACGATCCGGGTCCCGCTGGCCGTCCTCGCCGTTGTTTTCGACCGGCTCGGACGCTACGAACCGGCGGCCACCATCGCCGGGTTCGCGCTCAGTCCCCTCGCCGCAACGGGGTTCCCCGAAATCACCACCGCGATCACCCACCTCCGCGATGTCCTAGGCGACCAAACCTACGAATCGCTCACCCGCAAGGGTGAGGCGATGACGGTCGCCGAGATGGTGACGTACGCCTACGACCAAATCGACCAGGCCCGAGCAGAACTCGAACGCCATAGGTGAATGCCTCTTCCGGAGCAGAGGCGCTCGGTGAGAGGCGGGCTACAGGATGGAGGCCGTAATGCCAGAACTCAAGGGCTTCTCCCATATCGATTTGACCGTCTCGGATCGTGAGCGAGCCGCAGCGTGGTGGCAGGAAGTCATGGGCTTCACGCCTGTATCGCGTTGGCGTGGCGACAGCTTTGATGTCATCACTCTGATGCACCCCGCGGGTCTAACCGTGTCAGTAATGACTCACGACGTACCGGAGAGCGGTTCGTTCGACGAACGGCGCATAGGCCTTGATCACCTCGCTTTTCAGGTTGCCGATCGAGATGAACTGCAGCGATGGGCAGCACACCTGGAGGCGAAGGGCGTACCGCAGTCAGGTATCGCTGATATGTCGTACGGGCCCACCCTGGTATTCCGCGATCCCGATAACATCCAACTCGAACTTTTCGTTACCCCGCTTGCGGAACTGGCGGGGAGAGCCATTGCCGAGGCGAGTTCAGCCTCCAGCGACTGAGGTGCAGCGCTGCCGTTCGATTCCTTGGACAGCGCAGCGTCGCCGCCTGGTGCTAGCCCAGGACAGCGGCAACCGCGTCACCGAGTCACACTGGCGATCAGTCTGTCCCATCAGCGTCGAATCCGGTCCAAGACTAGCCGGTGATTGGGGTGAGCATGGCGGAGCGGGCCTGGTTGTCGGCCAGGTAACGCAATCCAAATCTTCTACGCCCCAGCGTGTTTCAGATTCGCTACGTTAGTTGTTGGATGGTGGTGGTTGGGGTTGGAAGGGGTCGTACCACCACCAGTCGGCGCGTTCGCCGGTGGGTCCGGGGTAGGGCGCCACGGTGGGTGGGGGC
>NZ_LZJH01000018.1:0-788 GCF_001666745.1 Mycobacterium sp. E2699 | reverse complement strand
TCGGTGATCAGGATGTCGATGTCGCCGAAGTCTTCGATGCAGACCAGGCGTTTGACCAGGACCTTGGCCTTGGCCAGTTGCCGCGAGCCGGTCGCCAGGCCGGTGCTGACCACCGCGGGCATCAGCTGCGGCGTGATGCCGACCGCGATCGCCAGCGAGAACAGCACCGAATCGATGATCGGCTTGTGCAGCAGCAGGTTGCTGACCAGGATGACCACCATCAGCGCGATCGCGACCTGCAGCAGCAGGTAGGAGAACCGGCGCAGCCCCACCTGGAAATCGGTCTCGGGTTGGCGCTTGTCCAAACCCGCTGCGATGCGGCCGAATTCGGCATCCCTGCCGGTGGCGTACACCACCCCGGTGCCCTCCCCGGCGCTCACGATGGTGCCCATGAAAGCGAGGTCGGTCGATTCGGCCAGCTCGGCGCCGGCCGGCACAGGCTGCGGCGATTTCTCCGAGCCCGTCGACTCGCCGGTCAGGATGCTCTCGTCGCATTCCAGGCCGGTGACGTCGATCAGCCGGACGTCGGCGGGCACGGCCTCGCCCAGCGACAGGCGGACCACGTCACCGGGCACCAGGTCGGTGACGCCGATCGTGACGAACTTCGAGTCGCGGCGCACCACGGCGTTGTGGTGCACGGCCGCGTGCAGGTCGGCGGCGGCCCGCTCGGCCCGATACTCGTTGACGAACCCCAAGCCGATGCTGGCCGCCAGGATCACGCCGATGATGATCGCCTGCATGCTGTCGCCGAGAAAGTAGGAGACGATCGCGGTGCCGGCCAGCAGGAT
>NZ_LZJH01000017.1:0-516 GCF_001666745.1 Mycobacterium sp. E2699 | reverse complement strand
TTCGTCGTCGGCGGTGAGCTCCGTCAGCTCGGCGGCCGGGCGGGTGGCGACGGCGACCACCCGCCGTCCGGCGGCGAACAAGTCCGCCAGGGTCGCATCCGCGGCCGCCGGCGTCCCGTCGCACCGGTCCAGGACCTGTTCGGGGGCGCCCTTGACGACGAGGAGGCGGTTGCCGTCGTCGTCGACCAACACCGACGTCGCGCGCCGCTCGTGGTCGAACGGCAGCAGCGCGACGCGGCGCACCGCGCCGCCCACCAGTTGCTGTGGCTGCGGGGAGTCCCACAGCGCGGCGTCGAGCGGATTGGCGCTCACCACACCGGATTCCGGGTCGACGTCGGTGGCCAGCAACCCGAGCCGCCGGACCGGCTCGGCCGGCGCACCGGCCGGATCGACCGCGCCGACCAGGCGGATGCGGCCCTCCGTCAGCGTGCCGGTCTTGTCGGTGATCAGGATGTCGATGTCGCCGAAGTCTTCGATGCAGACCAGGCGTTTGACCAGGACCTTGGCCTTGGCCAG
>NZ_LZJH01000016.1:0-112270 GCF_001666745.1 Mycobacterium sp. E2699 | reverse complement strand
GGCCCCGCGCCCGGTGCCGGGCCGGCCGCTGATCCGGGACCGGCACCGGCCCCCGCTCCGGCGCCGGGCCCGGCGCCGGCCGCGACGCCGGAGTTCGGCCCGGACGCCCCGCCCACGCAGGACTTCATGTATCCCTCGATCGGCACCAATTGCCTTGCGGACGGCAGTAGTTCGATCGCGACCGCGCTCTCGGTGGCGGGGCCGGCCAAGATTCCGACCCCGGGGCCGGGGCCCGGCCAGACCGCATATGTGTTCACCGCGGTCGGCACGCCCGGGCCCGCCGAGGTGCAGAAGCTGCCGTTGAACGTCACCTGGGTGAACCTGACCACCGGCAAGTCCGGGACGGTCACGCTCAAGCCGCGCACCGACATCAACGGCGACGGGCCGACGACGTTGACCGCGATCGTCGACACCGGCTCGGGCAGCATCATGTCGACGATCTTCGGCCAGGTCACCACCAAGGAAAAGCAGTGTCAGTTCATGCCCACCATCGGCTCGACGGTGGTGCCGTAGCGTATTCGCTTGTGCCGTCAGGGTTTCCAGCCGGGTGAGCGGCCGAGGTGGGCGAGAATGCGGTCGAGGTCGGCCGCGCCGTCGGGCGCGGCCACGGCCGGGCGGAACGGCGCGCCCGCCGTGGTGCGGTAATCGCCATCCGGAATGACGAAGACCAGGGGTAGCACGGCGGCCAGGACCTCGTCCGGCAGCGCAAACGGGATGCCGACGCTCCGCGCGACATCCCAGCCGTGCACCACGTAGTCCACGAAGTGAAAGCCGATCGCTATCGCCCCGGGAAATCTCGCCCCGGGGCCGAACTCGGGCAACGCGAAGGTCGCGTCGAGCACCCCGTCTGCGGTGAACGCATCGAGCACCTCGGCGGCGGCCGCGGCATAGGTGCCGCCGGGATCGGCCGCGACGTCGCCGGCGACGCGGTCCGGAGCCCACACGGCCGGGCTGTCGCCGCCGCCGCGTGCGGCCGCGGCGAACCCGTGGTGCTCTGCGGTCATGTGGGAGAGCAGGTCGAGCAGGTTCCAGCCCGCGCAGGGCGTCGGGCGGCGCAGATCCTCGCGGGTGACGGCCGCGACGACGTCGACGGACGCCTGTATGGCGGCCCGGTGGAATGGTCGAACATCCGAAATAGTATGCATTCGTAGACGATAAGCCTGCGCTTATTATCTGTCAACGCTACGCTTCCGGCATGGCTCCGAGGGCACGGCGTCCCGACCTCGCGGCGATGATGGGGCCGCTCGTTCGCGAAATGATCGCCGCCGAGGTCCCCGTGCTGGAAGCGCACGGGTTGTCGATGTGGGGCTATATCGTGCTGAACGCGCTCGACCGCTCGCCGGTCCGCACCCAGGCCGCGCTGGCCGAGGCGATCGGGGCGGACAAGACGCGCATCATCCCCACCCTCGACGAGTTGCAGAGCCGGGGCTACATCGAGCGCCACCCCGACCCGGACGACCGGCGGGTGCGGCTGCTCGCGCTCACCGAGGCGGGCCGGGCCGCCAAAGACGCCACGCAGGAAGACATCCAGCGCGGCGAGGAGCGCTGGCTGGGGAAGTTGTCGGCCGACGATCGTCGCGCGTTCCTGCGCGCCCTGCGTCAGCTGTCGGCCGCCGACGGCGGCTAGTACGCCATGAACAGAATGGCGTCGCGGTCGTACTCGAGGCCCGGATGGGCGCTGGCAAGGTGGGCCTGGGTCAGCTCGACCAGTTCGTCCTCGTCCTTGCCGACGATGGCTTCGCCGCACGGACACGTTATGTGTGTCTTCACGTTGCCGCCTTTCCCTTCGCTGCTGCTTTCATCTGCTTCTTATACGACCGCACCTCGCCCAGCGAACGGGCGTCGACGATGTCGGCGACGGACAGGTGGGTGCCGGCCTTGCCGAAGTCGCCGGCCGCCTCCCGCCAGCCCGCCGGCGTCACGCCGTACTGCTTGCCCAGCAGTGCCAGGAAGATCTTCGCCTTCTGCTCACCGAAACCGGGCAACCCCTTGAGCCGCCGCAGCAGCTCGGGCCCGTCGGGGTCACCGGCCGTCCACAACCCGGCCGCGTTGCCGTCGTAGCGGTCCACGATGATCTGCGCCAGGGCCTGGATCCGTTTGGCCATCGATCCCGGAAAGCGGTGCACCGCAGGCCTTTCCGCGCACAGCGCGGCGAACTTGTCCGGGTCGTACGCGGCGATCTGTCCCGCGTCCAGGCCGCCCATCCGGTCCGCGATCTTCTTCGGGCCGGCGAACGCCGTCTCGAACGGCACCTGCTGATCGAGCAGCATGCCGACCAGCAATGCGAACGGGTCGTCGTCCAGCAGCGCGTCGGCGGCCGGGTCTTGGGCAAGGCAAAGTTTCACTCTCAACGACCTTCCTTCCGCTGAACACCCTACGACCGGGGCCCAATGGTTCGACACTTACCTGGTGGATGAAGCCGAGTTGACACTGATGCTGGCCCGAGACGAACTGCACCGGCTCGTCAATGCCTATTGCCGGGCCGTCGACCGCGCCGATTACGAAGCGCTCCGGGGCCTGTACCACCCCGACGCGACGGACTCGCACGGCTCGTTCTCGACGGGCGGCGTCGAACAGTTCATCGCGCAACTGCGGGCCGCCGAACCGTATGTGCGTGTCTCCCAACACAACGTCACGACGACGAACTTCGTGATCGAGGGCGACACGGCCCGCGGCGAGATCTACTGCCTGGTGTTTCACACCTTCGCCGGTCCCGAACACGACCTGGACGTGATCATCGGCGGTCGCTACCTGGACGGCTACGCGAAACACGACGGCCGCTGGAAGTTCCGCCAGCGCACCATCGTCGCGGACTGGGCATACCGCAACGACCCGTCCCGGGTGGACTTCGGACACCCCAGCACGCGGGGCAGCCTGCGCGGCGAACCGGGCCAAGCCGACCCGTCGATCGGCCTGTTCGCATCGCCCTCGGGTTGAACCGCAGCGGCTTTAGCGCAACCCCTACCCGCTCTTGCGGCGGAATTCGCGGCGGCTTTCCAGCGGACCGTGCGCCCGCGTGTGCTTGTCGCCGCCGTCCTTGTGATCGGATGCGCCCGCCGACTTGGCCTTCTTGCGATCGAGGGCTTCGCGGAACTTGCGCTTCGTGTCGTCCGCTTGTTGGGGGTCAGATTCGGCCATGACGGCAGCCTAGCCTGCAATGTGCGGCCCGGCTCGCGGTTTTAGCGCTTGCCGGGCGGCATGCCGTAGACGTGCGAGATCCCCAGCGTCATGAGGACCCGGCGGTCGGTGACCATCGCCTGCCGAAAGTCGTCCCAGTCGGGATGCTCCCCGGCGATGTTGCGATACAAGGCAATCAGCGCCTCGACGGTGTCGTCGCCGGGGGCGGCGGCCGGGGGCGTCAGATCCGCGGTGCCCTCCGCGACGGCGTACGACCATCCGTCGTCGGCGTCGACCAGGATCGAGGCCCGCGGGTCGCGGCGCAGGTTGCGGGTTTTGGCGCGGGGCTCGGTGATGGACACCCGCACTACCATTTCCCGCGGGTCGAAGTGGTAGCTGACATTCGACAGTTGGGGTCGCCCGTCGCGTTTGATGGTGGCCAGCACGCCGAGGGAGTTCCCGCTGATCACGGCCAACAGCTTGTCGTCGAAGACTTGGCGTCCCATGGGAGAGAGCCTACGTCGTGGTGAAATCGGGGTATGACCACATACGCGGCGTTCCTGCGGGGCGTCAACGTCGGCGGCGTCAACCTCAAGATGGCCGAGGTCGCGAGGGCGTTGACCGACGCCGGATTCGCCAACGTCCGCACGATCCTGGCCAGCGGCAACGTGCTGCTGGAGGCGTCGGCCGGGGCGGCCGCCGTGCGCAAGAAGGCCGAAGCCGCGCTGCGCGCGACGTTCGGCTACGACGCGTGGGTGCTGGTGTACGACATCGGCACCGTGCGCGGCGTCGTCGGCGCCTATCCCTTCGAGCGCGAGGTCGACGGCTACCAGTCCTACGTCACCTTCGTCGCCGACGAAGCGGTGCTCGACGAGCTCGCGGGGCTCGACAAGGGCGCGGGCTCCGACGAGAAGATCGCCCGCGGCGACGGCGCGCTCTATTGGCAGGTGCCCAAGGGCAACACGCTGGACAGCACGATCGGCAAGACGATGGGCAAGCCGCGCTACAAGTCCTCGACGACGACCCGCAACCTGCGCACCCTGGCCAAGGTGTTGCGCTAAAGCCCGGCGCGCCAAGCGCGCTCAGTCGTCGGGCACGTTGGTGAGGTAGCGCATCGCGTCGGACTTGGTCAGCCCCAACGCCTTCGCCACGTCGACGTACTCCCTGGCCGCGGCGGCCATCGCCGCGTCGGTGGGATCGAAGCGCGAGATGAAAGTGCCGAAGCGCCCGCGCGTTTCGACGATCGCCGCGGACTCCAGCTCGCGGTAGGCGCGGGCCACGGTGTTTGCCGCGACGCCGAGCTGACCCGCCAGGTCGCGCACCGTCGGGAGCCGGGAACCGGGCGGCAGCGCGCCGGCCCGGACGCCGTCGATGACCTGGGTTCTGAGCTGGTCAAACAGCGGTTTGCCCGCCTTGACATCGACCTTCAGCCAGTCCCGCAGCTCCACGTCTTCAGTATGTCCCAAGCACGACTATCTTTGTGGGATGCGAGTAACTGTGCTCAGCGGCGCGGGGATCTCCGCGGAAAGCGGAGTGCCGACATTCCGTGACGACAAGAACGGACTGTGGGCGCGCTTCGATCCCTACGAGCTGTCCAGCACGCAAGGGTGGCGCAAGAACCCCGAGCGGGTCTGGGGCTGGTATCTGTGGCGCCACTACCTGGTCGCCGACGTCGAACCCAACCCCGGGCACCGCGCGATCGCCGCCTGGCAGGACCACGCCGAGGTCACCGTCGTCACCCAGAACGTCGACGACCTGCACGAGCGCGCAGGCAGCGCCGCGGTGCACCACCTGCACGGCAGCCTCTTCGAATTCCGTTGCGACCGTTGCGATATGGATTACACGGGTCCGCTTCCCCGGCTGTCCGAGCCGACCCTGGAGGTCGAACCACCGGTGTGCCACTGCGGCGGCCTGATCCGGCCTGACATCGTGTGGTTCGGTGAGCCGCTGCCCGACGAGCCGTGGCAGCGCGCGGTCGAGGCGACGCAGTCCGCCGACGTGATGGTCGTGGTGGGCACTTCGGCGATCGTCTACCCGGCCGCGGGCCTGCCGGACCTGGCGCTGTCCCGTGGCACGGTCGTCGTCGAGGTCAATCCCGAGCCGACGCCGCTCACGCCGACCGCCACGATCAGCATCCGCGAGGGCGCCAGCCAGGCGCTGCCCGAGTTGCTGCAACGGCTGCCCGCGCTGCTGCAGTAGGCCTTCGCCGAGCCTGCGCACAGATCGCTGTTGGTCCACAACATCGCGCACTGAGCGCAGTTTCGATGCGCATGCGTCGGCGCGGTCCGCGAAGGTGCCGGAATGACGAGCCACCAACCCTTCATCGGCAGCGAGGCAGTGAAAGCCGGAACGCTGCGGAAGCACCAGCTGCGGGGCGGGTTCCGCGCCGTGTACCCCGACGTCTACGTTCGGCGCGATCAGCGGCTGACGTTGTGCGAACGCGCGGTGGCGGCCTGGCTGTGGTCACACCGTCAGGGGGTGCTCGCGGGATTGACCGCGGCGGCGTGGCACGGCTCGAAGTGGGTGGACGAGTGCCTGCCGGTCGAGCTGGTGTGGTCGAACGCGCGGCCGCCGCGCGGCGTGCGGACCTACGACGTCCGACTTCTCCCGCACGAATCGCGGCTGGTCGCGGGCGTTCCCGCGACCACAGCCGAGCGCACCGCCTTCGACATCGGGCGCCGCGCGCCGATCGGTACGGCGATCGCTCGCCTGGATGCGCTGACGAGGGCGACCGAAACGAAACCGAGCGAAATCCTCGCGCTGGCTGACCAGCATCGCGGCGCACGCGGGATCAGGCAGCTGGAAACGGCGCTGGAGCTGGTGGATCCCGGTTCACAGTCGCCGAAGGAGACGTGGCTGCGACTGTTGTTGATCCGCGCGGGCTTTCCCCGCCCGGCGACCCAGATTCCCGTGCTGGCACACGGAGGACAGGTGTATTACCTCGACATGGGTTGGGAGGACCTCATGGTCGCGGCAGAGTATGACGGCGAACAACACCGCCTGGACCGCTGGCAATATGCATGGGACATTCGCCGCAGCGAGGCGCTGGCCCGGGTCGGCTGGATCGTCATCCGGGTGACCGCAACCGACCACGAACCCGACATCGTCCGGCGCGTTGGAGATGCGCGGGGATCACGCGCATCGAGCCTGCGCACAGATCGCTGTCGGTCCAGAAAATCGCGCGCTGAGCGCAGGCTCGGCGAAATCGGCGGGTAAAGGCTACGGCCGACGCGCCCGGCCCAGCGCCAGTTCCGACACCGGCAACGGCGCCCACACCGGCAACGTCCATTCCCGCCGCGACGTGTCCATCCGGAACCCCGCGTCGATGATGGCGCGCTCGGTGTCGCGGTGGGTGTGACAGTTGCCGAACAGCCTCGGCCACAACGTCGCATCGGCGAGCCGCTGCACGCGTCCCCGACCGCCTGCGCTGGCCACATGCTCGAGAAAACGCAGCTCACCACCGGGCCGCAGCAACGAGTAGACCCGCTGCAGCACCCCGCCCGGGTCGCGCACCGAGCACAGCACCAGCGAGCACACCACCGCGTCGAAGGGCTCCGCGTCGCTGAAGGCCTCGGCGGTCTGCCCGATCACCGCGACCGGAACGGGCGCCACGGCGGCCGCGGCGCGGGCGTGGGCGGCCAGCCGCGGCTCCGGCTCGACCGCGATCACCTGTTCGACCGCCGGCGGATAGTTGGCGAAGTTCGTCCCCGCGCCCGCGCCGATTTCCAGGACCCGGCCCGACAGGCCGGCCAGGTTCTCCCGGCGCAGCGCCCGCACGGCCGGGGCCTCGTGGGCGGCGACGACCGGCCAGATGCGCGCGAAGAATGGATGGTCGAGCGCCGACTCCGCTACCTGCGTCATATCCGAGCGCCTTCCCGCGGCCGGTGCGCCGCGACCCATGCCGCCAACGTGTTGGTGTCCCGGCCGCAATGCCCCATCACCAAGTGCCCGCAGAATACCGACGCCAGCGCCCGGTCGGCGAACGCCCCGGCCCGACGCGGACCTCCAACCGACGCGTCAGCCAATACGGGTCACCGACTCCGTGACCGGGCGCCCGTTGTGCTGCACCGGCTCCCCGCCCGGCTCAGCCCGGAGGGCGATCTCGGAGGGCGCCTCGCTGATGCCGAACCGCTCGTGCACCCACACCAAAGGCTTTGGCGCCCACCAGTTCCAGCGGCCCATCACGTGCATGAACGCGGGAACCAGGACCATCCGCACGAGTGTCGCATCCGCGAACACGGCAAGCACCAGGCCCAGGCCGAACATGCGCATGAACGACACGTGCGCGGCGATCAGCGCGGCGAACGACATCGACATCACCAGCGCCGCCGCGGTGATCACCCGTCCGGTGCGGGCGACGCCGTGCGCCACCGCCTCGTCGTTGGCGGCGTGCGCCTCTTTGGCGGTGGGTTTCGCCGGCCGGTACTCCAGCCAGTACTCGCGGATCCGGGAGATCAGGAACACCTCGTAATCCATCGACAGCCCGAAGGCGATGCAGAACAGCAGCACCGGCATGTTCGCCACCAGCGTCCCGCTCGGCGTCGTGCCCAGCGCGCCGAGGTGGCCGTCCTGGAAGATCCACACCAGCGCCCCGAACGCCGCGCTCAGCGAGAGCACGTTGCACATCAGCGCCTTCACCGGCAGCACCACGCTGCCGGTGAGCAGGAACAGCAGAATGAATGTCACGGCGGCCATCAGCCCGAGCACCAGCGGAAGCCGATCCGTCACCGCGTCGACGCTGTCCCGGTTGACCTGCGCGACCCCGCCCATCTCCACGGATCGACCGCCCGGCCCGGGCACCTGGTGCAACCGTCTGAGCTGGGTGTCATTGGCCTGCGAAAACAGCGGGGCGGTGCTGCTCACGGTCATAAACGCGCTGCCGTCGGCCAGCCCGGTGGCCGCGGACGGCGGTCCCACCCGGTTGCCGCCCACGAAGGTCCCGTCCGGTGCCGAGACGCCCGATACGTCGGGTACCCGCGACAGGTCGGCGGCGTAGGTGTCCAGGGCCGCCGCGCTCAGCCCGCGGACGTCGGGGACGACGACGGGAACCGCGGTCGCGGAGTCGTGCGCGAAACCGGTGCGCAGTTCGTCGCCGACCTGATGCGACGACGCCGACGTCGGCAGCACCCGGTCGTCGGGAAAGCCCCACTTGACCGAGAAGAACGGCAGCCCGAGCAACAGCAGCAGTGCCATCACGCCCAGGCCGATCGGCGCCCAGCGACGCATGACGAACTTGCTGGACCGATACCAGAACCACTCCTCGACCGGCCGGTGCAGCGGGTCGGGGCGGCGTAGGGCATGGCGGATCAGCCGGCGCACGTCCAGCGCGTCGAGCCGGGAACCCAGCAGCACGATCGCGGCCGGGGTCACCACTATGGACGCGGTCGCGACGAAGGCCACGGTGGCAACGCCGGCATAGGCGAACGACTTCAGGAAATACATCGGGAACGCCACCGTCGCCAACATCGACAACGCCACGGTGACCGCCGAGAACAGCACCGTGCGGCCGGAGGTGGCCATGGTCCGGATCAGCGCCTCGTGGGGGTCGCTGCCCTCGGCCAACTCGTCGCGGTAGCGGCTGACGATGAGCAGCGTGTAGTCGATGGCCAGCGCGAGGCCCAGCGCGGTGCTCAGGTTCAGCGCGAAGATCGACACCTCGGTGGTGAACGTGATGAGCCGCAACACCGTCATCGAGCCGACGACGGCCAGCGCCCCGAGGGCCATCGGCAGCGCCGCCGCCAGCAGCCCGCCGAACACCCAGATGAGCACCAGGAAGCTCAGCGGGAGCGCGATCATCTCCATCAACACCAGGTCATCCTGGTTCTGCTTGTTGATCTGGGCGTACTGCATGGCCGGTCCGCCGGCGCGAACGGTGACGCCGTCGCGGTCGTGGACGAATTGGTCCGCCAGGGTTTGGGCGTTGCTCTGCGCGTAGTTTTCGCCGCCCCTGAGGTTGATGACGATCAGCCCCGACTTACCGTCCTTGCTGAACAGGTCGGCGGCGGCCTGCGGTGGCGCGGTCCAGGCCGAGGTCACGTTGTACACCAGCGGCGACCCACCCACGTCGCGGGCGACATCGGTGCCCACCTTGCGCGCCTGTTCGCTGTTGGCGCCCGCGGGCGACGTCACCATGATCAGCATCTGCTGACCGCTCTGGCCGAACTTGTCGGTCAGGATTTTGATGGCGTGGGCGGATTCCGAGTTCGGGTCCTGGAAGCCCCCCGGCGACAGGCTCTTGGCGACGGGTATGCCGAAGATCGCGGCGCCGATGAAGACGAGGATCGCGATCGCGATGATTCGCCGTGGCGCGGCAATGGCCAGTCGAGCGATCGCTTGCAACATATTCCCCGGTCCTCCCCGCCGCCGTGCCCGCTACGCTGGACCGCCCCCGTCTGCGGAACTCATCAGCGGTAACTGACAGGTGTAAAACAACCTTACCCACTAGTACGGTTCGGCGTGGGCGGATGGTTCAAACTGGCTCCGCCCTAAGATTTCGCCAAGAAACTGGCCCGCATCTAAGCCGCTCAGGGCGGTTACGGCGCCCGACGACCCGTCCTTACCCGCCGGAAACCTACCCGCGGGTAAATTGCCACCATTTTCCGAATCGTGACTCAAGGAATCCTTAGAGGCGGCCCATACGCTCAGTGTCATGTGGATCGACGACTCGAGCGCAGACGTCATCAAGGCTGACTTCGACGCCCTCTACCACGGCGACATGCTGGTGGAAGGCGAGACCTCGGAGCAGCTCGAAGACTGGCACCCGCTGCAGACGGCGAGCTGACCGCCATGAGCGTATTAGCGCGGCTCCTCATGGCCGAACCCGCCGTCAGTCGATGGTTCCGTCGATAACCACTGGTCTTGCTTACGAACGAAAGCCCCCCGCTCACCGCGGGGGGCTTTCGTTTGTCCGCCTAACGCGGGGCCATGCGGATGGCGCCGTCGAGCCGGATGACCTCGCCGTTGAGCATCGGGTTCTCGATGATGTGGACGGCAAGGGCGCCGTACTCGTCGGGATCACCCAACCGGGCCGGGTGGGGCACCTGCTTGCCCAGCGACTTCTGCGCCTCCTCGGGCAGCGAACCCAGCAGCGGGGTCTTGAACAACCCCGGCGCGATGGTCACCACCCGGATCAGCTCACGCGCCAGGTCGCGCGCGATCGGCAGCGTCATGCCGACGACGCCGCCCTTGGACGCCGAGTAGGCCGCCTGGCCGATCTGGCCGTCGAACGCGGCGACGGAGGCGGTGTTGACGATGACGCCGCGCTCCTCTCCGAGCGGCTCGGTCTTGGCGATCCGCTCGGCGGCCAGCCGCAACACGTTGAACGTGCCGATCAGGTTGACCTCGACAACCTTCTTGAACCCGCTCAGCGGGAACGGGCCGTCCTTGGACAGCGTCTTGATGGCGTTGCCGATGCCCGCGCAGTTGACGTTGATGCGCAGCGGGCCCATCGCCTCCGCGGCGTCCAGCGCCTTGGCGACGGCCGCCTCGTCGGTGACGTCGGCCTCGGCGAAGCGCGCGCGGTCGCCGAGCTCGCGGACCGCTTCTTCACCGCGGAGGTCGATCACCACCACCTGGGCACCCCGGTCGAGCAGCCGCTTGGTGGTGGCCAGGCCCAGGCCCGACGCTCCCCCGGTGACGACGGCTACCGAGTCCTTGATCTCCATGCGAGTCCTTCCCTCCACGTCCAGCCAACCAGTTGGTTGGGGACTATACCCAGTCCTCGAGCACCGCTTCGATGCCGGTCGCGGGCGCGGCCGGGCGCGGCGTGTCCGGCGCGGTGCGGGAGAACCGCGGCGCCGGCAGCGGCTGCAGGGCCCCGTCCACCTCGTAGAAGGTGTCGCGCTCGGTGATGTGCGGCTCGGTCTGCACCTCGCCGAAGGCCAGCACCGGGGTCACGCAGGCGTCGGAGTCGGCGAACACCTTGGCCCAGTGGTCGCGGTCGTGCCCGGCGAACTTCTCGGTCAGGATCGTCCGCAGCTCGGGCCAGCGGCCGACGTCGTTCTGCGGCGGCAAGTCGGCGCCGTCCAGGCCCAGCCCGGCCAGCATGGCGGCGTAGAACTGGGGCTCGATGGCGCCGACGGCGACGTAGCGGCCGTCGGCGCATTCGTAGGTGTCGTAGTAGGGCGCGCCGCCGTCGAGCATGTTGGTGCCGCGCACGTCGGTCCACATCCCCGAGGCGCGCATCTGCCACATCATCTGGACCAGCACGCTGGATCCGTCGACCATCGCCGCGTCGATCACCTGACCCTTGCCGGAACTGTGCCGCTCCCACAGCGCGGACAGGATGCCGACCAGCAGGAACATCGAGCCGCCACCGAAGTCGCCGACCAGGTTCAGCGGCGGCACCGGCCGCTCGTTCACCCGGCCGATGGCGTGCAGGATCCCGTTCAGAGAGATGTAGTTGATGTCGTGGCCCGCCTGCTGGCTGCGCGGGCCGGTCTGCCCCCAGCCGGTCATGCGGGCGTAGATCAGCCGGTCGTTGACCTTCGCGCAGTCCTCGGGGCCCAGCCCCAGCCGCTCGGTGACGCCGGGGCGATAGCCCTCGATCAGCACGTCGGCCTTGGCGACGAGCCTGAGCACGAGCTCGCGGCCCTCGTCGGACTTGAGGTCGGCGGTGACAATGCGCCGGTTGCGGCTCATGGCGTCCTTGACCACCCCGCCGGAAGGCCCCGAGGGCTTGTCGACGCGCACCACGTCCGCGCCCAGGTCACCCAGGATCATCGCGGCGTGTGGCCCCGGCCCGATGCCGGCCAGCTCGACGACGCGCAGTCCTTGCAGCGGTCCAGCCATGATGTTGCCCCTTCGTCCGCTTTGACGTCGTTGGCATCCTCTCAGCCGTGCCCGACGGCCGCGCAGGCCGGTCACCGGTGGTGATCGCGAACGCGGCGAAGCCGGGCGAAGCGGGTCGCCACGAGGGGGCGGGTGGTGATCGCGAACGCGGCGAAGCCGGGTGAAGCGGGTCGCCACGAGGGGGCCGGTGGTGATCGCGAACGCGGCGAAGCCGGGTGAAGCGGGTCGCCACGAGGGGGGCCGTAGTGTGAGGCGCATGCCGGATTCTGGAATCGCCACGCTCGCACCGGTTGCGGGTCTCGACGTCACGCTGACCGACGGCGTGCTGTCGGTGACCGTCAATCGCCCCGACAGCCTGAACTCCCTGACGGTCCCGGTGATCACCGGGATCGCGGACACGCTGGAGCGGGCGGCCACCGACCCCGCGGTCAGGGTGGTGCGGCTGGGCGGCGCGGGCCGCGGCTTCAGTTCGGGGGCCGGCATCAGCGCCGACGACATGGCCGGCAGCGGCGGCGTCCCGCCGGACGAAATCGTGCTGGAGATCAACCGACTGATCCGGGCGATCGCCGCGGTGCCGCACCCCGTGGTCGCGGTGGTTCAGGGACCGGCGGCCGGCGTGGGGGTTTCCATCGCCCTGGCCTGTGACGTCGTATTGGCTTCTGACGCAGCGTTTTTCATGCTCGCCTTCACCAAGATCGGCCTGATGCCCGACGGCGGCGCGTCGGCGTTGATCGCGGCCGCGGTCGGCCGGATCCGGGCGATGCAGATGGCGCTGCTGCCCGACCGGCTGCCGGCCACCGAGGCGCTGTCCTGGGGACTGGTCAGCGCGGTCTATCCGGCCGACGACTTCGAAGCCGAGGTGGACAAGGTGATCGGCAGGCTGCTGGCGGGCCCCGCCGTGGCGTTCGCCAAGACCAAGCAGGCGATCAACGCGGCCACGCTCACCGAGTTGGATGCCGCGCTGGATCGCGAGTACGAAGGCCAGTCACGCCTGCTGGTGTCGCACGACTTCAAGGAGGGCACAACGGCTTTCCAGGAGCGCCGCGGCCCCAACTTCACCGACCGCTGAGAGGCTTACTCCCCCAGAACCGGCAATCCTTACTCGCGTTGGGTTCCGAATAGAGATCCGAGGAACGGAGGGGCGATGGTGCGCTGCCTGGTGACCGGGGCGACCGGCTACATCGGCGCGCGGCTGGTGCCGCGGCTGCTCAACGAGGGCAACCAGGTGCGTGCCCTGGCGCGCAATCCGGACAAGCTGGCGAACGTGCCGTGGCGCGAGCGGGTTGAGGTGGCCCGGGGTGATCTCGGTGACGTCGAGTCGCTGATCGCGGCGTTCGACGGCGTGGACGTCGTCTACTACCTGGTGCACTCGATGGGCGGCGCCAAGGACTTCGCCGCCGAGGAGGACCGCGCCGTGCGCAACGTGGTGACCGCCGCACGCCGCACCGGGGTACGACGGGTGGTGTATCTGGGCGGGCTGCACCCCGAGGGCCGCAGGCTGTCCGAGCACCTCGAATCGCGCGCTGCCGTCGGCCAGGCGCTCATCGACTCCGGTATCGAGACGGTGGTGCTGCAGGCCGGGGTGGTCGTCGGGTCGGGTTCCGCGTCGTTCGAGCTGATCCGCCACCTCACCGACCGGTTGCCCGTGATGACCACGCCGAAGTGGGTGCACAACCGGATCCAGCCCATCGCAGCACGCGACGTGCTGTATTACCTCGCGGCCTCCGCAACGGCACCCGTGCCGTCCTCGCGGACGTGGGACATCGGCGGCCCCGACGTCTTGGAGTACGGCGACATGATGCGCGTCTACGCCGACGTCGCGGGTTTGGGGCGGCGCTATCTGATCGTGCTGCCCTTCCTGACCCCGACGATCGCGAGCCTGTGGATCGGCGCCGTCACGCCGATCCCGCCCGGGCTGGCGCGCCCGCTGATCGAATCGCTGGAATGCGACGCCGTGATGCGCAATTCGGGCATCGACGGCATCATCGCGCCGCCGGCGGGCGGCCTGACGAGCTACCGCCGAGCCGTCGAATTGGCGCTCGACCGGGGGACGCGCGGCCTGACCAAGGCCACCTGGGCGTCGCTCGACTCGGACCCCGCCGAGCCGCTGCCCAGTGACCCGGATTGGGCCGGCGAGATCATCCACTCCGACGTGCGGACCGCCGAGGTCGCCGCCGAAGCCGGCGAGGTCTGTGGGGCCGCCGAGGAGGCGATCGCCCGACGCCGCCCGTTCCGGGACTGGAGCGTGGAGCAGCGCGAACCCGGCCGCCGGCTGCGACTGCGCTCCGGGGCGCGCTCGGTGGGCCAGGGGTGGCTCGAGGTCAGCGTCGCGCCCCGGCACGGCGGGGGCAGCGTATACACGCAGCGGGCGATCTTCGTGCCGCGCGGCCTCCCGGGGCGGCTGTATTGGATTGCCGTGCGGCCGTTGCGGATTGCCGCGCTGCGCGCGCTGGCGCGCGATGTCGCCGCCGCGGTCAGACGCCGAACAGCGGGGGCAGGGCGAGCACCATGATCAGGCCCCACACGAAGTGGGTCAGCACCGGCGCCAGCACCCCGCCGCTGGCCCGGCGCTCCACGGCGCAGACCGCCCCGAGGATGACCGCCGCGAACCCCAGCATCGGGTTGCCACTGGCCAGGGTCGCGCAGGTGTAGAGCAGCGTCGAGATGAGCAACGGCCGGTGCCGGCCCAGCGCGGTGTAGAGCGCGCCGCGGAAGAAGATCTCCTCGGCGATGCCGTTGATCAGGGTGATCGCCACGATGAACGGCAGGTAGCCGTGGTGGGCGAAGAGCAGCACCCGGGTGATCAGCGCCGCAACGGGGGGTATCTCCCGGGCGATCAGCCCGCCGACCAGGAAGGCGCCGCCGAGCAACAGCCCGACGGTCGTGCCCGTGATCACCGGCCGTTGGTTGCGGCCGCGCCAGCAGATGCCCCCCAGGTGCAACGGGCCCGAGAGGAACCCGCCGGCGATCCACACCGCCGCTTGCACCAATGTCAGCCAGTAGAAGCTCGACTCGCCCGGGTGCCGGCGCAACGACAACCCGACCACCGCGGCGCCGATCACCAGCGTGATCGCGACGACGACGCGCCGGCGCCGCACCACGCCGGGCGGTTCGTTGCACGGCACCGCGACGTTGGTGATCGCGCGCCGGAACTCCGAGAAGACGCCGGTCCGGTATGGGGCGGTCGACTGGCTCATGCCGGCCGCACCTTGGCGTTCAGGGCGAACAGCAGGTCGAGGCCGGTGCGCAGCGCCCCCGCGACCGGGCCGGGGACGCTGTTGACCAGCCGCAGGGTGGGCCGCGCGACGGCCGGGGTGACGGCGCGGGCGAGCCGGCGGATGCGCAGCGCGTCGCCGCCGGCCCACGCGGGATCGCTGTCGGCCAGCTGGTGCGGATCGATCAACGCGTTGACGGGCCGGGGCCGGCACCCCGACCCGGCCAACGCCAGGGCGATGGCATCCTCGATGCCGAGCAGCCCCCCGGGCGGGTCGGGCACGCGGTCGCGCAGGCCGCTGACGGACGCCACCATGGGATGGTCCAGCGACTCGACCAGGTCCGCGGCCAGTCCCGGAGGCACCGGCAGGGCGACGCCCGTGACCAGCGACGCCAGCGCGGTGTCGACCCTGCCGACCGGGACGGGGGCATGCCACCTGCGGGAGACGCGCGCATACGTCTTGAGCAGCCCGCGGTAGGTGGTGGTGGTGGGACCGGAAATGTCGTAGGCGCCCGCGGGCACCCGGCTCGGGTCCGCCGCGGCGACGAGATAGTGCAGCACGTCACGGATGGAGATCGGGTCGATCGGATTGTCCATCCAGCTCGGTATGGGAATGAGCGGGAACCGGTCGCCGACGTAGCGCATCATCTCGAAGGACGTCGACCCGGCGCCGATGATGATCGCCGCCCCCAGCCACACCAGTTCGGGCCCGTCCTCGACCGTCAGGGCCTCGGCCACCTCGGCCCGGCTGGTCAGGTGCTCGGACAGCGCCTCGTCGGCGGGCACGAAGCCGCCGAGGTAGACGATGCGCCGCACGCCGGCGTCGCGGGCCGCCACCGCGAGGTTGTGGGCCGCCGCCCTGTCGGCGTCGCGGAAGCCGGGCTGGCCGATGGCGTGCACCAGGTAATACAGCGCGTCCACCGGGCCCGCAGCCGCCAGGCCCGCCCGCACCGACGCCGGATCGGACGCGTCGAGGGTGACCGGGGTGACGTCGTCGAACCAACCTAAACGCTTGAGGCGCTTCGGGTTTCGGGTGGCCGCCACGACCTGATGCCCATCCCCCAGCAGCGCAGTGACCAGACGCGATCCGACATAGCCGGTGGCGCCGGTGACCAAGATCCGCATACCCCGACACTAGCCAGACTTTTGAACCGATGCGCCGTCCGCACCGTGACCCCCACATGGAGGAGATCACCGGGGGCAGTTCCACACGCCTGAGCACCAAACAACCAACAGCGGACCCGTCCATCGCGGGCGTCGCCGTCACATTCCCACCGAACCGCTACACGCAGGACGAAACCATCGGGGCGCTGACCGACTTCGCCGGTCCGGAGTTCCGGCGTTTCGCGCTCAGCAGCGGGGTGGAGTTCAGGAACATCGCGCTGCCGCTGTCGCGGTACGGCAAGCTGAGCGGCTTCACCGAGGCGAACGACGCCTACATCGAAATCGCCCTCGACCTGGCCGAGCAGGCGATGCTCGACGCGCTTGACCAGGCGAAGATCGAGCCGTCGGAGGTCGACGCCGTCTTCTCGACGACGGTGACCGGGTTGTCCGTGCCGTCGCTGGAGGCGCGGCTGGCGACGCGGATCGGGTTGCGCCCGGACGTCAAACGCATCCCGCTGTTCGGCCTGGGTTGTGTGGCCGGTGCGGCCGGCATGGCCCGCGTGCACGACTATCTGCGCGCGTTTCCCGACGAGGTGGCGGCGCTGCTGGCGGTCGAGCTGTGCTCGCTGACCGTGCAGCGGCAGGACAATTCGATCCCAAACCTGGTCGCTTCCAGCCTGTTTGGGGACGGCGCCGGCGTCGTCGTCGCGACCGGGGCCGACCGGGCAGCGGCGGGGCCGAAGGTGCTGGCCACCCGCAGCCGGACCTACCCGGACACCGAGGACGTGCTGGGCTGGAACATCGGCAGCAACGGGTTCGGAATCGTGCTGTCCGCCGAGATCTCGACCATCGTCGAGAAGTTCGTGGGCGACGACATCCGCGCGTTCCTGGCCGACCACGGGCTGGCCACCACGGACGTCTCGACGTGGTTGTTGCACGCCGCCGGCCCGAAGGTGATCGACGCGGTCGAAGCCGTGTTGGAGCTGCCGCCGGATGCGCTCGCGGTCACCAGAAACTCGTTGCGCAACAACGGAAACCTCTCGTCGGTTTCGGTACTTGATATACTGCACGCCACCATGGCCGACCCACCGTCGCCGGGTTCGATCGGGCTGATGATCGCGATGGGACCGGGCTTCTCCGCCGAATTCGTCCTGCTGAGCTGGTAGGGCCGGATAGAGCTATGTATTACCTGCTGATCCTTGCGGTCGCCATCGAGCGGGTCGCGGAGCTGGTGGTGTCCAAACGCAACGCGCAGTGGTCTTTTGCCCAGGGCGCCAAGGAAGTTGGCCAGTCGCACTACCCCGTGATGGTCGTCCTGCACACCGCGCTGCTGCTCGGCTGCCTCATCGAGCCGTGGGCGCTGCACCGGCCGTTCCTTCCGTGGCTGGGCTGGCCGATGCTGGCCATCGCGGCGCTGAGCCAGGTGCTGCGCTGGTGGTGCATCACGACGCTGGGGCCGCGGTGGAACACCCGGGTGATCGTGCTGCCGGATGCCCCGTTGGTGCGGCAGGGCCCCTACCGGTGGCTGCACCACCCCAACTACGTCGCGGTGGTGGCCGAAGGGTTCGCGCTGCCGCTGGTGCACACGGCGTGGCTGACCGCGGCCGTCTTCACGCTGGCCAACGCGGCGCTGCTCGGGGTGCGTCTGCACGTGGAGAATTCGGCCCTGGGCTACACGTCATGACCTACGACACCGATCTGCTGATCGTCGGCGGCGGCCCCGGGGGCCTCGCGACCGCGTTACACGCTCGGCGGCTCGGGCTTTCGGTGATCGTCGCGGAGCCGCGGGAGGGTCCCGTCGACAAGGCGTGCGGTGAGGGGCTGATGCCCGGCGGCTTGGCCGAGCTGACGTCGCTCGGGGTGGACCCGGCCGGCATGCCGTTTCGCGGCATCGCCTATGTCAGCGAGCGTCGGCGGGCGGAGGCGCTGTTTCGCGGAGGGCCGGGCCGGGGCGTGCGGCGCACCACGTTGCACGCCGCGCTGGCGGCGCGGGCCAAAGAGGAAGACACCGAATGGATTCGGGCGCGGGTGACCAGCGTCGAGCAGGACGCGCACGGCGTGACCGCCGCGGGCGTGCGCGCGAGATGGTTGGTGGGCGCCGACGGGCTGCACTCGGCGGTGCGGCGCGCCGTCGGCATCAAAGCCACCGCGGGAACGCCGCGCCGCCACGGCGTGCGGTGGCACTTCAAGGTGCCGGCGTGGTCGGAGTTCGTCGAGGTGCACTGGTCCCGCCGGGGTGAGGCGTACGTGACGCCGGTGGAGCCCGATCTGGTCGGCGTGGCGATCCTGTCCGGCGGGCGGCCCGACCTGGCCTGGTTCCCGTGGCTGGCCCGTCACCTGGAGGGCGCACCGCGCGGGCAGGCCCGCGGCTGCGGCCCGCTGCGTCAGGTGGTGTCCCGTCGAGTCGCGGGGCGGGTGCTGCTGGTCGGCGACGCCGCCGGCTACGAGGACGCGCTGACCGGCGAGGGCATCAGCCTCGCGGTCAAGCAGGCGGCCGCGGCGGTGGACGCCATCGCCCGCGATGCGCCGTCGTCGTACGAGGCCGCGTGGCATCGGGTCACCCGCAATTACCGGCTGCTCACCCGGGGGCTGGTGCTGGCCAGCGCGCCGCCGCTGCTGCGGCGCGCCATCGTGCCGGCGTCGGCGACGCTGCCCGCCGTGTTCGGCCGGGCCGTGAACGTTCTGGCCCACTGACGCAGGTACCGCGAGCAGACGCAAAAGCCCCCCACGCCTCGGCGTGTCGGGGGCTTTTGCGTCTGCTCGCGTAACACTCTCTAGCGCGCCTGCCAGACCGGTTCCCGCTTCTCGGCGAACGCGAGGGGTCCCTCCTTGGCGTCCTCGGACCTGATCAGGACGCGCATCTCGCGCACGGTCCGCTCCCAGCCCGGCTCGTCGCCGGTGATGACGCCGTCGTCGACGCCGTAGGCGATGCGCTTGCTGGCCTGCACCGACAGCGGCGCGTTGGCCGTCACCCGCGCGGCCAGCGCCAGCGCGGCGTCGAGCACCTCCCCCGGGCCGACGACCCGGTTGATCAGGCCCCAGCCGAGGGCGTCGGCCGCGGTGATCGGCTCGCCGGTCATCAACAGCTCCATCGCCACCTTGCGGGGCAGCTGGTCCATGATCCGGAAGACGCCACCGGCGGCCGCGATCAGCCCGCGCTTGACCTCCGGCAACCCGAACTTGGCCCGCTCATCGGCGACCACCAGGTCGCTGGCCAGCGCGAGCTCGGTGCCACCGCCCAACGCGGTGCCGTTGACCGCCGCGATCGTGGGCTTGTCGATGAAGTGATGCACGTAGCCGGCAAAGCCCCACTCGCCGTGATCGGGGTGATACAGGTTCTCCCGGCGCGAGATGGCCTTCAGGTCGGCGCCGGCGCAAAACGACTTGTCGCCGGCGCCGGTGATCACCACCGCCCTTACGTCGGGGTCGTGCTGGGCTTCCTCGAGCGCGTCCCCGACGGCGATGCTGACGGCCGCGTTGACCGCGTTGCGGGCCTCCGGCCGGTTGATGGTGATCACCATCACGTTGCCGCGGCGCTCGACGAGCGCTCCCGGTTGGCCGTTGTCCCCTTGGCTCACAACAGTTCCACGATGGTGGCGTTGGCCTGGCCGCCGCCCTCGCACATCGTCTGCAGGCCGTAGCGAATTCCCTTGTCCCGCATGTGGTACAGCAGCGTCGTCATCAACCGCGCCCCCGATCCGCCGAGCGGGTGGCCCAGCGCGATGGCGCCACCGTGGGGGTTGAGCTTCTTCTCGTCGGCCCCGATGTCCTTCAGCCACGCCAGCGGCACGGGCGCGAAAGCCTCGTTGACCTCGTACGCCCCGATGTCGCCGATCGAGAGGCCGGACTTCTTGAGCGCCTTCTGCGTCGCCGGGATGGGCGCCGTCAGCATGATCACCGGGTCGGCGCCCGCCAGTACAGCGGTGTGCACCTTGGCGATTGGCGTGAGGCCTAGTTCCTTCGCCTTCTCCGCCGACATGAACAAGAGTGCCGCCGAGCCGTCGGTGATCTGCGAGGAGTTGCCGGCGTGGATCACCCCGTCCTCCTTGAAGGCCGGCTTCAGCGACGCCATCTTCTCCATCGTGGTGCCGCGGCGGATGCCCTCGTCCTTGAGCACCACGTTGCCGTCCTGATCTTTGATGCCCACGATCTGGTCGTCGAACGCGCCCGAATCCTGTGCCGCAGCGGCCTTTTCGTGTGATACCAGCGAAAACTCGTCGAGCGCGGTGCGGTCGAAGCCCCACTGCTCGGCGATCATCTCGGCACCGAGGCCCTGGTTGGGCGTCTTGTGATAGCGGTCCTTGAAAGCCTGCGGGTAGGGGTTGCCGCCACCGGCCAGCGACGAGCCCATCGGGGTGCGCGACATCGACTCGACACCGCCGGCGACCACGACGTCGTAGTGTCCGGCGACCACGCCCGCCGCGGCGAAGTGGATGGACTGCTGGCTCGACCCGCACTGGCGGTCGACGGTCACGCCGGGCACGGTCTCGGGCCAGCCGGCGGCCAGCAGCGCGGTGCGGCCGATGTCGAGGGCCTGTTCACCGGCCTGCATCACGCAGCCCCAGATGACGTCATCGACGATTCCCGGGTCGATACCGGCCTTGTCGACCAGCCCGTTGAGCACCTGCGCGGACAGGTCGGCCGGGTGCACGCCCGACAGGCCTCCGTTGCGCTTGCCGAGCGGTGAGCGGACAGCCTCGACGATGACGGCTTCAGCCATGGTGGGGTCTCCTTTGACGTGTGGGTCTTGCGTCGATTGTCAACCAAGGGGTTGGACGGGCCGAGGCCGGGGTGCGGGCAGCCGCCGGCGAGCGTGCGCAGAATGTCGCTCCGCGCGGCGTGTCGCGGTGCAGACGCGCACGCTCGCGGCGCGGACCTACCCGGCGGGGTACCCCACCGACTTGACTTCGGTGTACTGGTCGAACCCGACCACGCCGTTCTGGCGGCCCACCCCGCTGTACTTGTAGCCGCCGAACGGGGTGTCGGCGGCGTAGGGGGCGCCGCCGTTGACGCCCATGAAGCCGGCCCGGATCCGGCGGGCTACCGCCAGCGAGCGCTCCAGCGAGCCCGACATCACGTTGCCCGCCAGCCCGTACCTGCTGTCGTTGGCGATCCGGATCGCGTCCTCCTCGTCGTCGAACGGGATGACGGCCAACACCGGGCCGAAGATCTCCTCCTGCGCGATCGTCATCGAGTTGTCGACGCCGGTGAAAAGCGTTGGCCGAACGAAGAATCCCTTGTCGAAGCCGGTGGGCGCATCCGGTCCGCCGACCAGCGCGGTGGCGCCTTCCTCGACGCCCTTGCGGATGTAGCCCATCACCCGGTTGCGCTGCACCTCCGAAATCACCGGGCCGCACAGCGTTCCGGGGTCCTGCGGGTCGCCGCACGTGACGTTCTCGTAGATGCTCTTCAGAATCTCCACACCCTCGTCGTAGCGCGAGCGCGGCAACAGCATGCGGGTGGGGTTCGCGCAGCCCTGCCCGGCGTGCATGCACGGCGCGATGCCGATCGCGCACGCCGCCCCGAAATCGGCGTCCTCCAAGACGATGGTGGCCGACTTACCGCCGAGCTCCAAGAACAGCCGCTTCATCGTCGCGGCGCCCTTTTCCATGATCCGCTGCCCGACCACGGTCGACCCGGTGAACGAGATCAGGTCGACCTTCGGCGAGAGCGTGAGCTCCTCGCCCACGAAGTGATCCGACGCGGTGACGACGTTGACGACGCCCGCGGGAATGTCGGTCTTCTCGGCGATGAGCCGGCCGAGCCGGGTCGCGTTGAACGGCGTGTTGGGCGCCGGCTTGAGAACCACGGTGTTGCCGGTCCCCAGCGCCTGGCCGAGCTTGTTGATGGTGACCTCGAACGGGAAGTTCCACGGCACGATCGCGCCGACCACGCCCACCGGCTCGCGCCAGACCTTGCGGGTGGTCAGCGTTCCGGTCAGGCTGATCACCTTGTCGCCCAGGTCGGTTTCCCAGGCGTACTCGTCGATCAGCCGGGCGGGGTAGCGCAATCCGTCTTCCAGCGGGGCGTCGAGCTGGGGGCCGAACGTGATCGCGCGGGGGGAGCCGACCTCGAGGATGAGCTCCTCGCGCAGCTCTTCCTTCTCCGATTCGATCGCCTCGTGCAGCTGCAGCAGGCAGCGCTTGCGCAGCTCGCGGTTGGTCGACCAGTCGGTCTCGTCGAAGGCGCGCCGCGCGGCGTCGATGGCGCGGTGCATGTCCTCCTTCGACGCGTCGGCGACCTCCCCGAGTGCCTCCTCGGTGGCGGGGTTGATGTTGGTGAAGGTGCCGGCCTGGCCGTCGACGAGCTTGCCGTCGATCATCATCTTCGGCTCGAAACGAACCTTTACAGCCTCGGTCATAACTGTCACTCTCTTCTGAGTCGCGGAGGGGCTATGGAGAGCCTTACCGGAAACTAGCCGATTGGCAAGGTGCAACCGCTACCGGGGATCGAAAAGCACCGGTAGCGCGGTCGGCGACCGGAAGACCTGCCCGCGAATGTGAGGGTCGTCCCCGTCGGGGTCCAGCCGGAGATTCGGCAGCCGGTCGAGCAGAAGGTTGACCGCGGTGCGCATCTCGAGGCGGGCCAGGTGCATGCCGAGGCAGACGTGCACGCCGTGGCCCCACGCGAGATTCGGCTTTTGCGTCCGGTGGATGTCGAACGTATCCGGCTCGGGATAGCGATCTTCTTGGCGATTCGCCGAGCCCAGCATCGGCATCACTGTCGCACCGGCCGGGATCGCGACCCCGCCGAGTTCGGTATCGCGGGTCGCCACCCGGGTGATGGTCAGCAGCGGCGGTTCCCACCGCACCCCTTCCTCGATGGCCTGCGGCAGCAGCGACCGGTCCGCGCGGATGGCGTCCAATTGCGCCGGATCCGACAGCAGCCCGAAGAGCAGGCTCCCCAGGGCCCGGTAGGTCGTCTCCACGCCGGCGGGCAGCAGCAGCCGAAGGAACGAGAAGATCTCCTCGTCCGCCAGCTTCTCCCCGTCGATCTCGGCCGCGCCGAGCGCGCTGATCAGGTCGTCCTGCGGCTCGACGCGGCGGGCTTCGAGTATCGGGGCGAAGTAGTCGCACAGCGCGGCCGAGGCGGCGAGCCCCCGCTCCGGGTTCATCAGCCAGCTCAGCAGCGAAATCGACCACCGCTGGAACTGCGGGTAGTCGTTCTCCGGTAAGCCCAGCAGGCCCGCGATGATCTGGCTCGGGTAGTCGAAGGTGAACTCCTTCACCAGATCTGCCTTGCCGTTGGGCGCGAAGTCGTCGATCAGCTTATTGGCCACGCGGCCGACCAACTCGTCCTGCCAGCGCGCCAATGACTTCTGCGAGAACGCCTTTGACACCAGCGAGCGCAGCCGGCCGTGGATCGGTTCGTCCATCCCGAGCATCACGCCTTCGCCAAGCACCGGGCCGAACGCGGCGATGACGGCCGCCGACGAGAACGTCTCGTTGTCGCGCAGCATCTGCTGGATATCCTCGTGGCGATGCACGATGAACATCGGCAGCGACTCCTCGTGCGGAAGCGCTCCCGACGTCTCGAGTCGCTGGACCGGTTCCTCGCGGCGCAGCCGCGCCAGTTCGGTGTACGGGTCACGCACGTCACCGGATATCGCGTCGTCGAAGGCGCCGAAGTCCGCCAGGTCGTCGAAAAGCTGTTCCATCGGTGCTCCTCAAGATCCTTGACGTCGTGCGGCCAGGCGCTGCAGCACCGCCTGCGGAAGAATGCGGGCGACGAGCACCATCGCCTTTTGGGCGGTCGTCAACGGCCACGCCCCGCCCCGCATCGAGCCCTGTGGCGGAATGCCGAGCACGATCCGCGACACATGGTGCATGCCTGATGCCGGGAGAATCCGGTTGGCGGCCAACAGCATCGAGGCGTCCGGGCCGACCCCACGGCGACGGAACGGGCCCCGGTCGCCCAGCGCCTTGAGCAGGCCGTCGGTGAACCGCTCGGGCGGCCGGGCCAGCTTCATGGCGAAGCGCCCGCGAGTGTTCATCGTGGTGTGGATCCGGGCGTAGGGGCCGCCGAAATTGCGATTATCGGTGGTGCCCGCGTCGGTGATGATATCGGTGTCGTACGTGCCGGCCACCAGGACGGTGACACCGAGACCGAAGGGCGCGATCTCGCAGGCCATGGATTCACCCCACCGCTCCAGCGCTCCCTTGGCCGCCGAGTACGGGGCGGTGGCCGGCTGCCCGCGCACGCCGGCCGCGCTGGACACCAACACGATTCGGCCCTCGCCCGCCGCCCGCATCGAGGGGAGCAGGGCCTGAGTGAGCGCGACCGGGCCCAGGACGCTGGTGGCGAACATGCGCTGCCACAGCGCCATGTCGGTCTCCTCCACCACGCCGGCGGCGGAGATGCCCGCGTTGTGCACCAGCGCGTAGGGCGCGCCCACGGCCTCCTCAATCGCCTTGGCCGCCGCGGAGATCGACGCGGCGTCCGTCAGGTCGAGCTGGACGCCGATCAATCGATCGTCGTCCGCACCGGCTCCCGCTGATCCGATGGCCCTGCGCAGCAACGCCATTCCCCGGTCGGGCGTGCGCATCGCCGCGACCACGCGCCATCCTTCGCGATACAGCCGCAGCGCCGACGCGAACCCCAGTCCGCGCGACGCACCGGTGACGACGACTGTGCGCGGCTCAGCCATTCTTGCTCGCACACGCGCCCACCCCGGGCGGTGGCGGTTCGACGTGGGGCCGCCCGTTCGGCTGCCCGCTCATCCACGTCGACCAGATGCCGACCGAGTACGGGCCCTGGGCGCCGGCCTTTTCGTAAAACCCTTGCGGGTCATAGACCTTGGCCTCCGGGTACGGCCACGGGCACGCGACCGAGGTCGCAGCCTTGGTGGCTTTGATGACGGCGAACCATGCCCCGTAGGCGAAATAGGACACGTTGATGATGGTGAACATCACCAGGAACGTGCCGAGCACCGGGTGGCCCGGGAAGATCCTCGCCTTCGCCGCAAGCTTTTCCGCCACCGACTTACCGGTGTCGTCGCGATAGCACAGGATCGCCGCGGGCACCATCACGAACGTCACCGAGAAGGACTCCCAGATCAGCGGGAATTGGAACGTCGTGCCGGTGAACACCGAGCCCCACGGAATCACCTGCGAGTAGATGTACATGCCCATGTGGACCAGCTGGATCTCCAGCCACGCATCGAACACGAAGCCGATGGCGCAGGTCAGCACGCCCAGGCTGACCAGCGGGTGCCGCGACACGAAGGCCTCGGGCCCCTTGCGCGCCTGCAGTTTGCGCAGGATCCAGATCGCCGGGAAGTACGGACCGAAATAGAAAGTGACGTAACCGAATACCACAAACGGTTCGACGGTCGGCGACAACGACACCAGAGGCCACGACTCCGGCCAGTGGATCAGATCGGGGTTGTACACCGCGAACGGCGCCCAGTTCATGATCGGGTCCTGCCACACGATCAGCGTGGTGCACAAGAACATCAGCATCACCGGACTGCCCGGATTGCGGCGCCAGCCCCTGATGAACACCACCAGCAGCACCAGCAGCATGACGACGGTCGAGATCTGCAGGAAGGCAATGTAATCCAGGCCGAAGAGGAACTTCACCGGGCGAGGCCGCCCTTGCACGTTCGGGTTGGCGACGCGCGGGTCGAGGGCGACGCGGCAATTCGCGATGAAGAAGAGCGCGAACGCCGCCAGCGCGGCGCCCGCGATCCAGCCGCCCCATCCGCGCCTGCCTGTCCGCCGCGGGGGATCCTCCGTTTTCAGAGGTGTGGACTGTTCCGTCGCCATGACGTCAGCCGTCCTCTCCGAAACGATCGACCAGGTGCGAGTTGACGCCGTCGGCATCGAGGGTTCGGGCCACCAGATAGCCGGCGCCCATCCAGGCGCGCCGAGTCCACTTGCCGAACGACACCCGGGTGCCGGCCGCGCCCGAGGCGGCGGGCATCATCTTCACACGCTCAAGCGCCTCCTTGACGCCGCGCGGGCTGAGGGGGTGCGCGTCGGCGAAGGCGCGCGCGAGTGTGGCGGCGACGTCATGGTTGACCACCAGCACGCAATATTCGGGACGGCTGCCGTCGTACTTGGCGGCGTAACGATCGAGAAAACCCTGGCCGACTCGGTTGCCCTCGTCGTACTGGTCGACCCCGACCCAGCCCATGAAGGCTTCCCACATGACCGGGTTCACCCAGGCGTTCTGGAAGGCCGTGGTGGTGAAGCGCGGCGGGTCCCAATCGACGGCCTGCAGCGCGGGGTTGATGAACACGATCCCGAAGCCGAAGCCCAGGTGCACTATCGCTTCGGCCTTTGCGTCGTGCAGCGTGCGCACGGCCTCGTTGATGTCCTGCGCGGTCTGCGCGATCGCCGCCTCCGCAACGATGCGAATGCCCTTGCGCCGGCAGGCGCTTCGGAGATTCTTCAGGTAGCTCTCGCCGATCAGGTTCTGCTCGACGAGGACCCCGACCTCGGCGAGCCCGCGTTTGGCGACGAGGTCCGCGATGAAGATCGGCTCGTCGGTCATCGAGCCTTGCGGGAAGGCGAACGTCCATTCGCCCAACCAGTCGTCGGTGCCGGTGACGCTGATCGCGGGGATCTTGAATCGCTCCTCGATCGCCTCGCGGGCGGGCACGCAGTTGTCGGTGATGTGCGGCCCGAATACCACTAGGCAGCCCTCGTCGACCAGCTCCCCGAAGGCATCGATCACCGACTTGACCGATCCCTTGGGCAACCCCTCCACCTCGCGGTAGATCATTTGCACCGGGCGATCGATCAGGCCCTGTTCGCGGGCTTCCTCGAAGACGAGGTCGAAGCACCGGGTGAAGCTCGCCATCAACTCCCCGGGAAAGCCCGGCGGGAGGGCGAAGTCCATCAGGTAGCCCACCTTGATGGGTTCGGCGCTGCTTTCGTAGGACATCCGGCCTCCGGATCAGAAACCTAATATTTGTTCAGACACTAGCCGCGCGGCTAGGCAGCGTCAATCACTCACCCGCCGCGCCGAGGTAGATCTCGATCATCTCGCCCAGCGCTTTGCCGACCGCCGCGTCGTCGGTGAGCGGCCCGGCGATCGCCGCCCGGGCGGCCTCCCGCATGGTCAGGCCCTCGGCGACCAGCCGGCCCGCCGCGATCAGCACGCGGGTCGAGGCGACCTCACGCAGCCCGCCGGTTTCCAGCCGGCGGATGGCATGCCCCAGGCGCACCAGCTCGGCGGCGGTGGCACCGTCGACGCGCGCCTCGTGCGCAACGATCCGCTCTTCGACGTCGGCTGCGGGAAAGCCGAATTCGATGGCGACCATCCGCTGGCGCGTCGAATCCTTGAGGTCCTTGAGCACGCTCTGATAGCCGGGGTTGTAGGACACCACCAGGCCGAACCCCGGCGCGGCATCCAGCGTGACGCCGAGCCGCTCGAGGGGCAGCTGCCGCCGGTGATCCGAGAGCGGGTGCAGCACCACGGTGGTGTCCTGCCGGGCCTCCACCACCTCGTCCAGGTAGCAGATCGCGCCCTCGCGCACGGCCCGGGTCAGCGGGCCGTCCACCCACACAGTCTCGTCGCCGCGCAGCAGATACCGGCCGACCAGGTCCGCGGTGGTGAGGTCGTCATGGCAGGCGACGGTGATGAGCGGCCGGCCGAGGTCGTGGGCCATCGCCTCGACGAAGCGCGTCTTGCCGCAACCGGTCGGGCCCTTCAGAACCAGGGCCAGCCCCTGGCGGTAGGCGGCCTTGAAGACGGCCTCCTCATTGCCGATCGCCTGGTAGTAGGGCCGCACGCCGTCCGCCTCGGGGGTCATGCCGTTCCGGTGAGCGAGCCCGCTCCCGCTGGCCATGGCTTCCCTCCTGTCGACGCGAGCCTATCCGGAACAGATGTTTGTTTCAATGGTCGCGCGCGCCGCCGAACCTCCGCCGAGCGCAGCGCGGACCGGAACAGCGGGCCGATCACCCCGGCGAGTCGATCCGGGCGCGCGACCGTCGCATGCGCCGCGCTGCCGAACACTCTGCGCAGCGACCGCACGTCGGTGCCCGCGCCGATCGTCAAGCACACGCAGCCGGTCCCCCGCCTGCGGGCCTCGGTCAGGGCGCGGCGCGCGTCGGCGGCGCCGTAGGCGCGTTCGTATCCGTGGTCGTAGGCGAGTCCGTCGGACAGCACCACCAACAGCCGTCGTGACGTGCCGCCGCGCGCTTCCAGGACCGTCGACCCGTGCCGGATGGCCGCACCGAGACGCGAGTAGGCGCCGGGTTCCAGGCTGTTCAGCCGCCGGATGACGTGCGAGTCGAGGTGATCGTCGAACCGTTTGACCGGAATCATGCTGACCGCCCGCCGGCCCTGCGAGTAGTACGCGTACAGCGCGACGCGGTCACCCAGATCGTGCAGGGCGACGGTGAGGTTCGCGACGGCCGCGCGCTGTTGCTGATGCACCGTGCGCCCGGCCGTTCCGGGCTCGGCCGCGGAGCCCGACACGTCGAGAAGCAGCAGCACCGACAGGTCCCTGCGCCGGCGCAGGCTGTCCAGGTAGACCGCCTCGTCGGGGATCGACCCGGCCCGCACCTCGACGCGGGCCTCCACCGCGGCGTCGATGTCGATGTCGTCGCCCTGCGGCTGCCGGCGCCGGCGGTGCAAGCCCATGCCGAGCCGCGAAAGCGGCCGCCGCACGCCGATGGCGGCCTCGATCTGCTGGGTCGCCGAGGCCTTGATCGTCGGCTCGACCTCGCGCACCGTGCACCACGCGGGCCGGTAGCTCCTGCGCGCGGCATCCCATTCCGGGTACCGCACGCCGTCCGCGGCCGCCGTCGGTTCGTCGTCGATGTCCTCGCTCGAGGCCGACACGAGCGATGAGACGGCATGCGCGCCAGCGATTCCCGAGTTCGTGCGGTGCGTGGGGGTGTCCGCGCCGGGAGGCCCCCCGCCGCGGCCGGTCTTGCGGGCGGAAGACAGCAGCCTCTTCAACCACTTGCCGATGAAGCCTCCCCCGCCGACGGGGCTGGTGAACAGGTCCGGATCGTCGGAGTCGTCGACCGCGCCGTCGTCGAGCTCCTCCAGTTCGCCCGCGCCCCCGCGCCGCCCAACGTGCTCGGGATTCGCCCGGTCCGCGCGGTCGGCCGCGCGGGACGCGGCCAGCACCTTCGCCGCGCGGATCACGCCGAATTCGGCCGCCGGGCCGTCGATCGCCGCCCGTCCCGTCGCGAGGCTCAGCGAGGCGGCGGGCGAGCAAGTGCGACAGGCGATCTCGCGGTCGCCCAACAACGCCAGGATGCCCGGAAGCACGTCGGCGTTGGCGACCAGCGCACGGTGGGCCTCGATGGCCAGGTAGCGCTTGGCCAGTCGGGGGTGGCGGACCAGCGGGCGCACCGCATCGGGGTCGAGGCTGCCTGCCGCGATCATCGACGCCTGCACGGCAACCGCTTCGATCCTCTTGCGGGCCCGCCAGGCCGCGTCGACGTAGATCGTCCGGCCGTCCGTCCACGGGGGTTCGCCGGGTCGCAGTTCGGCCACGGTCACCGGTCGGCCCGCGAGCGCGGAGGCCAGCATGCCGAGGCCCTGCAACCGGTCGTCCGCCACGCCCACCTCCGAACCCGGGGAGTTTGTTGACCAAATATCTGTTCCACAGTATGGTCCGGTGAAACCGCCGTCAATCAGGGGACGCATGATCGACTTCACCGATCGGGTGGCAATCGTCACGGGGGCCGGTCGTGGGCTCGGACGGCTCTACGCGCTGGACCTGGCTCGCCGGGGCGCCGCGGTGGTGGTCAACGACCTCGGCGGCTCGATGCGCGGCCTGGGCGCCGACTCGGCCGTCGCCGACGACGTGGCCGACGAGATCGCGAAGGCGGGCGGCACCGCGATCGCCTCCCATGACTCGGTCGACAGCCCCGAGGGCGCGCAGGCGATCGTCGACGCGGCCGTCGGGGCGTTCGGGCGGCTCGACGCGGTCGTGAGCAACGCGGGAATCTTCGGCAGCGTGCCGTTCGAACATCTTTCGCACGACGAGTGGGCGCGCATGCTGGGCGTGCATCTCGACGGCGGCTTCTACCTGTCTCAGCCCGCGTACCGCGTGATGAAGGACAACGGGGGCGGAAGATTCGTGTTCGTCTCCTCTTCGGCCGGGGTCTTCGGCCAGCCTATGGAGGCGCACTACGCCGCGGCCAAAGCCGGCCTGGTGGGGTTGGCCAACGTGATCGCCATCGAAGGCGAGGCACACGGCATTTCCGCCAATTGCGTTATGCCGACCGGCTTCTCACGCATGGTGACCGAGACGGTCGGCGACGAGAGATTCCTCGCCGCATCCGGCTTCATGCGGGCCATCCGGCCCGAACTCGTCGTGCCGTTGGTGACGTTCCTCGCCAGCGAGGCCTGCACGTTCACCCACCGCAGCTATTCGGCCACCGCCGGACGCTACGCGCGGGTGTTCGTCGGGCTGAGCGAAGGCTGGCTGGCCGACGCCGAGAGCGAGCCGACGGCCGAAGACATCGACGCGCACCTCGAGCAGATCTCTTCCACGGACAGGTTCTACGTGCCCACGTCGATCGTCGACGAGGTGCTGGAAGTGTGTGGACGGCGCGGCATCAGCGCGATGCCCGACGACGCCGAGGTCGCCTTTCCCGAACCGCACCGCAACATTGACCCACTATCTGGTCAACCGTAAAGTCCGGAAAAATGGATTTCTCCTACCCCGCGGAAGTGGAGCGGTTCCGCAGCGAGCTGCGCGACTGGCTGTCCGCGACCCTGACCGACGAGCTGGTGGCCGCACGCCGGCCCGCCGGACGCGACGACGCGGCAATCGAGCTGCTGCGCGCCTGGAGCGCGACGATGGCCGACGCGGGATGGGCCGCCGTCTCCTGGCCCCGTGAATACGGCGGCCGCGGCGCGACAATTCTCGAGCAGCTGGTCTATACCGAGGAAACCACCCGCGCCCGGGCCCCCATGCCGCTCAACGTCATTGGGATGAACAACATCGCCCCCGCGATCATGCAGTACGGCACCGAGGAACAGAAGACGACGCTGCTTCCCCGCATGATGCGCGCCGACGACATCTGGTGCCAGGGCATGTCGGAACCCGAGGCGGGCTCCGATCTCGCCGCGCTGCGCACGCGCGCGGTGCGGGATGGAAACGACTTCGTCGTCAACGGCCAGAAGATCTGGACCTCGCTCGGGCACCGCGCCCACTGGTGTCAGCTCTACGTGCGCACCGATCCCGACGCCCCGAAGCACAAGGGGATCTCCTGCCTCATCGTCGACATGGCGCTGCCCGGCATCGAGGTCCGCCCGCTCGTCACGCTCAACGGCGACACCGACTTCGCCGAGGTGTTCTTCCATGACGTCCGGGTGCCGGGCGACGCGTTGCTCGGACCGCTCAACGCCGGCTGGCAGGTGGCCACCACCACGCTCAGCCACGAGCGCGCCGGGGCCGCCCGGCTGTACGCCGAGATGCAGGTACGGCTCGAGGAGCTGGTGGACGACATCGCCACCCAGAGCGACGCGATCGACGATCCCGTGACGCTGCGGCGCCTCGGCGAAATCGCCGTTCGCATCAAGTATCTCGAGGTGCTCTGCCAGCGGTCGATCTCGGCGACGCTGCACGGCGGCGACCCGTTCGCGTCGGCCAGCCTCGCCAAGACCGTGTGGGGTGAGATCGGACAGGAGATGGCCGCCCTCGCGTTCGACGTGCTCGGCGCCACCGGCACCGGCGCCCCGTGGGCCAACTACCGCCTCAGTTCGCGTTCGCTGACCATCGCGGGCGGAACCACCCAGATCAACAAGAACATCACCGCGCAGCGCGTGCTGGGACTACCCCGCAAATGAACCTCGAACTCACCGACGAGCAGGTCGCGCTGCGCGATACGGCGCGGCGCTTCCTCGCCGAAAAGGCACCGATCTCGGGTCACGTGCGCGAACTGCTCGACGATCCGACCGGCGTCGACGAGGCGGTCTGGCGCGGCCTGGCCGACCTCGGCGTGACCGGCCTGCTGGTCCCGGAGGAATACGGCGGCGCCGGGATGACGATGGTCGAGGCCGGCGTGGTGGCCGAGGAGCTCGGCTCCGCATTGCACCCGGGCCCGTGGCTGTCGAGCGCGGTCGCCGCCGCGCGCACACTGACGCGGCTGGACGGCAACGACAGTGCCGCAACGATTTTGGCGGGGATCGCCGACGGAACTACCATCGCCACCGTCGCCACCGTGGACGACTCCGTCGGGGTGGCCGGGCGAGCTGACGGCATCGCCCTGCGCGGCCAGCTCGCCGGGGTGCCCGACGCCGCGGCGGCCGACACCCTGCTGGTGTTCGCCGCCGAGCCGGCGGGCGCGGGGCTTTTCGCCTTGACGACCGGCTCTCCCGGGATCTCCCTGACATCCGAGCCCGGGATTGACCAGACCCGCAAGCGCTTTCGCGTCGACCTCGACGGGGCACCCGCGCAGCGACTGGCCACGGTGTCCCCCGACGACGTGGCGGCCGTCGTCGACGATTTGCTCATCGCAACCGCCGCCGACGCGCTCGGCGCGGCCCGGGCGGTCATGCAGCTCGCCGTCGAATACGCAAAAGTCAGGCGGCAATTCGGTCAGGCCATCGGCTCCTTTCAGGCGGTGCAACACCTGTGCGTCGACATGTACGAGACCGTCGAGCTGGCCCGCAGCGGCGTGATCCACGCGCTGTGGGCGGCGGACAATGCCGCGCCCGACGAACGGCACCTGGCCGCCCTGCGGGCGAAGGCGTTCGCCGGGCGGCTGGCCACCGTGGGCGACACCGCCATCCAGGTGTTCGGCGGCATCGGCTACACCTGGGAGCACGACGCCCACCTTTACCTCAAGCGCCTGCTCAGCTGGAGCGGGTATCTGGGCAGGCCCGACCGCTACCTCACCGAACTCGGTGCGCGCCTTGCCAAGAGAGGTCGTCTGTGATGGACATCGAGTACCTGCTCACCGCCACCCGCTCGGCGCGCAAGTCACTCGACCTGGACGCACCCGTCGACCTCGACGACATCCGGGATTGCCTGCGCGTCGGCCTACAGGCGGCCAACGGCTCGAACCAGCAGTCGTGGCGGTGGCTGGTGGTCGCCGACCCGTCGTTGCGGGCCGAGATCGCCGCGCTGTACCGCGAGGCGTATCTGCGGCGCGTGGGCTGGCAGCTGATCGCCGGCCTGCTGCCGGCGGGCACACCGGAGAGTCGCATCATGTCGTCGACGGAGTGGTTGGTCGACAACATGGCGCGCGTGCCGTTGCTCGTAATCCCCTGCTATCAGCCCTACCTCCCGCGCATCGACGGCGACGAGTCGTTTCACCAGGCGACGCTGTACGGCTCGATCTTCCCGGCGGTGTGGAACTTTCAGCTCGCCCTGCACACCCGCGGATACGGGACCTGCATCACGACGCTGCACCTGCACCGCGAGGAGGAGGTCCGCCGACTGCTCGGCATCCCGCAGGCCTACACCCAGGGCTGCCTGCTCCCGGTCGGGCGCCTGCGCGCCGGGCACGCCTTCCGGCCGGCCCGCCGCCGGCCCATCGAGGAGGTGGCCGCGCGCGACGGCTGGGACGGCCCCGCGGTCTGAAGTTGGCAGCACTTTGCGCGGCGCGTTCGTTTCTCCCAGGTCTGATAGCCTCTAACAAAGATTTGTTTCGGAGCGAAAGGACGATGCGTATGCTCGCGAATCCGCAATCGTCCAGAGCCGCCAGCCGCTGACCATGGCGAAAGCGCATCCGCTGCGGGTGGGCGCCGACGACGACTCCCCGACGCGCCGGACGGAGATCCTGCAGACCGCGGCGTCGTTGATCGCGTCGTCCGGACTGCGCACCTCTTTGCAGGAGATCGCGGACGCTGCGGGCATTCTGCCCGGCAGCCTGTACCACCATTTCGAGTCCAAGGAAGCGATCCTCGTCGAGTTGACCCGCCGCTACCAGGAGGATCTGAACCGCATCGGGCAAGACGCCCAGGCGAGGCTGGACGAACCGGATGCGCGACCCGCTTCCGAGAAGATCGTCGAGCTGGGAAAGGCGATCGCCAACTGCGCCGTACGACATGGGGCGGCGCTGCAGATGTCGTTCTACGAGGGGCCGAACGACGATCCGGAGCTGATGCGGCTGACCCGGGAGGCGCCCCACGCCGTTCAGGGGGCGATGCTGCAAACGCTGCGCGCCGGCCGGTGGAGCGGCTACATCAAACCCGACATCGACCTGCCCACCCTGGCCGACCGGATCTGCCAGACGATGCTGCAGGTCGGGCTCGCCGTCATGCGGCACAAGTCCCCCGCCGAACAGGTGGCCGGGCTGCTGTGCCGAATCATCTTGGAGGGGTTGGGGGTCCGCCCGCCCACCGACGCGGCATTGGATCGGTCCAGGGCTTTCGCGGCCGCCAACGCGGTCATCGACACGTGGGCCGAGGACGGCGAAACGGCCTCCGACGACAAGGCGGCCCACGTCCTCGCGGTGGCACGAACGGAGTTCGGCCGCAGGGGGTATGAGGTCACGACCATCAGGGACATCGCGTCGGCGGCCGGTCTCGGCACCGGGACGGTGTATCGGGTGATCGGGTCCAAGGACGAACTCCTCGCCTCGATCATGGAATCCTTCGGACGAAAGGTCGAGGCCGGCTGGGTCGGGGTGCTGGGCTCGGATGCCACGGTCATCGAGAAGCTCGACGCGCTCAGCTGGGTCAACGTCAACGCGCTCGATCGGTTTCCCGACGAGTTCAGGATCCAGCTGGCCTGGATGCGGCAATCACCGCCGGATACGCCCAACCCCGGCTGGCTGTACGCCACTCGGCTTCGGCAAATGAAATCGCTGCTCTCCGAAGGGATCCGTTCGGGGGAGATCGGCATCGACGCCCCGTCCATCACGATGCTGGCGCGGTGCGTCGTCGGCCTGCAGTGGATACCGGAGAACATCCTTCGCGCCGTCGGGAAACGCGCGGCGCTGGTGCATGTCCGCGACACGGTTCTGCGTGGCGTCGCCGTTCGCGGCACCTAGGTATTGAGCCAAAAAACTGTTACCCATACAGTTGGGCAATTAGAACCGGGTTGGCAGTGAACGAGAAGGAGATTTCCATGACTGTTGTCGATCGGTTGCGCTACGACGGCAAACGGGCTCTCGTCGTCGGCGGCGCCACCGGCATGGGCGCCGCGGCGGCCAAGTCGGCGGGCGAGCTGGGGGCCGAGGTGATCGTGATGGATTACGCGCCGGTGAACTACGACGTCGCCAAGTCCATCCAGGTGGACCTGCGCGACCCGGCATCGATCGACGCCGCCGTCGAGCAGCTCGACGGACCGATCCACGCGCTGTTCTCGGCCGCCGGCATCGCCGACGGGACGACCGACCTGATGGCCATCAACTTCATCGGCCATCGCCATCTCATCGACCGTCTGCTCGCGAAGAACCAGCTTCCCGCGGGCTCGGCGATCTGCTTCATCTCCTCGGTGGCCGGCATGGGCTGGGAGAACGACCTGGAGCTGCTCACGGAGTTCCTCGCCACACCGGACTTCGCGGCCGCCCGGGACTGGGTCAAGGCGCACGAAGCGGAAGGCATCATCCACTACGGCTTTTCCAAGAAGGTCGTCAACGCCTACGTCGCGACCCAGGGCTACCCGCTGCTGAAGAAGGGCATCCGGATCAACGCGATCTGCCCGGGCCCCACCGACACCCCGCTGGCCCAGGCCAATGCCGACCTCTGGCTGACCTTCGCCCAGGACTACCGCGACGAGACCGGCTCGAAGGTCCACACCCCGGAGCAGATGGGCGACGTGATGGCGTTCCTGAACAGCGCCGCCGCCTTCGGCGTCAACGGGATCACGCTGCTGGTCGACTACGGGCACACCATGGCGTCGCTCACCGGCGCTTACCCGCCCGGCAAGCCGATCATCGACCTGATCATGGGGCGGGTGAAGCTGTAGAAGCGGGTACGACGCTACCGTCGAAGGCATGGCGCGAGTCATCATCATCGGCGGCCACGGCAAGGTCGCGCTGCAGCTGGCCCGCATCCTGGCCGGCCGCGGCGACGAGGTGAGTTCGGTTTTCCGCAACCCCGACCACACCGACGACGTAGCCGCGACGGGCGCGCAGCCGGTCGTCGCCGACATCGAGCGGCTCGACACCGACGCGCTGGCCCGGCTCAGCGCCGGGCACGACGCCGTCGTCTTCTCCGCCGGGGCGGGCGGCGGCAACCCGGCGCGGACCTACGCCGTCGACCGCGACGCGGCGATCCGGGTGATCGATGCCGCCGCGCGGGCGGGTGTCAGGCGGTTCGTGATGGTGTCCTACTTCGGCGCCGGGCCGGATCATGGTGTGCCGAGCGACAATTCGTTCTTCCCGTATGCGGAGGCCAAGGCGGCCGCGGACGCGCATCTGCGCGCCAGCGACCTGGCTTGGACGGTACTGGGTCCGGGCCATCTAACGCTGGAGCCGGCCACCGGCCGAATCGTCATCGGCAAGGGGAAAGGCGAGGTCTCCCGGGAAGATGTCGCGCTCGTGGTGGCCGCGACACTGCACGACGACTCGACCATCGGCCGCACCATCGACTTCAACAACGGTGCCGGTGGGAACGGCGTCCCCATCGCCGAGGCGCTGGCTGACCGGTAAACTCCGCTGCCGCGGAGGCTTTCGGGGCGCGGATTTGCTCTCAGGCATGGAAGGAGGAGGCATCTGAAGCTTTCCGACTGCCCCGTCTTTCCCGCCGAGGCGGGAACCGCCCTCAGCACGGACCGCGGCTTGGGTTGGCGCTTGGCACGACAGGCCGGCCCGGTTCTGCAAGACCCGGGAGCCAACTGGGTGTTTGTCGTCGGGCGGGAGGAGGTGCTGGCGCATCTGGACGATGCGAGGCTGGATCGCGCCCGCGCTGTTCCCGACCGCGACCTCGAGGTCCACCAGCAGCTGTTCGCGCCGAAGGCAGCCCATGACATTGCGGCGGCATTCCGTCCGACCGCCGCCGCGCTGATCGATCGTTTCGCCGCCGCCGGTGGCGGAGACGCGGTGGCCGCCGTGATCACGCCGATGGCCGGCGCCCTTTTCGACATCGTGGCACGCCTGCGGCTATTGCCCGCTGAACACCTGGCGGGGCGATCCGGCCACGTCTTTCTCGAGGCCTGCCGCAATCTGTTCAAACACGCCGGCTGGCACCTGTTCGAGTTGGCGCGCCACCCCGACTTGTGCGAACTGCTTCGAGGTCAGCCTGAGCTGATACGCGGGTTCGTTGAAGAGGTCCTGCGGTTGGAGCCGATGGTGCAAGGCTGCCAACGTTTCACCACCCAGCCGACGACCGTCGGTGGGGTAGAGCTGCCGCCCGGCATGGTGGTGATGTTGTGTATCGCCGCGGTGCAGCGGGACGGCAGCGACGCCATGTCCACCGATGACCTTGTCATCGGCGTTAGGGCGCACCGGCATTGGAGTCTGGGTGCGGGGTCGATGCGGTGCCGCGGCGGGCACATCGTCCGGCAGGTGTTGCGCGTGCTGGTCGAGGAATGGGTCGACCGGGCCGGGCACCTCGGGCTGGTGCCCGGTTTCCGGCCGGTGGCCGGGTTCCCGAATACCGAGAGCTCGTTGTGGCTGCCGGAGCTACCGCTGGTGACGAGGGCTTAGTACCGGTCGGCGCCCCGTCCTCAAGGTTGCGCGGGACCGGGCGCGGGCGCCTTTCCCGACAGGCACTGCTGAAGCTCCGGACTACCGGGGGCGAAGTCGAAGCCGCAGTTGCAATCGCGAGCGTCCTTGGGCGGGAGCGCATTGCAATAGTCGGAGCCGGCCGAGGCCGATGGCGCGGTCCACACAACACCGGCGGCCAAGGCCGCCGCTGCAGCGCCGAACGTGGCCGTCAATCGTCTCGTCTTCATGTTGGGATTCCTTTTCTCTGGAAGGCCCCGCTCGTTAGCGGCGTCTGCCCCGCCGACCTCTGATGACGGGCACGCTAACAGAGGATCGGTTACGGCTCACCTCGAGCGACCGCCTCGTTCGGACGTTCACGCGGTAAACTCCGCTGCGCAGCTGGTCTGCCGTCGCCGCAACCGCGGCGCCGGCATCGAGCGAGGCAGGTTAGACGTGCGTCGCGAGAGGGAACCCGGTGGGAGTCCGGGACTGTCCCGCAGCGGTATGCAGGAACGACCGCCGTCACAAGCACTGGTCTGAGAAACATCGGAGACCGGGAAGCGACGGCCACTAGGAGCACCACCGCGGTGCGCGCCTGCGAGTCCGAAGACCTGCCAGCGGTGCCGGGCGCGCCGCGTCCGGCCGGCTCACCGCCTCGTGGAATGGGCGTTTGGCCGTACCGGTGCGGTGTAACCCGAAGGCGTTCACCGTGTTCGGATCGGCTGCGCGTCCGCGGCGGTGAGCGCCCCGTCGATCGATAGGACGAAATCGTGACCTCTCAACCCTTCACGGCAACGGTTACCGGCTCCCCGCGCATCGGCCCGAAACGCGAACTCAAACGCGCGACCGAGGGTTACTGGGCCGGACGCACCAGCCGAGCGGACTTGGAGTCCGTCGCCGCCTCGCTGCGCCGCGACATGTGGTCTCACCTGGCGTCGGCAGGCCTGGACTCGGTCCCGGTGAACACCTTCTCCTACTACGACCAGATGCTCGACACGGCCGTCATGCTCGGCGCGCTGCCGACGCGGGCCGGCGATGTCCCCGACGAGCTGGACCGCTACTTCGCCCTCGCTCGCGGCAACTCCGACGTCGCACCCTTGGAGATGACCAAGTGGTTCGACACGAACTACCACTACCTGGTCCCCGAGATCGAGCCCGCGACCACGTTCGCGCTCAACCCCGACAAGGTGCTCTCGGAGCTGAAAGAGGCTTTCGCGCAGGGCATTCCCGCTCGGCCCGTCGTCATCGGCCCGATCACCTTCCTGCTGCTGAGCAAGGCCGTCAACGGCGGCGGCGCGCCGATCGAGCGGCTGGAGGAGCTGGTTCCGATCTACGCGGAACTGCTCGCCCGGCTCGCCGACGGCGGGGCGCGATGGGTGCAGTTCGACGAGCCCGCGCTGGTCACCGACATCTCGCCCGACTCGCCCGCGCTGGCCGAGGCGGTGTACAACGCGCTGGGCGCGGTGAGCAACCGGCCCGCCATCCACGTCGCCACCTACTTCGGCGACCCGGGCGCATCGCTGGCGGGGCTGGCCCGCACGCCCGTCGAAGCCATCGGCGTCGACCTGGTGGCCGGCGCGGACACCGCGGTGGCGGGCATCCCGGAGCTGTCCGGCAAGCTGCTCGTCGCCGGCGTCGTCGACGGGCGCAACGTGTGGCGCACCGACCTGCAGGCGGCGCTGGGCAAGCTGACCACCCTGCTGGGTTCGGCTGGCGCGGTCGCGGTTTCGACGTCGTGCTCGACCCTGCACGTGCCGTATTCGCTGGAGCCCGAAACCGGTCTCGACGACAACCTGCGCAGCTGGCTGGCGTTCGGGGCCGAAAAGGTCCGCGAGGTGGTCACCCTCGCGCGCGCACTGCGCGAGGGACGTGACGCGGTCGCCGAGGAGATCGCGGCGTCCAACTCCGCCGTGGCGTCGCGCAAGGGCGATCCGCGGCTGCACAACGGTGAGATTCGGGCGCGCATCGACTCGATCCTCGAGGCGGGGGCGCACCGCGGGGACGCGGAGCAGCGCCGCGCCAGCCAGGAGGCGCGGCTGCACCTGCCGCCGCTGCCCACCACGACCATCGGCTCCTACCCCCAGACCTCCGCAATCCGCAAGGCGCGCGCGGCGTTTCGGGCGGGTGAGATCGACGAGGCCGAGTATGTCGCCAAGATGCGCAGGGAGATCGCCGACGTGATCGCCCTGCAGGAGCAACTGGGCCTCGACGTGCTGGTGCACGGCGAGCCGGAGCGCAACGACATGGTGCAGTACTTCGCCGAGCAGCTGGAGGGCTTCTTCGCCACGCAGAACGGCTGGGTCCAGTCCTACGGCAGCCGCTGCGTGCGCCCGCCGATCCTCTACGGTGACGTCGCGCGGACCCACCCGATGACCGTCGAGTGGATCAGCTACGCCCAGTCCCTGACCGACAAGCCGGTGAAGGGCATGTTGACCGGGCCGGTCACGATCTTGGCCTGGTCGTTCGTCCGCGACGACCAGCCGCTGGCCGACACCGCGAACCAGGTGGCGCTGGCCATTCGCGACGAGACCGTGGACCTGCAGGCCGCAGGCATCGCGGTGATCCAGGTCGACGAGCCGGCGCTGCGCGAGCTGCTGCCGCTGCGCCGCGCCCAGCAGGAGGACTACCTGCGTTGGGCGGTGGCGGCTTTCCGCCTGGCCACCTCCGGTGTCGCCGACTCGACGCAGATCCACACCCACCTGTGCTATTCGGAATTCGGCGAGGTGATCGGCGCCATCGCCGACCTGGATGCCGACGTCACGTCCCTCGAGGCGGCCCGCTCGCACATGGAGGTGCTCGACGACCTGAACTCCGTCGGCTTCGCCAACAGCGTCGGCCCGGGCGTCTACGACATCCACTCGCCTCGGGTACCGAGCGCCGGCGAGATGGCCGAGTCGCTACGCGCCGCGCTGAGAGCCGTGCCACCGGAACGGCTTTGGGTCAACCCGGACTGCGGGCTGAAGACCCGCAACCCCGACGAGGTGACCGCGTCGCTGCGCAACATGGTCGCCGCGGCCCAGGAGGTCCGGGCGAGCGCCTAGCTTTGGCGCGAGCGTAACCACGCTGAGATTCTGGGACCGAAATTTCGCAGCGCGGTTACGCTCGCGGCGACTCCGGCCTTTCGGCCGGCACGTCGGCCGGTTCCGACAGCACCTGGACCGGCACGTCGTCGGCCCAGGGCTGCCGGGTCACCATGTCGGCGACGCGCACGATGCCGCGCTCGAACTCGCCGGTGGCGGCGTCCACCAGCCGGTAGGCCTGGGTCTGCTTGTGGATGGGCTGCGCGTCGAGCAGGACGACGCGCACCTCACCCGGCTCGAAGTGGCAGCGCTGCTGCATGGCGGTGATGAGTTGCTCGTTGTGCATGTGGCCGTCGCCGAAGTTCCAGCCGATCGCGGTGCTGCAGATCCGCTCGCCGTCGGTGATGACGTAGTCGTCCTCGTTGTGCCCGGCCATGGCGCGGTGGGCCAGCGTGAACAGGGCCCGGCCGTGGGTGTTGAACCCGCGGAACGCATACCCCATGTAGATGGGGATCTGCGCGGCCTCCGGGCTGCCGTAGAACCGCTCCAGCTGGGCCTGCGGCATGCTGGCGATCGCAATGATGCCCCGGCCGATCTTCTCGTTGGCCGACGGCTTGATGCACCACAGCGTGGTGTCCCAGTTGCCGGCGTAGTAGCGCATGCCCGGCAGGAACGAGATCTTGCGCGGAAACATGTTGCCCAGCACGACGATTCCGGCGATGACGACGAACAGGATCGCGACCAGCACCGGATGCCTCAGGTCGCTGAGCCCCAGGTTGGCGTGCGCGACGAACAACGACAGCACGCCGAAGATCATGAAGACGTTCCACTCCAGCGGCACGCCCATCGGGATCGACACCAGGATGCCCAGGTGGAAGCACACCATCACGATCGCGGCCACCGTCGTCGGCCAGCCGCCGTGGCAGAAGAACAGCGGCAGTGGCACCAGCATCTCGATGGCGGTGCTGACGTGGGCCAGGAGCCGGGACAGCCGCCCGGGCCGCAGGTCGTCGGGGAACTTTTCGAAGAAGCGCCGCTTGAGCCACCGGGGGCGCACCAGCGGGTTGTTGGACATCATCGTGGAGATCACGAACGGGAAGTGCTTGTTGAGCTTCGAGGTGGCCGCGCCCATCCAGATCACCAGGAACACCACCTTGGACCCGACGATCATGTCGGGGCCGCCGAACAGGAAGGTCACGGCCATCGCCGCATACACCTCCCCGCGGGCGGCCAGGAAGATCACCTTGTCGCGCAGCCCGGCCGCGGCGAGGATCAGCAGGATCCACACGATCTCCCACGTCGGCAGCAGCCCCACTTTGGTGCCCAGCTCCGGCACCGGGCCGGTGCCGTCGGAGAACAACGCCCACAGCGTCAGCACCAGCAGCGCCGCGTACAGGAAGACGTCCACCGGCCTGCGGGCGGTGCCCTTGGTGAACGGAACGCGGTCCGGCCACGGTGGCAGTCGGATGGTGCCGAACCGCATCCAGTACAGGATCGAGCCCATCGGCGGGAAGAAGCGGTTGTTCAGCGGGCCGAAGCCGCAGCCCAGCCCGATCACCTCGAACAGCATCGTGTAGAGCACGACCTTCTCGAAGACGATCGGCTCGGACCACCAGTGCGCGACGTTCGTGAATCCGCCCAGTCCCTTGGTGGCCGAGGCGAACAGCCAGCCGCCCAGGATGTAGAGCAGGATTTTCAGGACGTAGAACAGGTGCAGCGCGACCGGCGTGCCGAAGCCCACCTCCGCCCAGTGCCGGGCCATCGGACGGATCTTCTCGCTGCGGGTGCCCTTGTTCCACTCCGCCATGTCGAGCTGGGGCAGGTCGGGTTTGAGAAATCCCATGGTTTGACAGATTAGAACGCGTTCTAGGCGCGCGGCTTGGGTTGGGGCAAAGAATCCTTTGCCCGCGAGTTAAGCGCCGGATACCGTCAAGTCGCCAGGAGAACTTCCACGCCCTGATCGACGTCGGCGCCGTCAGCTGATCACCACCAGGAGGTCGCCGCCCTCGACCTGGGCGGTCTGGGCGACCGCGACCCGCGCGACCTTCCCGGCTTTGGGAGTGGTGACGGCGGCCTCCATCTTCATCGCTTCGATGGTGGCGATCGTCTGGCCGGCTTCGACCTCCTCCCCCACGTCGCTGGTGACGGTGACGACACCGGCGAAGGGGGCCGCGATGTGGTCGGGGTTGGTGCGGTCGGCCTTTTCGGCCGCGGGCACGTCGGCGGCGATGCTGCGGTCGCGCACCAACACCGGCCGCAACTGCCCGTTGAGGATGCACATCACGGTGCGCAGGCCACGTTCGTCGGGATCGGAGATCGCCTCCAGGCCGATCAGCAACTCCACACCGCGCTCCAGTTCGACGCGGTGTTCGTCGCCCTGCCGCAACCCGTAGAAGAACTGATTGGCGCTCAGCCGGGAGGTGTCGCCGTATCGCTCACGGTGGTCCTCGAGTTCCTTGGTGGGCCCCGGGAACAGCAGCCGATTCAGCGTTGCCTGGCGCTCGGCGCCGGGCGCGGCCAGCGCCAACTCATCGCCGGCCGAAAGCTGCTGCTCCGGCCTCGCCGGGCCGCGACCCTGTAATGCCTTGGTGCGCAAGGGCTCCGGCCATCCCCCGGGCGGATCGCCGAGTTCACCGCGCAGGAAGCCGATGACCGAGTCCGGGATGTCGTAACGCGCCGGGTCGTCGGCGAAGTCCCGGGCGGTGATGCCCGCCCCGACCAGGGCCAGCGCCAAGTCCCCGACCACCTTGCTCGACGGGGTGACCTTGACGAGGCGCCCGAGGATGGCATCGGCGCCGGCATAAGCGTTTTCGATGTCCTCGAACCGGTCCCCGAGGCCGAGCGCGATGGCCTGCTGCCGCAGGTTCGACAACTGCCCGCCGGGGATCTCGTGGTGGTACACCCGGCCGGTCGGGGCCGGCAGCCCGGATTCGAACGGCGCGTACACCCTGCGCAGCGCCTCCCAGTACGGCTCCAGGTCGCACACCGCGGTCAGCGACAACCCGGTGTCGTAGGCGCTGTGGGCCGCGGCGGCCACGATCGACGACAGTGCCGGCTGGCTCGTGGTGCCCGCGAGCGGTGCGGCGGCGCCGTCGACGGCGTCCGCTCCCGCGTGCCACGCGGCCACGTAGGTGGCGAGTTGGCCGCCCGGCGTGTCGTGCGTATGCACATGCACCGGCAGGTCGAAGCGCGCCTTGAGCGCGGACACCAGCGTCGTGGCGGCCGGCGCGCGAAGCAGTCCCGCCATGTCCTTGATCGCGAGCACGTGCGCGCCCGCCATGACGATCTGCTCGGCGAGCTTCAAGTAGTAATCGAGCGTGTAGAGGTTCTCGGACGGATCGCTCAGATCGCCGGTGTAGGACATCGCGACCTCGGCCACCGCCGTCCCGGTTTCCCGCACGGCGTCGATCGCCGGCCGCATCGATTCGACGTTGTTCAGGGCGTCGAAGATCCGGAAGATGTCGATTCCCGTGCCGGTGGCCTCCTCGACGAATGCCGCCGTCACGGTTTCGGGATAAGGCGTGTACCCCACCGTGTTTCGGCCCCGCAGCAGCATCTGCAAACAGATGTTGGGCATCGCCTCGCGCAGCGCCGCCAACCGCTCCCAGGGGTCTTCCTTCAAAAACCGCAGCGCCACATCGTATGTCGCCCCGCCCCAGCATTCCACCGACAACAGCTGCGGCATCATCCGCGCGATGTAGGGCGCGACCTTGACCAGCCCGCTGGTGCGGACCCGGGTGGCCAGCAAGGACTGGTGCGCGTCGCGGAATGTGGTGTCGGTGACGCCGACGCGCCGCGACTCGCGGAGCCACGCCGCGAATCGCTCCGGCCCCAGTTCGGCCAGGCGCTGCTTGGAGCCCGCGGGCGGGGTCCCCGACAGGTCGATGTCGGGCAGCTTGTCGTGGGGATACACCGTGGACGGACGCTCACCGTGCGGCTTGTTGACCGTGACGTCGGCAAGGTAGTTCAGGATCTTGGTGCCGCGGTCGGCCGAACTGCGCGCGGTGAGCAGCTGCGGCCGCTGCTCGATGAACGACGTCGTGACACGGCCGGCCTGGAAATCTTCGTCGTCCAGCACCGCCTGCAGGAACGGAATGTTCGTTGAGACACCGCGGATGCGGAACTCCGCCACCGCACGCCTGGCCCGGCGCACGGCCGTCGCGAAGTCGCGCCCTCGGCACGTCAGCTTGATCAGCATCGAGTCGAAATGCGCGCTGATCTCGGCGCCCAGCGTCGTGCCGCCGTCCAGCCGGATTCCCGCCCCGCCGGGGGTGCGGTAGGCGGTGATGCGGCCGGTGTCCGGGCGGAAACCGTTGGCCGGATCCTCGGTGGTGATCCGGCACTGCAGCGCCGCGCCGTGCGGAGTGATCGAATCTTGGCTCAAACCAATGTCTTCCAAGGTCTGCCCGCCCGCGATCCGCAGCTGCGCCGACACCAGGTCGACGTCGGTGATCTCCTCGGTGACGGTGTGCTCGACCTGGATGCGGGGGTTCATCTCGATGAACACGTGATTGCCGCGCTCGTCGAGCAGGAATTCGACTGTGCCCGCACACGTGTAGCCGATGCTGCGCGCGAAGGCCACCGCGTCCGAGCAGATCCGTTCGCGCAGTTCGGGATCCAGGTTGGGCGCCGGGGCGATTTCGATCACCTTCTGGTGCCGCCGCTGCACGCTGCAGTCCCGCTCGTAGAGGTGGATCACGTTGCCGTGGTTGTCGGCCAGCACCTGCACTTCGATGTGGCGCGGGTTGAGCACCGCCTGCTCGAGGAACACCGCGGCGTCCCCGAACGCGGACTCGGCCTCGCGGCTGGCCGCCTCGATCGCCTCGGCCAGGCCCGACGGCTCGCTGACCCGCCGCATTCCCCGGCCGCCGCCACCGGCGACCGCCTTGACGAACAACGGAAACGCCATCGACTCGGCGGCGGCCACCAGCTCGTCCACCGACGTCGAGGGCGGCGATGAGCTCAGCACCGGAAGGCCCGCCGCCCGCGCCGCCGCGATCGCCCGCGACTTGTTGCCCGTCAGCTCCAACACCTCGGCCCTCGGGCCGACGAACGTCACACCCGCCGCCGCGCACGCCGCCGCCAGGTCGGGGTTTTCCGACAGAAAGCCGTAGCCGGGGTAGATCGCGTCCGCGCCGCAGGCCAGCGCCGTCTCGACGATCTCGTCGATGGAAAGGTAGGCCCGCACCGGATGCCCCGGCTCACCGATCTGGTACGACTCGTCGGCCTTCAACCGATGCACAGAGTTGCGGTCCTCGTACGGGTAGACCGCCACGGTGGCCATTTCCAGTTCGTAGGCCGCGCGGAACGCGCGGATCGCGATCTCCCCGCGATTGGCGACCAGGACTTTCGCTAACACGCTAATCACGATAGAGCGTCGCGGCGGCCCGACATACTCGCTGAGCCGGCGGCATGCGCCGGCGCATCACGAAATGCGCTGTCGGGGTCCCGATGTCGAAGCCCGTCCGCCGCCCGTCAGAAGATCCCAGGCGGGATGGTCGGCGCCGCGTCGAGCACATGCGGCCCGACCGTGATGTTGAGCGCACCCAGAGCGCCGGGCGGCAGGCCCGGAAGCGCGTCGACCGCCGAGAGGAACCGCCGCCGCTCGGCGTGGCCGACGACGCCCTCGGCCAGCCCGGTGAACTTCCCGATGTACTGCGGGCGCTCAAACGGCCTGGCCCCCAACGGATGCGCGTCGGCGAAGGCGATCTCGTCGATGATCACGTCGCCGTTGTTCATGGTGATCACCGCGCGGGCGCCGAACGCCTTTTCCGCCGGATCGGCGGAGTGGTAGCGCCGGGTCCATTCGGGATCCTCGACGGTGGAGATCTTGTGCCAAAGCTCGACGGTGTCGGGGCGGTGCGCGCGCTGCGGCGCGTAGGACCGCTCGTGATGCCACGCGCCGTCCTGCAACGCGACCGCGAAGACGTACATCGCCGAGTGGTCGAGCGTCTCCCGGGACGCGTCCGGGTCCATCTTCTGCGGGTCGTTGGATCCGGTGCCGATCACGTGGTGGGTGTGATGGCTGGTGTGCAGCACGATCGTCGCGACTTCGCCCGGGTCGCCGATTCGGCCGCGCACCCGGCGCGCCAGGTCGATCAGGGCCTGGCACTGATACTCCGCCGAGTGCTCCTTGGTGTAGCTCTCCAGGATGGCCCGCTTGGGCTCACCCGGCTCCGGCAACGGAACGTGATAGCTGCGCTCGAAACCCGAGAGCAACCGGGCGATCACCCCGTCCTCGCCCTCCCAGATCGGCGCGGGTGAGCCTTCCCCGCGCATGGCGCGGTCGACGGCCTCGATCGCGACCTTGCCGGCCCAGGCCGGAGCGAAGGCCTTCCAGCTGGAGATCAGGCCCTTGCGCGACTGGCGCGTCGCCGTCGTCAGGTGCAGAGCCTGACCGATCGCGTGATAGATCGTCTCCGGTTCGAGACGCAGCATGGCGCCCAGGCCCGCCGCCACCGACGGGCCCAGGTGTGCGACGTGATCGATCTGGTGTTCGTGCAGGCAGATGCCCTTGACCAGGTCGATCTGGATCTCGTAGCCGGTGGCGATGCCCCGGATCAGGTCCGCGCCACCGATCCCGAGATGCTGGGCAACGGCCACCAGGGCGGGGATGTTGTCGCCCGGATGGGAGTAGTCGGCGGCAAGAAACGTGTCATGGAAGTCCAACTCGCGCACCGCGACGCCGTTGGCCCAGGCCGCCCATTCCGGCGAATAGTCGCCCTCGACGCCGAACACCTTCGCCCCGCGCCCCGGTCCGCGGTGCGCCAGGGCCTGAGCCCGCGCGGCCGCCACCGGACGACGGATGACCGAGGCGGCCGAAACGGCGGCATTGTCGATGATGCGGTCGATCACCATCGCCGCCGTGTCCGCGGGCACGGCGACCGGGTCGGCCGCGACCTGCGCGATCTTCCACGCCAGGTGTTCGCTGCGGGGGAAGTGTTCGGCACTGCGCCGCGCCCGCACCACATGCACCAACATGCTGCGCACCCTAGGCAAGCTGGCGGCGCGGCCGCACCGAACCCCGCAAGGTTCGTCGATTTCGCACATGTGCGCCGTCAATGGCTGTTGGATACTGAGCTATCTCCTGAAAGGAGGTGCGCGGCGTGCCCCGATTCGGGTCGTGGCTGGGTCAGCCCGACCAGTTCGATTGGATTACGGATATCTTGCGCGAGCGCGGAGTGCTTCGCGCGGCCCAGTGGACCCTGGCGGCCATCTCGTCGATATCGGCGCTCGTCCCGGTGACCACCATGCTCAGCGCGCGTCACCCGACGGCCGAGGTGGTGCTGGTCGACGCAATGGCGGCGATCTTCGTCGTGGCGGTGAGCGTGTTCTGGCTGACGCACTGGCCGACCCGGGTCCAATCGGAGATCTTCGGGGTGGTCGCCGCGACGTGCATCGCGGGATGGAGCCTGACCCAGTCGACCGCCGCCCTGGCGGCCGTCGGCTGCTGCGCGATGGCCACCAACAGCGGCTATGTGGCCCTCTTCCACGGCAACAGGCTCCTGGTCTTCAGCGCCGCCCTGGCGGTCACCGTGTCCGTCGCGACCGCGGCGCATCTGGCCCGCGAGTTCGACTTGGGGACCGGGCTCGCCGCGTTCTGGGTGATCACCATTCTCAACCTGTCCTTCCCGCTGGCGATGCGAGGGATGTCGCGGGCCCTGGGGACCTACGCGGTGCGCGCCGACGAAGACGCGCTGACCGGGCTCTTCAATCGCCGAGGGTTCATCGCCGCCCTCACCCGGATGCTCGGCGATCCGGACGCCGACGACACCCACCTGATGATGATCATGATCGACCTCGATGCGTTCAAACGCATCAACGACACCTTCGGTCATGCCGCGGGTGACCGCGCGCTGATCGCTGTCGCCGACGTGCTGCGGCAGCAGCTGCCGCCGACGGCGGTGCTCTGTCGCGCGGGCGGCGAAGAGTTCCTCGTCGCCGCGACCGGTCCGTCGCCGAACGCCGAGGAAATTTCGGCGCGGTTGGGCGCTGCGATCGCCGCGCTTCCTCAGGGATTGACCGCCAGCGTCGGTACGGCCACCGCCGACCTGCCGCCCACGGGCACTTTCGACATCCCGGGGCTCATCGAGAAACTCGTCGAGGTCGCAGACAGCGCGATGTACACCGCCAAACGCCGCGGCGGCAACCAGGCCCATCATCTCTGAGTAGCCAAGGGCCACAAGGGGTTTGCCGTCACTGGCGGATGGATGGCTTTGAATCGCCCGCGAATTCCGGGTGAACACACTTCTGCCGCTACCGCGAGCGGTGTAGTTTGCTGCTGGGGCGGACCAGGTGAAGGAGCCTGTCGTGTCGGAGGTCGATTACTGCGTGGTCGGCGCGGGATTCGCAGGTTTGACGGCCGCCCTGCGATTGCAACGAGCGGGCCGAACGGTGGCCTTGCTGGAGGCGCGCGACCGGGTCGGCGGCCGGACGTTCACCGAGTATCGCCCGGACGGGTCGTGGGTCGACCGCGGCGGCGCGTGGGTCGGCCCGGGGCAGGACCGGATTCACGCCCTCATGACCGAATTCGGCGTGCCCGAATACAAGCAGAACCACGACGGCGACGCCATGATGATCGTCGACGGCAAGAAGCACCGCTACGGCGGCACCATCCCGTGGAGCATGAGCCCGTGGGCGGTGGCCAACCTCGGCGCCGGTCTGCTCGAGGTGGACCAGATGTGCAAGACGATTCCGCGCGAAGCGCCGTGGGAGGCGAAGAAGGCCGAGGAGTGGGACCGGATCAGCCTGGGGGAATGGCTCGACAAGAACACAATGTCCCGTCCGGCGCGGGAGATGCTGGACATGGCCCTGGCCGGAACCTACACGTCGGCGGCCTCGGAGACGTCACTGCTGTGGGTGCTGACGCAGATGGGGTCATCCGGGGGCGGTGCCACCTTCGTCATCTCGGGCAAGGGCGGCGCCCAGGACGCGCGGCCGGTGGGCGGGATGGGCGCCATCTACGGCCCGATCGCCGCGGAACTCGGTGCGACGCTGCATCTTTCGCAGCCCGTTCGGCAGATCACCCAGGACGCCGGCGGCGTGACGATCACCGCGGACAAAATGACGGTGCGGGCCCGGCGCGTCATCGTCGCGATCCCCTTGGCGATCGCCGACTCGATCGTCTACGAGCCGATGCTGCCGGTGGACCGCGCGTTTCTGCACCGGCGCATGCCCGGCGGCGCCGTCATCAAGACCTCGGTCGTCTACGACGAACCCTTCTGGCGGGCCGACGGGCTGTCCGGCCAGTCGGCCGCCCCGGGGTCCCCGGCCACCCTCACCATCGACGCCTGCACCGACACCCCCAACCCCGGGATCATGTGCATCATCACCGAGGGGCCCGCGGCGCGCCGGCTGACGCGGCTCGACGACACCGAACGCAAAGCGGTGCTCATCGGCGAGCTCGTCGACCGGTTCGGCGGCAAGGCGAACGCGCCGCTGGACTTCCACGAGCAGAACTGGACTACCGATCGCCACTCCGGTGGCGGGATGATCAGCCACGCACCGACCGGGGTGCTCACGCAATTCGGCTACACCCTGCGCGAGCCCTGTGGTCGCGTCCACTGGGCCGGGACGGAAAGCTCGGCGATCATGTGCGGGTGGATCGATGGCGCGATCCGCTCCGGCGAGCGCGCGGCGGCCGAGGTGATGTCGGCCGAGACGGCTGCGGCGGCGATGCAAAGCTGACGGGGGGCCCGAAAAGACCGTTGCCTGCCGCAGCGCGGGAAACACGGTTCCCGACAGCTCGCCGATGACCGTGGTGATCAACGCCGACTGTCGCCGCGAAACGTGTTCTTCCTCCCGCACGACCACCACGACATAGCCGGTGGCGGCGGCCGCGAGGAGCAGGTGCCCTGCCGTCATCGCCGGCGTAGCCCACAGCGCGACGACCAAGCCCGCCACGATCGGGTGCCGCACCGGCGAATACGCCCGCCATTGGCCGAATCCCCGGTTGGCACTGCGTTTTTCACGCCACAGGAACCACCGGATCCGTAGCTCGAAGCAGGCGATGCGCCGGATGCCGATCGCTGCGAACACGACGATCGCCCATGCCAGCCAGAACAAGGCGTGCAGGCCCAGCCGGCCCACCGGCGATGGCACGTTCCAGACGACCGTTGGCAGGGTGCGCCATTGCCAGTACAGCGGGCACAACGCAAGGCTCGCGAACAGCCACCGGCTGTGCCCCGGATCCCGGATGACGCTCTGCGCAAGCACGAACAGGGCAAGCAGGGCCAGATCGACCAGGATCGCGTTGCCCCGGGGGGCCGCCACCGCGTGGTCCATGCTTCGCGGAACCGCGACGTTTCCGGTGAAGCCGATCCCGTACAGCAGTGCGAGGCAGGACAACACGTAACCAACGGCGCCATGACCATTGGCCATGCCGTCCCGCACCGTCATATCTATCCTCCTTGGAGCGCAGGACGTCTCCCAATTGATTGTTGGTGTCTGATCACTTGCCGCCGCATCACGTTCGGCGGCGAGTCCGCAAAGCCCGGCCGCTCACCCCCGCCCTATCCGACCCCGACACGCGGCACCACGGTGGGCCGCGACTGCAGCACATGCGGACTCGCCCCGCCCCGGCCCAGCATCCCGGCGGGCGCTCCGGCGCCCATGCCGCCCATCGGCATCGGCATCATCGGCATGCCGCCCATGCCGGCCCCGACTCCCGCCGCGGCGGCGGGCGTTTCGCCGCCCAGCGCGGACGTGGCCGCGCTGACCACGCGGGCCGGCATCGATCCCTGCCATGTCGGGGGCACCGACATCGAGCCCACCAGCCGGGCCTTGCCCAAGCCCGCCGACATGGCCGGCCCGAGGCCCGCTCCTCCGCCCAACGGTGTCATCGCCGGGGCGGCGCTGCTGACAAACTTCGGGACGTCCGCGCCGACCGCCGTGGCATCGGCCAGCCCCGCGGTGCCGGCGTTCGCGCCCTGCGCCAGCGACATGATCGGTGACATCAGCATGCTGATCGGCAGCGTCGCGACTTGCGCAAGCGACGACAGCGACTGCAGCGGCGCCCCGGAAAGCAGCGACTGCAAGGCGGTCACTACATCCGCGGCTCCCTGCATGGCGGGAGACACCAAGCCTGCCAGGCTGATTGGCGGCGCCGCGAACGGCGTCAGCGCCGCCGCCACCGACATCGCCCCGGCGTGGTAGCCGGCCATCGCGGCGACGTCCTGGGCCCACATCTGGCCGTAGTGGAACTCGGTGGCCGCGATCGCCGGCGTGTTCTGGCCCAGAAAGTTGGTCGCCACCAACGCCATCAGTTGCGTGCGATTGGCCGCGACTGCGGCCGGATGCACGGTCAAGGTCTGCGCCGCCTCGAACGCCGTCGCCGCCGCCCGCGCCTGCGCCGCCGCCGCCTCGGCCTGTGCGGCCGACTCCGACAGCCACGATGCGTACGGCGCCGCGGCGCGCACCATCGCCTCGGAGGCCGGGCCCGACCACGGGCCGCCGATCAGACCCGAGATCACCGAGTCAAACGACGAGGCCGACGCCCGCACGTCGGCCGCCAACCCGTCCCAGGCCGTCGCCGCCGTGAACAACGGTCCGGCCCCGGCGCCGGCGTACATCCGCGCCGAGTTGATCTCCGGCGGCAACAACGAAAAGTCTGACATCACAATCCTTTTGGAAGAAGCTCCTTATTGGAAGAAACCCGCCTGCGCGTCGCGCCTGTTGAAGAAGCCCGAGTCGTCGTTGCCGGAGTTGCCAATTCCGGAGTTGAAGACGTTCGAGTTGCCGATGCCGATGTTGTCGAACCCCGTGTTTCCGATGCCGGCCAGGAAGCTGCCCGTGTTGTTGATCCCGGCGTTGTTGCCGTTGCCCGAGTTGCCGAAGCCCGACTCGAACGCGAGTCCGGTGTTCTGGAAGCCGGAGGTGTCGCCGCCGGAGTTGAAGAAGCCCGACGAGTCCAGGCCGGTGGTGCCGAAGCCGGAGTTCTTGACGCCGACCGGGGTGACCGTGCTGCCAAAGCCGGTGTTCAAGTTCCCGGAGTCGAAGCCGCCCGTGTTGCTGGCGCCCGAGTTGCCCAAACCGGTATTGATGGAGCCCGCGTTGAAGTCGCCGGTGTTGAGAGAGCCCGCGTTTCCGCTGCCGGTGTTCTGGAAGCCGGAGTTCCCCATCCCGAAATTCTGGGAACCGCCGTTCAGCATCCCCATGTTGTTGGCCCCGCCGTTGCCGACCCCGAAGTTGCTGAAACCGCTGTTCAAAAAGCCGGTGTTGCCCTGCCCCGAATTCGTGAAGCCGGTGTTGAAGCTGCCCGAGTTCTCGACACCGAAGCTGTGGTTGCCGGAGTTGAAGAAGCCGATGTTGCCGGTGCCCGAGTTGCCGAAGCCGATGTTTCCGGTCCCCGAGTTCAGTGCGCCGAAGCCGATCTGGTTGTCGCCGGTGAGCCCGAAGCCGATGTCGTTGTTGCCCGTATTGCCGAGGCCGAAGTTGTGGTTGCCGGTGTTCGCGATGCCGACGTTGTTGCTGCCGCGGTTCCCGACGCCCATGTTGGAGTCGCCCCGGTTCCCGCTGCCGACGTTGCCGCTGCCCAGGTTTCCGTTGCCGACGTTGGTGTTGCCGAGGTTTCCGCTGCCCATGTTCCCGAGGCCCGCGTTCCCGAAGCCGGTGTTGTTGTTGCCCGCGTTCCCGCTGCCCAGGTTTTGGTTGCCGCGGTTGCCGCCGCCGATGTTGCCGACGCCGTTGTTGCCATTGCCGACGTTGGCGCTGCCGATGTTGCCGCCGCCCACGTTCTGGCTGCCGATGTTGCCACCGCCCAGGTTTTGGTTGCCGGTATTGCCGCCGCCCACGTTGCCGCTACCCGAGTTGCCCGCGCCCAGGTTGAAGTTCGCGAGGGCCGCCTGCACTGGACCGAGTGGCCCGGACAGGGTTTGCGCCACGGGCTTCAGCTGCGCGGCCACCGCCGACGCCCCGCCGTGATAGCCCACCATCGCCGACACGTCGGCAGCCCACATCTGTTCGTACTGCGCCTCGGCCGCCGCGATCGCCGGCGCATTGAGCCCCAACAGGTTTGACCGCACCAACGACACGAACTGGCTGCGATTGGCCGCCACCGCCGCCGGATGCACCGTCGCGGAGGCCGCCGCTTCGAACGCCGCTGCCGCCGCCCGCGCCTGCCCCGCCGCCCCCTGCGCCTGCGCCGCCGCCGCCGACAGCCACCCCTGATACGGCGCCGCCGCGCCCACCATCGCCACCGCGGCCGGACCCTGCCACGCCGCCCCCACCAAGCCTGACGTCACCGACCCGAACGAGCTCGCTGCCGAACCCAGCTCACCGGCCAACCCCTCCCAGGCCGCCGCCGCCGCCAGCATCGGGCCCGGCCCCGCACCCAGATAAATCCGCGCCGAATTGACCTCCGGCGGCAACACCAAGAAATTCATCACACCCGTCCTTCGCCGTCAGTCGGGGCCGCCGCGTTTGCCGCGTTCGGCGCCGAACGGACGTCCGCCGGATGCGCTGACGCCACCGCCACCGCCACCGGGGCCGCTATCAGGTACGACATCGCCGTCCTCCCGCTCCCAAGCCGTCCGGACGATCGGTGGAAACGCAGCGAATTGCGATCCCGGTCCCGGCTTGTAGTTCCAAGCGGGTCAAATATGCGGGGTCCGACGTCGAACTAACGTCGGTCGAATCGCGTAGATACTCAGCATGAGGGGTCGTAAATGCGGCGAGGTGCGGGGTCGTAGGACCACCCCCGGCAAATGGTCGACCCAGGTGCCCGGGGCGGCCGCCGGCAGGCCTCACCACTCCGATGACCTCAATAGTTTTCGGTTGGTATTCGACCCTCGGTGGCTGGCATGAGCGAAACTGGTGTGCGCGGGGATTTACGGTCATGTAAGAGGCATGGCCATCGCGTGAGGGAGCCGATGCCCACAGGAACCGTGACCCTGCTGCTCGCCGATTTCGAGGGCGCCGAACGACTGTGGGAGAGCCAGGGGGAGCAAACGACGGCCGCGTTGGCGCGGCTGGATCGCGCCGCCTCCGAGATCGTTCCCGCCCACGATGGCGTGCTGGCGGCCGGACCGGGCGCGGGCAACGGCTTCATGGCCGCCTTCGCCCACGCGACGGATGCGGTGGCGTGTGCTGTGGCGTTGCAGCGGGCGCAGCTGGCGCCCATCCGGCTGCGCGTCGGCGTGCATACCGGCGAGGTTCAGCTGGGCGATGGGGGCGAGTATGTCGGCTCGACCCCCGAGCGGGCCGGCGCCCTGCGCGAGCTGGCGCACGGCGGACAGATTCTCCTCTCGGGCGTCACGCGCGACCTGGTCATCGACCAATTGCCGGCCGACACCTGGCTGACCGATCTCGGCACCCATCAGCTCGGCGACCTTCCCCGCCCCGAGCGGTTGGCGCAGCTCTGCCACTCCGACCTGGACGCCGAATTCCCGCCGCTGCGCACCACCGGAAGCGTCGTCCCGCACGGCCTCCCTGTGCAGCTGACGCGGTTCGTGGGTCGCGTCACGCTGACGAACGACGTCGTCAAGGCGCTGTACGAGAACCGGCTGGTGACCCTGGCCGGCGCCGGTGGTGTCGGTAAGACGCGGCTGGGGGTGCAGGTCGCCGCCCAGGCGGCGGCCGAGTTCGACGGCGACGTGTGGTTTGTCGACCTGACGCCGGTCACCGACCCGGAGATGGTGCCGGTCGCGGCGATGCGGGCGCTCGGCCTCCCCGACCAGCCGGGCCGCTCGGCGACGGAAACACTGGTGCGGTTCCTCGGTGACCGCCCGGTCCTCCTCGTTCTGGACAACTGCGAGCACCTGATCGACGAGTGCGCCCGACTGACCGTCGCGCTCCTGGGCGCCTGCCCGCAGCTGACGATCCTGACGACCAGCCGCGAGCCGATCGGGGTGGCCGGCGAGCTGACCTGGCGGGTGCCGTCGCTGTCGCTGGCCGACGAGGCGATCGAGCTCTTCGTCGACCGTGCGCGCTTGGCCCGGCCCGATTTCAGCATCGCCGTCGACGACAGCGCCGCCGTGCGCGAGATCTGCGCTCGCGTGGACGGCCTGCCCCTGGGCATCGAGCTCGCCGCGGCGCGGGTGCGGATGATGTCGCTGACCGAGATCCTCGACGGCCTGCGCAACCGGTTCCGGCTGGTGACCGGCGCGGCGGCCGGGACACGGCGCAAGAAGACCCTGGGCGAGTCGGTCGACTGGTCGCACGCGCTGCTGAACGAGCCGGAGCGCATCCTGTTCCGGCGGCTCGCGGTTTTCCGGGCGGGCTTCGACCTCGATGCCGCGCGGGTCATCGGCGACGGCGATCCGGTGCAGCAGCATCAGGTGCTCGACCGGCTCGCCCAGCTGGTGGACAAGTCGTTGGTGGTGGCCGATTACGCCGGCGATCGCACGCGCTTCCGGCTGCTCGAGACCGTGCGCCACTACGCGGCGGCAAAGCTGGCCGAATCCGGGGAAGCCGACGAGGTGCACGCGCGGCACCGCGACTACTACGCGGCGCTGGCCGCCCTGCTGGACAGCGCCGCTGACGCCGACCACCAGCGCCGCATCGAACAGGTCGAGATCGAGATCGACAACCTGCGGGCGGCGTTCGCGTGGAGCCGCCGAACCGGCGACATCGAGCGGGCGCTGGAGCTGACGTCGTCGCTGCAACCGCTGTGGCAGACGCGGGGCCGCATCCAGGAGGGCCTGGCCTGGTTCGACGCCATTCTCGCCGAGCCCGGCGCGCGGCACTCCGACGTCTCCGCGGTGGTGCGCGGGCGCGCGCTGGCCGACAAGGCGGTCCTCGACGCGTCGCGCAGCATCGGCGACAACCTGGAGCAGGCGCAGCAAGCCGTGGCGATCGCCCGCGAGATCGACGACCCCGCGCTGCTGGCGCGCGCGCTCACCGCCTGCGGCGCGATCGCTTCCTACAGCGCCGCCGCGGCCCGGCCGTACCTGGACGAGGCGATCGGCATCGCCCGCTCGCTCGACGACCAGTGGCGGCTGACCCAGATCCTGACCTGGCAGGCCAACGGCGCGTTCTACGCGGGCGACCCGATCGCCGCCGAAGAGGCCTCCCGAGAGGGGTGCGAGCTCGCCGATGCGATCGGCGACCGATTCGACGCGCGCTCGTGCCGCTGGACCCTGGGCTTGGCGCAGATGATGAAGGGCGATCTGGCCCGGGCCGTCGAGCAATTCGAGGCGGTGACCGCCGATGCGGACGCGGCGCACGACGTCTTGTTCCGGTGGGGCGCCCGGCTGAGCCTCAGCCTCGCACTCGCCTTCCGGGGCGACACCAGCGCGGCCACCGCCACCGCCCACGCATCACTGGATGCGGCCGCCGATCTGTGGCCATATAACGAGGGATTCAGCTATGCGGTCCTGGTCACCGCGGCGGCGGCCGCCGGCGACCTCGCGGCGGCGACCGAGGCGATCGAGGCGGCCCAACAACGCCTGAGCGCGCAGGGCGAGCTCGGCGCCGCGATTGTGAACCCGATGGCCGACGTGGCCCTGGCCCGCGGCGATCTCGTCGAGGCCCGGCGCTGGGCCGACCAACAGGTCGCGGCGTCGGCGGGCTGGCACCTGGCCCGGGCGCTCACCACGCGGGCGCGCATCTCGATCGCCAAAGGCGAACCCGACCAAGCGGATCGCGACGCGCACAAGGCCCTCGGCTGCGCGGCGGAGCGCCAGGCGCACCTGGCCGTCCCCGACATCCTCGAGTGCCTCGGGCGGCTGGCCGCGGACGGCCTGAGCCATCGCGACGCGGCGCGCCTGTACGGCGCCGCCGACCAGATCCGCCGGCGAATCGGCGTGGTGCGGTTCCGCATCCACGACGCGGACCACGAGCGGTCGGTCGCCGCGCTGCGCGACGCCATGGGCGAGCAGGAGTTCGACAGCGCATGGGCGGAGGGAGCCGGGCTGTCCCTCGACGAGGCCATCGCCTACGCGCGTCGCGGTCGCGGGGAGCGCAAGCGCCCGACGAGCGGCTGGGCCTCCCTCACTCCGACCGAGCGCGACGTCGCGCGGCTGGTGGCCGAGGGGCTGGCCAACAACGAGATCGCCGCCCGGTTGTTCATCTCCCGGCGCACGGTGCAGACCCATCTCACGCACGTGTACGCGAAGCTGGGCATCAGCTCCCGCGTGCAGCTGGCCCAGGAAGTCGCCGGCCACAGCTAAGCACCGTCGGCGCGCGAATCTACGACCCCCGGACGTGTGCTGTTACGAGCTTTGACCGACGTTTCGGCGGCGCATCCACCGGATCCTGAATTCGATTCCAGACGAGCGTCCGGAGGGGCAGCGACGCAGATCCGCCCCGGCGCTCGATGACGACCGGAGGACAGCGATGTCGTTTGTGATAGTGGCCCCCGACACGGTGGCGGCGGCCGCGGCGGATGTGGAGAGCATCGGATCGGCGCTCAGCGCCGCGCATGCGGCCGCGGCGGCCCCGACCACGGGGATTCTGGCGGCCGGGGCCGATGAGGTGTCGGCGGCGCTGGCGTCGCTGTTTTCCGGGCACGCGCAGGCCTACCAGGCGCTGAGCGCCGAGGCGGCGGCGTTCCACCAACAGTTCGTTCAGACGATGAGCGCAAGCGGAGCGATGTTCGCCGGCGCGGAGGCGGCCAACGTGTCCCCGCTGCAGAGCCTGCTCGACGCGGTCAACGCGCCGGTGCAGGCGGCGACCGGGCGCCCGCTGATCGGCAACGGCGTCAACGGCGCCCCGGGGACGGGGCAGAACGGGACGGACGGCGGGTGGTTGATCGGCAACGGCGGCGCCGGCGGATCCGGCACCGGCGGCGGCAACAACGGCGGGAACGGCGGTAACGGCGGGGCCGGTGGTGCCGGCGGAACCCCCCTGGCCATCGGCGGCGCCGGCGGCAACGGGGGCCACGGCGGGTCAGCCGGACTGTTCGGCTCCGGTGGCGTCGGCGGGGCCGGCGGTAACTCGGACGCGGGAACCGGCGGGAACGGCGGGGCCGGCGGCAACGCCGGCATGCTGTCCGGCGCGGCCGGGACGGGCGGCATCGGCGGCCGCAGCGACAGCATCACCCGTCCCGGCGGAGACGGGGGCACCGGCGGCAACGGCGGGCTGTTCTCCAGCGGGGGCACCGGCGGGCTCGGCGGAAGCAGCGTGAGCGGGACCGGCGGCACCGGCGGGGCCGGCGGAGCCGGCGGGATGTTCGGCGCAGGCGGCAGCGGCGGGATGCTCAGCCTCGGTGCGGGCGGCGCGGGCGGCGCCGGCGGCGAGAGCATCACCCCGGTGGTCGGCATCGGCGGGGCGGGCGGAGCCGGCGGCAACGGCGGGCTGCTCTTCGGCGACGGCGGCGCGGGCGGCAACGGCGGGTTCGGCCCCCAGACCGGCGGGCGCGGCGGGGTGGGCGGCGCCGCAGGCCTGCTCACCGGCTCGGGGGGCGCCGGCGGCGCCGGCGGAGACGGCCTGACGTCTCAGGGCGGCGCCGGGGGCGCCGGGGGCAGGTCGGGCCTCATCGGCGACGGCGGAAACGGCGGCAGCGGCGGCAGCAGCCAGGGCGCCGCCAGCAGCACCGGCGGTGCGGGCGGGGCCGGCGGCAACGCGATGCTGGTCGGCGACGGCGGCAACGCCGGTAACGGCGGCCTCGGCCAGGTGCCGGGCAAGGCGGGCGCCGGCGGCATCGGCGGTCAGCTGCTGGGTTTGGACGGCTTCAACGCCCCCGCCAGCGCCAACCCGCTGCACGCCCTGCAGCAGCAGGCACTCAACGCGATCAACGCGCCGGTCCAGGCGGCCACCGGTCACCCGCTGATCGGCAACGGCGCCAACGGGGCGCCCGGCACGGGGGCCGCGGGCGGGCCCGGCGGGCTGCTGTTCGGCAACGGCGGGACCGGCGGCTCCGGGGCGCCCGGCGCCGCCGGCGGCCACGGCGGGGCCGGCGGTGGGCTGTTCGGCTCCGGCGGCGCAGGCGGCACCGGCGGGGCGTCGGTCACCGGAAACGGCGGGACGGGCGGGGCCGGCGGCAACGGCGCGCTGTTCGGCTCCGGCGGAGCCGGAGGAGCCGGCGGAAGGGCACCGTCCGGCGCCAACGGCGGCGCGGGCGGCGCCGGCGGCAACGCCGGCTTGTTCGCAGGCGCGGCCGGGGACGGCGGCGCCGGCGGCGTGGCCTTCACACCCGGCACGGCCGGCGCAGGTAACGGCGGGGCCGGCGGTGCCGGCGGCACCGGTGGGCTGTTCGCCCGCGGCGGGGTCGGCGGCGACGGCGGGTTCGGCCTGCACAGCGGGGCCGGCGGCGACGGCGGCGCCGGCGGCACGTTGTCCGGCGACGGCGGGGCCGGCGGCGCCGGGGGGTTCAGCAGCCTCAACGGCAGTAGCGGCGCCGGAGGCACCGGCGGCAACGGCGGCCTGTTCGGCGGCGGCGGGGCGGGCGGATCAGGCGGGGCCAGCCAGACCGCGGCGGGCGCCGGCGGGCGCGGCGGCAATGCCGGCATCCTGAGCATGGGCGCCGGCGGCGGGGCCGGCGGCGCGGGCGGGACCAGCGACGGCATCGCCGGTGCCGGCGGCGACGGCGGCAACGGCGGCCTGTTCTTCGGCGACGGCGGGGCCGGCGGCATGGGCGGCGCCGGCGATTCCAGGGGCGGGGCCGGCGGCGCCGGCGGCAACGCCGGCATGCTCACCGGCTCCGGCGGCTCCGGCGGCGGCGGCGGACTTGCGGGCGCCAGCCCGCTGACTCCCGGCGGCGCAGGCGGGGCCGGCGGCAGGGGCGGGCTGATCGGCAACGGCGGTGACGGCGGTGCCGGCGGGTCCGGTTTCGGCGGCACCGGCGGCGCGGGTGGGAACGGCGGCGACGCCGTGGCGGTCGGCGATGGCGGCAACGGCGGCAACGGCGGAGACCCGGGCAACCCGCCCGGCACGCCGGGCACCGGCGGCACCGGCGGGGTGCTGCTCGGCCAGAACGGGAACACCGGGAAGCCGTAGCCGGGCGGCGTGCCGCCGGTGCCACGCGACTGTAACGGCACTGCGAAGAATCGGGCCGAGCTTCGCGGTGCCGTTACGCTCGCGGCCGCAGGACGGCTATCCCGCCTGCTTGACCGGCGGCCGGTAGAAGATCAGCAATTGCCCGACCGCGCCGGCGAGACCGAGCCCCGCCGAGATCGCCAGGCCGGCCCAGCCGTCACACCAGTTGTGGCCGAAGATCAGCCAGTCCAGGCTGAGCCGCCCGGCGCCCAGCGTGGCCACCGCGACGGCACTGACCGCCAGCACCAGGTTGTACTCCCAACCCTCCTTGACGATGAAGAAGCCGTTGGCGCGGTGCACGGTCCAGGCCGCGACCAGCATCAGCGAGACGAAGCCCGCCGCCGGGATCGGCGTGAGCAGCCCCGCCGCCAGGCCCAGCCCGGCGGCCATCTCGGTGGTGGCGGCCACGGTGGCGTGGAATTTTCCGGGTTTCATGCCGATGCTCTCGAACCACCGCGCGGTCCCCGGTATCCGGCCGCCGCCGAAGAACTTGTTGAAGCCGTGCGCGGCGAGTGTCAGTCCCAGCACCAGCCGCAGGATCAGTAACCCGACGTCATACACATTCATGGGTGCAAACCTAGCGGGTGGCGATTGAGACCCGGAAAGGAGCGCGACATCAAGATCGCGATCATCGGGGCCGGCAACGTCGGCAACGCCCTGGGCACCGCGTGGGCCGACCGGGGCCACCGGATCATGTTCGGTGTCCGCAATCCTGACGACCCGAAGTATTCGTCGCTCGGCTCCGTCGAGACCAACGAATTCGCTTCGGCCGCAGCCGATGTCGTGGTGCTGTGCACGCCGTGGCAGGCCACGCGGGCGGCGGTGCGGGGCTGCGGCGATCTCTCGGGCAAAGTGCTCATCGATTGCACCAATCCGCTGACACCCGACATCTCCGGGCTCGAGGTCGGGCATGTCACGTCGGGGGCGGAGGAGGTCGCGAAGTGGGCCCGCGGCGCCCGGGTGTGCAAGGCGATGAACCAGATCGGCTCCGCCATGATGGACGGGCCGCAATTGCCGGCCCGGCCGGTCATGTTCGTCTGCGGCGACGACGACGAGGCCAAGTGGGTGACCGCCGGCCTGGTCGCCGAGCTCGGTTTCGAGACGGTCGACGTCGGCGACCTGACGCTGGCGCGGCTGCTCGAGCCCTACGGGCTGCTGTGGATTCACCTTGCGCTGCGCCGCGGCCTCGGCACGAACTTCGGCTTCGGGCTGCTGCGCGGACGCTCCTGACATACTCGTCGAGGCCTGCCGGGAAGGTCCCGGCGGGACGGGCCGCTCGACGAGGGGGTGCACCACGACCCGCATCAACGCCGTGGTCTCGCTCGACGGCGGCGCGCGTCACCCGCGCGAGCTGTTGGGTAACAAGGGCCACGGCATCGACGCGATGCGCCGGCAGCGCCTGCCCGTGCCGCCGGCGTTCTGCATCACCACCGAGGTCGGCCTGGCCTACCTCGCCGAGCCGGGCGCAACGCTCGACGCCGTCTGGGGCGACGTGCTGGACCGGATGCGTTGGCTGGAAGCCGAAACCTCGCGGACGTTCGGGCGGGGCCCGCGCCCGCTGTTGGTCAGCGTGCGCTCGGGAGCCACGCACTCCATGCCCGGCATGATGGACACCCTGCTGGACGTCGGGATGAACGACGCCGTCGAACGTGCGCTCACGGCTGAAGGCGGATCACGGTTCGCCCGCGACACCCGGCAGCGATTCACCCGCATGTATCAGCGCGTCGTGGGTAGGCCGGAATCCGTGCCCGACGATCCCTACGCGCAGCTGCGCGCCGGCATCGAGGCCGTGTTCGCCTCGTGGAACTCGCCCCGCGCCGCCGCCTACCGCGCGCACTACGGCATCGACGACCTTGGCGGCACCGCGGTCGTCGTGCAGGCGATGGCATTCGGCAACCGTGGCCCCAATTCCGGTGCGGGCGTGATCTTTTCCCGCAACCCCATCACCGGCGCCGACGAACCCTTCGGCGAATGGCTGCCGGGCGGTCAGGGCGACGACGTGGTCTCGGGGCTGGTCGACGTCGCACCGATCGCGGCCTTGCGGGACGCGCAACCGGCCGTCTACGCCCAGTTGACGGACGCCGCCCGCGGCATGGAGCGGCTCGCGTCGGACACCCAGGAGATCGAGTTCACCGTCGACGACGGCGCGTTGTGGCTGCTGCAGACGCGGGCGGCCGAGTTGTCGGCGCAGGCCGCGGTGCGGCTGGCGCTGCAACTGCGCAGAGAGGGCCTCATCGACGACGCCGAGGCGCTGCGCCGCGTGACGCCGGCGCACGTGTCGGCTTTGCTGCTGCCCGCGCTCCAGCCCGAAACACGCTTGGCTGCAAACCTTTTGGCCAAGGGGCTGCCCGCCTGCCCGGGCGTGGTGTCGGGCAAGGCGTACATCGACGTCGATGCGGCGCTGGAGGCCGCCGACCGCGGTGAGCGCGTCATCCTGGTGCGCGACCACACCAGACCCGAAGACGTCCTGGGCATGCTGGCCGCCCAGGCCATCGTCACCGAGGTCGGCGGCGCAGCCAGCCACGCGGCGGTGGTCAGCCGCGAGCTCGGGCGGGTGGCGGTGGTGGGCTGCGGTCACGGCGCCGCGGCGAGGCTGGCGGGCCGGCAGATCACCGTCGACGGCTACGAAGGCGAGGTGCGCGAGGGCGACCTGAGCCCGTCGGCGTGGTCGGAAAATGACACGCCGGAACTGCGCGAGCTGGCCGATGTCGCGCGGCGGATCAGCCCGTTGCGCGCGCACGCCGCCGGCGATCACCCCAGGCTGGACGACGCCTCCGATGCCGCGGTGCGCGCGGCCCTCGACACCGGGGCCACCGACGTCGTTTCCGTCACCCCGCTGACCGTCATGCTGACGGCCCTGCGCCTGACCACCGAGGCGTCCCGATGACGGAATTGGCTGTGCTGCAGGCGGTCCGGCTGAAGGGCCGGGTGCGTCCCGCCGAGCTTGCCGCGACCCTGGGCCGGGACCTTGGCGACGTCTCCGGCGCCGTCGAGCGGTTGACCGCGGCGGGCCTGCTGCTCGACGGCGCGGCGCTGCGGATCAGTCCCGGCGGCCGCGCCCGGCTCGAGGAGTTGCTCGCCGAGGAGCGCGCGGGTGTCGATCCGGGCGCGATGGGGGCCGCCTACAACGACTTTCGCGCGGTCAACACCGCCCTCAAGGCGCTGGTCACCGATTGGCAAGTCAAGGGGGGCGCGCCCAATGCGCACGACGACGCCGAATACGACGCCGCTGTGCTGGCTCGCCTCGACGACGTGCACGCCCGGGTGCTGCCGATCATCGAGGCGGCCGCCGCCCAGTTGCCGCGGCTGGGCGCCTACGCGGCGAAATTGTGTGCGGCGCTGGACAAGATCAAGACGGGCGACACCGCCTGGCTGTCCAGGCCGCTCATCGACTCGTACCACACCGTGTGGTTCGAGCTGCACGAGGAGCTGATCGGCGCCGTCGGCCTGACCCGCGAGGAGGCGGCCAGATCGGGTGACGCCCAATAGCTTTCACAGCGCCGCGTCGAGCAGCTCGAGGTACTCGTCGATGTCGGGGATGGCCGATTCGGCGGCGTGAACGCTGATAGCGACGGTGTCGCCGATGCCGTGCACCCCATGGGTCAGCCCCATCGCCGGTGAAAGGGCCGGGTATCCCGCCGTCAGCACCACCCTGGCGCCGCCGAAGCCCAGATCGGCGGCCCCGCGGTTGACGCTGGACACCACGGTGTTGCCGGCCACCTGCGTGGGGCGGACGAAAGGGTCGAACTGCGCGACGCCCCAACGCAGTAGCGCCGCGGGCACCGCGGCGAAGGCGCGGTCGGCGGCCCGGGCCGCCGGGTGTTCGAAGCGGCGCCGGCCGTTGGCCAGATCGGCGGCGATCCGCGCGATCCGGGCCTCCAACGCCAGCTCGGGGTACAGCCCGACAACGACGTTCCCGAAATGATTATTGGCATGCGGCACACCGGGTTTGGCCATCGGTACTTCGGCGCCCAGCGTGTCGGACCCCTCTTCGAGCAGAGTGGACAGCGCCGTGGAGACCGCGGCCAGCACCGCGAGGGTGACCGTGGGCCCGCCCAGTTGCGAACGGCGCCGCACCAGCGTGCGCGCCGACCGGATGCGCCCGGGACGGGCGTTGGTGGGTTGCAGCGGCCGCGACCCGGCCCGCGGCGCCAGCAGCCCGGCGCGGGTGTCGCGGACCAGCCGGCGATGAGCGCGCGCCGCCTCGACGGCCCGCAAGGGCAAGAATCCCGCCGACGGCGCCGCCACCCCCGGCACCGGGGCCGCCCGGCCGAACAACCACGCCGCCATCGCCGCTGCGCGGGCGCCGTCGGCCAGCGCGTGCGGGACCTGCATGACGACGACGCTGCCCGGCCCGGCAACGCCGGGAATGCCGAAGACCGGGGTGAACACATGCAGCCGCCACGGCATCGCCCGAACGTCCAACTGGTCGTCGGCGAGGGCGGCGACGGCCACCAGGCAGTCGCCCCACCCGGGGTCGGCCAGGTCGTGGCGGACCACCCAGTCGGGCCCGAGAGCGGCCGGCACCCACTGCGGATAGGCCAACCGGCCACGGTCGGCGACCCGCATCGTCAGGCCGGGGCAGGCACGCGCCCGCGCGCACACCCGCTCGACGGCGGCGGAGTAATCCGCGGGTTCGCCGTCGAACGCGTAGAGCAGGAACTCATCGCTGGGCAGTTTGGCCGACATCCAGTAGAACTGCGCGTCGACGGCGGCCATCCGCTGCCCCGGCATGGCTTCAGCCGGGTGAGCCGATGAACGTCAGCACCAGGCTGGCGACCTTGTCCGGCTGTTCGAGCTGCAGGAAGTGCCCGGCGTGCTCCACGATGGCGACCTCGCTGCCCGCGGGCAGCGCCTTCTCCGTCCAGCGGGTGAAAGCCGATGTCATGCAACCGTCGTCGCGCCCGTGCAGGTACAGGCACGGCAGCAGGGGCTCCTCGGTCCACAGCCGGTTCAGTTCGGCATACTCCGCCGGCGGCCGCGGGTGGCGGATGGTGGCCCGGTAAGTTCCCAGCGCCGCCCGCCAGCTCTCCGGCGTGCCGATCGCCGCGTCGACGTGGCGCAGATCCTCGTCGGCGCGGTAACCGGGCGACCACCTCCGCCACAGCAGCGGCAGCACCCAGGACGCGGAACGTTCGGGCAGCCAAGGCAATTGGAAGTAGAAGATGTACCAGCTGCGCAGCAGCTGCGGCGGCAGGTGGCCGAGCAGCCGCAGCCGGTCGGCCGCGCTACCGCGCCGACGAAACCCCGCGGACACCGGCACCGACATGATCACGGCCTTGGTGAACGGGCTGTCGGGCAGTGCGGCCAGGCCGGTCGCGGCGATCGCGCCCCAGTCGTGACCGATCACGACGTCGTGCTCGGTGCCGCCCGCGGCCGCGCGCACCCGCAGGGCGTCGTCCATCAGCGCGCCCACATGGAAGTCGCCGTCGGCCGGGATCGACGACGGCGCGTACCCGCGCATGAACGGCGCGACGACGCGCCACCCCGATTCGGCGAGCCGCGGTGCGAGCTTGCGCCATCCGTAGGCGGTGTCGGGGAAGCCGTGCAGGCACAGCGCGATCGGGCCGTCCGGCGGCCCCCAGGTCAGGGCCTTCAGGTCCCCCGCCGGGCCGGGCACGTCGACCCAGCCCGGTTCACCCACCGCGGGCTCGCTCGGTGTCGTCAGCCATGTCCACTCCCTCGTCGGCGCCCGTCCGCACCGACCAACCTAACGCCTGGTCGATTCGCACGCACCGGCCCCGGTACCGAATTCGCCAGATGCCCACGGCGACATGGCATTCCGAGCTAGGGCGGGCTACCGACGGCATCGGGAGACAGCTGGCTTCCCCGGCATCCTCGCCGCGGCCACCGAGGCCCTCGCGACCAGGGGATTCACCGTGCCTACGCGGTGGCCGGGATCGGCCGGCTCACCGGGTGAACGCGCCCGCCGCGGCCCGCTCCAAGTCGGCGATGACGATCTTGCGCATGCCGAGCATCGCTTCGGTGGCCGCCGCGGCGCGCGCCCGGTCCGGGTCGCCGATCAATTCGAAGAGCCGGTCGGGGACGATCTGCCAGCTCAGCCCGAAGCGGTCCTTGCACCATCCGCACTGCGATTCCTCGCCGCCGTCGGTCAACCGCTCCCAGTAGTAGTCGACCTCGTCCTGGTCCTTGCAGTGCACCGTGAACGACACCGCCTCGCTGAACGGAAACTGCGGCCCGCCGTTGATGCCGATGAACCGGGTGCCGTCCAGCACGAAACTGCCCGACAGGACCGTTCCCGGCTCCCCCGGGCCCGCCTCGGTGGTCCGGTTGAAGCCCTCGATCCGGGAGTTGGGGAACACCGACGTGTAAAACTCCGCGGCCTCCTCCAGGTCGTGGTCGAACCACAGCGAGGGCGTGATCGATGGCATGCGCGTCTCCTTTAGGTCTGGTGCGGTGGTTGTCAGCGGTCTCAGTGATAGACCGCGGCGGCGCCGAGAACTCATCGGCGCCCGCGACGGCCTCGCGGACCGTGGCCAGACCCCCAGGTCGAGGGTGAATAGGTTGCCTAGGTAACGTCGAAGGGCGATCTACGAAAGAGGACGCCCTTGAGCGCCGTAACCAGCAAACCCGAGACGGTCGAGTTTTCCGGCCACAACGGGATCACCCTCGTCGCCGACGAGTGGAACCGCGGCTCGGCCCCTCTGGCCAATAAGGCGGTCGATCGGCCCACCATCCTCATGTTGCACGGCGGCGGCCAGAACAGGTTTTCCTGGAAGAACACCGGCCAGATCCTCGCCGATGATGGGTTTCACGTCGTCGCGCTGGACTCGCGGGGCCACGGTGACAGCGCTCGCGCGCCCGACGCCGACTACGACGTGGAGACGCTGACGGCGGACGTGCTGCGGGTCCTGGACGCGATCGGCCGGCCGGTGGTCATCATCGGCGCGAGCATGGGCGGGCTGACCGGCATCCTCGCCGCCGACCGGGCCGGCCCCGACCGCGTGACGCAACTGGTGCTCGTCGACGTGGTGCCCCGGTTCGAGAAGGGCGGCAGCGCGCGCATCCGCGAGTTCATGTTCAGCGGGCTCGACGGGTTCGAAACGCTCGAGCAGGCGGCCGACGCCGTTGCCGCCTACCTCCCGTACCGGAAAAAGCCGCGCAGCCCCGAGGGGCTGAAGAAGAACCTGCGCCTGCGCGACGGGCGGTGGTACTGGCACTGGGACCCGGCCTTCATGACCAAGCCCGGCGACGACCCGGAGTTGCGCACCGAGAAATTCGAGCAGGCCGCGGCCGGCCTGACGATCCCGGTTCTGTTGATCCGCGGGAAGCTGTCCGACGTCGTCAGTCCCGAAGGCGTCGAGCATTTCCTGACCCAGGTGCCCCGCGCGGAGTTCGTCGAACTGTCCAACGCCGGGCATACCGCGGCCGGCGATGACAACGACGCGTTCAGCGAAGCCGTGGTCGCGTTCGTCGAGCGCCGCTGATTCCCAAGCGCCGACTGTGCAATTTGCGACGCGACACACGCCGGTGATTGGTCGCGAAACGCACGCTCGGCGCGGCTGATTCAGTTCGCCGGCTTCTCCGCGTGCCCGCCGAACTGCTTGCGCATCGCCGAGAGTGCCTTATTGGCAAAGTCGTCGAGCTGACGCGAGGCGAAGCGGGACTGCAGGGCGGTCGTCAGCACCGGCGAAGGCACCCCCTCGTCGATCGCCGCGATGGCGGTCCACCGGCCCTCCCCGGAGTCGGACACCCGACCGGAGAACTCCTTGAGCTCCGGCGATTCGTGCAGCGCGCTGGCGGTCAGGTCCAGCAGCCAGGAGCCGATGACGCTGCCGCGGCGCCACACCTCGGCGACCTCGGGAATGTCGAAGGTGTACTGGTAGAACTCCGGATTCGACAGCGGCGCCGTCTCGGCGTCACCCGCCTGCACTTGCTTGCCGATGTCGGCGTTGCGCAAGATGTTCAGGCCCTCGGCGAGCGACGCCATCATCCCGTACTCGATGCCGTTGTGGACCATCTTGACGAAATGCCCGGCCCCGGAAGGGCCGCAGTGCAGGTAGCCCTTTTCCGACTGCGCGACCTCGCCGTCGCGGCCCGGGGTGCGCGGCGCCGCGTCCACGCCGGGCGCCACGGTCGCGAAGATCGGCTCCGCGTGCTCGAACGCGTCCGTGTCCCCGCCGATCATCAGGCAATAACCGCGTTCGCGGCCCCACACACCGCCGCTGGTGCCACAGTCCAGTAAGTGAATGCCGTTGTCGCCCAAGGTCTTCGCATGGCGGATGTCGTCGCGGTAATAGGAGTTGCCGCCGTCGATGACGATGTCCCCGGGCTCCAGCGTCTTGGCCAAGTCCTCGATCACGCCCGTGGTGATGGTCCCGGCCGGCACCATCACCCAGACCACTCGCGGGGCTTCGAGCTTCTCGGCCAGCTCTTGCAGCGAGGACACCCCGGTTGTGTTGTCCTCGCCGGCCATCGCCTTGACCGCGTCGGGGCTGTGGTCGTAGACCACGCACTCGTGGCCGCCCGTGGCCACCCGCCGAACGATATTGGCGCCCATGCGGCCCAGGCCGATCATCCCTAGCTGCATCGTGTCCCGTCTCCTTAATTGCTCGCCTGCTTGGTGTGGGGTAGCCACGGTTCCTGCCAACTGTGGTGTCCGTGCAGCAGCGACTGCGCAGCCTCGGGACCCCAGGAGCCGGGGTCGTAGTGGTGGATGCGGCCCGGCTTGTCCAGCACCGGCTGCACGATCCGCCACGTCTCCTCGATGGCGTCCTCCCGGGCGAAGAGCTGACGATCGCCGTTGAATGCGGCGTACAGCAGCCGTTCGTAGGGCCGCACGGCCTCACCGAGATCCTCGGCGAACGACGAATCGAGGTGGACGTCGTGCCACGAGTTACCCGCCTGGGCCGAGAGCTGCAGGCGCATGCCCGGGTCGGGGTCGATGCGCAGCACGATCTGGTTGGGCTCGGGCGGCCGGCGGTTGGGCAGGAACGAAAACCCGGGAACATGGTGCAGGAACATCCGGACCTCGGTGACCTTTTCCGGCAGCGCCTTGCCGGCGCGCAGGAAGATCGGCACCCCGGCCCAGCGCCAGTTGTCGATCTCCGTCCGCAGCGCGATATAGGTCTCGGTTTGCGAGTCCTTCGCCACCCCGGCGACGTCGGTGTAGCCGCGGTACTGGCCGCGCACGCAGCGCTCGGGATCCAGCGCCGGCATCGCCCGGAACACCTCGGCCTTCTTGTCGTTGAGGTCATCGTCGCTCGGGCCGACGGGGGGCTCCATCGCCACCAGCGCGAGCACCTGCAGCAGGTGATTCTGCACGACGTCGCGCAACGCGCCCACCGCGTCGTAGAACTTTCCGCGGTCCTCGATTCCGAAGTCCTCGGCCATGGTGATGTGGATCTCGGAGATGCTGTCGCGGTCCCACAGCTTGGCCAGGCCGTTGTTGGCGAACCGCAGATACTGCAACTCCTCGACGGGTTGCTTGCCCAAAAAGTGGTCCACCCGCAGGATCTGGTCCTCGTCGAGAACCGCACGCAGCCGGGCGTTCAGGTCGCGGGCGGAGGCAAGGTCGTGGCCGAACGGCTTTTCCACCGCGACGCGCGCACGGTCCAAGAGGTCGGCCTTCGCGAGGTTTTCGACGATCGGCGCGAACAGGGACGGCGGCATCTCGAGGTAGTACAGGGGACGGCAGTCCGTGCCGACCCGCTTGGCCAGCTGCTGATAGAGCCCGGGATCCGTGACGTCGCCGTGCAGGTAGGAGAACCGGTCCGCCAGCCTCTCGAACACCGCGTCGTCGAGGTTCTCGCCGGACGCCTTGATGGCATCCCGCGCCCGCTCGACCAACTGCTCGACCGACATGTCGTCACTGGCCACGCCCACGATCGGGCACTTGAGCAGATTGCGCGACTCGAGCCGGTACAAGGCTCGGTACGTCATCTTGCGTGCGAGATCACCGGTAATGCCGAAGATCACCAAAAGATTTGACGAGCTACTGTCACCGTCGGCCAAGACGCGCACCTCCCTTGAGATTCGCTACCCGCGGCGGACCGTGCTCAACCCTAAACATTGCGGTTGGGCCCGACAACCCGAAACGAACACGGGCTTTGGCAGGATGACCAGCGTGGGTGACATGCTGCGCATCGCGGTCTATGTCCTGGCGGGGGTCGCCACGATCGAAGCGGGCGCGATCGCGGTTCTCTCGGTCCTGCTGGTGCGCGCCCGCCGCGAGATCGAGGAGCTGCAGCACCGGACGGACGCGCGCACCCAGCTGCTGTCGGGCGGCCGCGAGGCCGTCAAGAGGGTGTGGAACGCGGCCAACGTGATGCGCAAGGAGGGCTTCGGCGCCGCGGTGCGCAGCTCCATCGAGGACCTCGCCGACTGGGCCGAGGTGGAGCGGCCCGACCTGGCCCGCGTCACCCCGGACGGCCGGGTGGTGATCCTGTTCTCCGACATCGAGGAGTCCACGGCGCTGAACGAGCGGATCGGCGACCGCGCCTGGGTCAAGCTGATCGGCTCGCACGACAAGTTGGTTTCGGGACTCGTGCGGCGACATTCCGGGCATGTCGTCAAAAGCCAGGGGGACGGCTACATGATCGCCTTCTCGCGCGCCGAGGACGCGGTGCGGTGCGGCCTCGACATCCAGCAGGCGCTGAACAAGGACGGAAAACGTAAGCGGCACAACGGCATTCGTGTTCGGATCGGCATCCACATGGGCCGCTCGGTGCGGCGCGGCGACGACCTGTTCGGGCGCAACGTCGCGATGGCAGCGCGGGTGGCCGCGGAGGCCGTCGGGGGCCAGATCTTGGTCAGCGAACCGGTGCGGGACGCCATTGACAATGGGGCCGACTGCGACGGCATTCGATTCGACGACGGCCGCGAGGTCGAGCTGAAAGGCTTTTCGGGCAGCTACCGCTTGTTCGCCGTCGAACCCGAGGCCGACCCCGACTTGGACTGAAACCTCTCCCCGTCGGATTCGGCCAGCCGCTGATGCAGCCGCGCGCGGATCTCGTCGGCGGTGTAGGCGCGTCGCTTGCGTTGGTCGCGCGCCACCAGCACGCCCCCGGCGACCACGCCGGCGACACCGGCCAGTCCGATCCACTTCCAAACGCTGCGCATGGTTGACAGGCTATTACCACTATGAACACCCTTCGCGACAAGGTCGCCGTCGTCACCGGGGCGGGCAGTGGCATCGGCCGCGCCATCGCCGGCGCGCTCACCGGGCGAGGCGCACACATCGTGGCCGTCGACATCGACAGCGCCCGCTTGGCGGACGTCGCCGGCGATCTGACCGACGCCGACATCCTCGTTTCGCCCGCCGACGTCTCGGATCCGCTCGCCTTCGACGGGGTTCGGGACGCGGCGCTGCGGCGGTTCGGCCGGGTCGACATCGTGGTGAACAACGTCGGCGTGCTGACGAACGGCCTGCCCGAAGACATTCCGGTGACCGAGTGGCAACGCATTCTCGACGTCAACCTGATGTCGCTGGTGCGCAGCAACGCCGCCTTCCTGCCGCTGCTGCTCGATCAGGGCAGCGGGCATCTGGTCAACACCGCCTCCTTCGCCGGGCTTTTCACCTATTCCTACGACCGGCTGCCGTACGCGGCCACCAAGGCCGCGATCGTGCAGATCAGCGAGGGCCTGGCAATTTATCTGCGGCCCAAGAACATCGGCGTCACCCTGCTGTGCCCGGGGCCGGTGCTGACCAACATCGCCACCGCCGTGCCGACGTTCGGCGCCGGTGCGCCGCTGCGGGTTCCCGGCGAGCAGTTCGCGTTGCTCGACCCCGCGCCCGTCGGCGAGCTGGTCGCCGACGCGATCCTGCGCAACCGATTCTTCGTACCCACCCACGCGGGTGTCGTCGATGAGTTGCGCCGCCGCGTCGACGACTGGGACGCATACATCGACTACCAGATATCCCGCGAACCACGAAAACGAAAGGCAGACAACGATGGCTGACGCCCGAACCGAGGGCATGGACGCGCTCCAGGAGATGTTGCCCGGCGTCATCCCGGAGGGCGCCACCGGCCTGAGCGATGGCGGCTTCGCCGACGAACTCGGTGACATGAGCCTCGATCACGTTTTCGGCGCCCTGTGGACGCGGCCGGGCCTCGATCGGCGCTCCCGCAGCCTGGTGACCCTGGGCGCCCTCATCGCCCTGCGGGCCAGCGACGAACTGAAGCTCCATTTTCAGATCGCGCTGCACAACGGGTTGAGCCTCGAGGAGATCGAAGAGGTGATCTACCACATGACGGGCTATGCGGGTTACCCGGCGGCCGTCAACGCGCGCAGGGTCGCACGCGAAGTTCTTCGACGCCCATAGGCTGGCTTGCATGCTGACACTGGACCAGGCGTTGGAAGAGACCCGGACCGGCGACCTGTGGCTGTTCCGCGGCCGCTCGCGACCCGACCGCGCGATTCAGACCTTGACGAACAGTCCGGTGAACCACGTCGGCATGACCGTGGCCATCGACGACCTGCCCCCGTTGATCTGGCACGCCGAACTGGGCGACAAACTCATCGACGTGTGGACCGGCACCAACCACCGCGGCGTGCAGCTCAACGATCTCCGCGACGCGGTGCGGCAATGGACGGACCGCTACCAGCAGCGGTGCTGGCTGCGCCAGCTGACGCCATACGCCACCCGCGAACAGGAGAACAAGCTGCTGCGGGTCATCGCGCGGATGGACGGAACCGCGTTTCCGACCACCGCCCGGCTGACCGGCCGGTGGTTCCGCGGGCGACTACCGACCATCTACGACTGGGTGCGCGGAATCCCGTTGGTGGACAGCAAGGTTCGCGAGCAAACGCAGCGACGCAGGCAGGCGCGGAAGATGAGCCTGGAGACGGCGTACTGCGCGGAGACGGTGGCGATCACCTACGAGGACATGGGCTTGCTCGTCACGGACAAGGACGCCAACTGGTTTGACCCCGGCAAGTTCTGGAGCGGTGACGCACTCCCGCTGGCCCCGGGGTACCGGCTGGGCGACGAAATAGCGGTTGTTGTCGGTTAATCGACGGACATCTCGCCCATTTCGGACCAGCCCGCGGCGTCGATGGTCTGGTTGATGATCTTGGGCGTGGACTTCAGCGCCTGCGGGAGCTCGCGCATCGCGCGCTTGAAGTGATCGCTGTTGACGTGGACGCCTCCCGCGTCACCGTCCCGGAAGGCCTCCACGAGGACGTACTCCGCCGGGTTGTCCAGGCTGCGCGACCACTCGAACCACAGGTTGCCCTCCTCGGCGCGAGTGGCGGCCGTGAACGCGGAGACCAGTTCCGGCCAGCGATCGGTCCACTCCGGTTTGGTCTCGAACTTGACGACGATGAAGATCATGGCCGCAGGATACGTGCCACGAGCGCACCCGGGCGCCAGCCGTTCACCAGCAAACTTTGCCTAGGCGTCCTCATTGACGGCTAGGCAAATGCTTGCCAACAGACGTTCGCGATTAGCCAGTGACGCATACCACAAATTCGGCGCGTGGCGGATCAGTTCACAATCGCGTGAATTGCTAATAATGCCGAGAACCCCGAATCAAATGCGAATTTGTTACGTATTCGCAATTCCCGGGTCGCCGGGGGGCGGCAGGTCCGGAGCCGGGGGCGCGGGAGCCGGCGCGTCGACCAGAACCGGCGCGGGCGGTGCGTCCGGCGGTGGCGGGGCGGCGTCCGGCGGCGGAGGCGGTGCGAAGTCGCCATCCGGCACAGGCAGGAACATGTGGTGGGTGAATCCGGCCTGGTAGGCGCCCGCACCACCGATGTGCACGCCGCCGCGCTCACCGCTGGACACCGGCGTGCCGTCCGGCAGGGTCACGGCCGTGTGGCCGCCGTTCCAACCGATCACCAAGGCGTTGGGGGCTGTTCCGTACTGGAAGCCCCGGGCCAGCAGCGCGGCCTCCTCGTTGCCGGTGTTGAACCTGCTGCCGTAGACCGGCCGGTCCGTCGCCGCGTTGGCGACCCATGAGGCGAGCCCAGAGCAATCGGTCCCGGCGGGAGAATCTCCACCCGGGATATAGGGCGTCCCGGAGACCTGATTGATGAGCGTCATCAACGTTGCCAATACAACCATGGGCAGGCACGCTAGCAATGGAATTCACCGCGAGCCAAAATTTGTGGCGCAGATCATTCACGCTCAGCATAATGGCTTTCGCCGCATCGGTAGCAAATCGATTACAAAGCCGCAAATATCCGAGCAGGAATTGGGCGTTACCTACGGACGCGGTTGCAAGACCACGACGGGGATCTCGCGCTCGGTCCGACTCTGGTAGGTGTCGAAGTCTGCGTAGAGCTCGACCAGGCGCGGCCACAGGCGGCTGCGCTGCTGCGCGTCGGCGGTCACCGCGCGCACCGGTCGTCCGCCCGTACGGGCGTCACGCTGCGGAGCTTCCTCGGGGACTGGATCGCACCGTCAGTGAGCGTGGACGCCGTCGTGCGGCGCTGAGTCGTCGAGTCTTATTGCGCGACAATCACACCGAATTTGGCGCGGGCCTCGTTGGTGACCGGAGTGAACAGGTTGACGAGGTTGCCGTCCGGATCGCGGAACAGCAGCGCGCGGTTTCCCCACGGCATGGTGGTCGGCTCCGTCACGACCTCGCCGACGCGGTCGCGGAGCCGCTCGTATTCCGCGTCGACGTCCTCGACGAGGAATTCCACGATCGCGCTCCGGTTGGCCGCCGGCTCGGCGGATCCGTCCCCGAACAGCGGCACCGTCTTGTCGCTGCCGATGGCCAGCGTTCCAACCGGCGTCGGGATCTCGGCGAACAGCTCGTTGCCCCAGACCGCGGAACCGTCGGTGACCGCCTCGTAGAAATCGACGAGCCGCTTGACGTCGGCCGTGATGATGCGGGTCGAAACGAACTTCATGCAGCCTCCCCTGTGTGCGATCGGTGCGCGGTGTCCCGCGTCGACCCAAGGCTAGGCGGCCCCTCCGACAAGCTACGAGATTCGTTCAGCGGAGCACCGTTCCGCCATCGATGTTGACGACCTGACCGTTGATCCAGGCGCCTTCGTCGGACAGCAGGAAGGCGACCAACGATGCGACGTCGTCGGGGAGACCCACCCGCGTGCTGCGGATCCGCCGCAGCGCGGAGGCTTCCAACTCCGGCCACCGCGGAGCCGAGCGGATGGCGTCGGTGGCCGTGAAGCCCGGCGCGACCGCGTTGCACCGAATGCCCTCCTTGCCCCAACGCGACGCGACGTGTCGCGTCAGTGCGCCGATGCCGTGTCGCCGTACCCCCGCCCGGGCGATGCGTTCCGCGGTCTGTTGCGCGGCTTCTTCGGCGATATCGCCGATGACCACCTGGCTGCCCTCGGCCCCAAGGCGAACGGCAGTGGCCGCTCCCAGCCCGGTGGCTCCACCAACGACGATGCCGACTTTGCCGGCCAATCCGCGCAGTGACATACCCGCCCTCTCCAGCACCCAAGTGTCCTGGCGGCCAGCCTTCAGGGCCGTCCGTCACTCCGCAGGTTCGGTCTCAGCGGCATCTCGCCGGGAAGCCTCGATCTCGCGCCTGATCTCCGCCTCTTCCCGTTCGGCCGAGGCGCGCTGGCGATCCTGACGATCTTCGGCACGCTGCAGACGCTCGCGTTCGCGCTCGCCGGCGGTGCCCTCTCGTTCGTCGGCGCTTGTTTCTCGTTCGTCGGCCAGCTGCTCGCGGTGGTTGGCGACTCGGTCTCGCTCCGCCGCGATTCGATCCCGCTCCGCCGCGAGCCACTCGCGCTTTACCAGCTGCGCCTCGCGGTGCTCGAGGGCTTTCTCCCGTTCGTCAAGCTCGGCGGCTCGGCGGTCGAGTTCGTTGAGCGCATCGGCGTGGTGATCAGTGGGCACCGCTCTTCCCTTCGCCGATGGCTTGGCGCATGCCGGCCTCTCCCTCCTGCCGGGCCTCTTCACGCTCGCTGGTGGCCCGCTCGCGCTCGACCTCCGCCTGCTCGCGCAGCGCGGCCGCCTCCTGGCGCTGGACCCGTTGCGCCGCGCGCAGCCCGTGGTTTGCCGGACGGCTTCCGCCCGATTCCGACTCACGCCGATCCGCGGCCCGCTCGCGCTCGTCGGCTACGCGCTCCCGCTCGTCGGCGAGCGCCTCCCGTTCATCCGCGATCGCTTCCCGTTGGTCCGCGACGGCTTCGCGACGTTCGGCAAGTCTGCTCCGCAGTTCCAGGTTCTGCGCCCAGCGCTCCACGCCCTCGGTCAGCCGCTCTCTCCGTAGCGCCAACCGTTCTCGAGCGTGCGATTGCTGTTCGCGCTCGTGCGCGAGGTGTTCGCGCTCGGCGGCGATGGCCTCGCGCTCTTCGGCGATCCGTTCGCGCTCCAGCGCGACGCTTTCGCGTTCGTGCGCCGTTCGTCCGACTTGTTCAGCCATCTGATGCTCGTTCTGGCCGCATCGGACCTCCAGTCGGCGTGGTGGAAAGGTTCCACCTCCACACATAGCCCAGCGCGGCTTGCCGGTCTAGGGCCGACAGACCCCAACGTCGAAGCGGCAAGGCCAACGCGATTCGTGCTCGACCCGCTAGGCCGGAGTCCATATACCGTTGTTCCAGAATCCCCAGACGTTGCGGGTCGGGTTCCACATCAGCTGCGCCCCGGGCGCCCACGGCGGTGGCGGCGGCTGCGGCGGCGCCCACCCCGGCGGAGGCCCCCAAGGACCCCAACCCGCCGGACCACCTGGGTTCGCCGCCCCTTGCCAGTCGTGGCAGTGATTCCAGTCCCAGTTGTAGGCGTTGCCCCAGCCCGGATCCCACGGATCACCCGGGCACCAATGATTGGCGGGTGCGGGGGCCGGGGCAGCCCGGGCCAAGGCGGCGGGGCCGGCGGCCAGTCCGAGCGCCGACAAGGCCAACCCGCCACCCAGCAGCGCGCTCGTCGACCGCTGAATCCAGCGGCGCTTCGCAGTCACCATCTCTCAAGGATTTCCCCAGACCCGAACCGGGGCAAGTACCTGTTTCGGAGGCTCACGCCCTCAACGGAGCCCGAGCGCGTCGCGGTCCCTCAGTCCGCCGAAGACGGCCGTCCTTGGAGACGTCGTCGGGTTTCGGCCACCGCACGCCTGATTTCGGCCGATTCCCGTTTGGCGGCGGCTTGCCCGCGCGCCTCCCGCTCCTCGGCGCGGTGCAGTCGCTCGCGCTCACGCTGCTCGGTCGCACCCTCGCGGATGTCCGCATCCAGCTCCCGGTCGTCCGCCGACTGCTCGCGAACATCCGCGATCCGGTCCCGCTCATCGGCGATGCGATCCCGTTCGTCGGCCACCCGCTCGCGCCTCGCGAGCTCACGTTCGCGCAGCGCAAGCGACTCCTCATGCTGATCGGAGTCAGCGGCGCCGCCCTCGGGTTCACCTGAGGTGTGGGCACGGTCCTCGGTGGTGACCATGCCACACCTTAACGCCGCCAGCGGCCGTCCGCGGCGTCGAGCCGGGGCCCGACCACGCCAAAGAAGGGAAACCCCGACCCACCCGAACGCTGACGCGGCAAACCGGCCCTATGGCCTGTATTTTCCGGTGAGATGATCGTATGGTGCTGCCGGAGGGGGCTACCCGGTTAGGAACGCGGATGAGGAAGATACCCGTAACGGGCGCCGCACTGGCCGGCGTGACTATCGCGCTGGCCGCACCGGCGTCGGCCGAGCCGGTGATGGCCGCAGACCAAGTGGTGAGTGGGATGTACAACGTCCACTTCAACGACGGAAGCCTCGACGATGTGACGTTCAAGGCCGCGTCGTGCGGTATTGGTTGCGTCCAAGTCATCTTTTCCAACACGTCGGGCCAGGCGCAGTTCTATGCCGACCGGTGGCACGCGAGCTTCCCCCCGAACCCCGCGGCGTGGCGCTGTAATGACGGGACGGTGCACAGGGGCTTCGACGAATGGACCTGGGACCCGAGCACAGGGATCGGCACCAGGGTCGTCGTCCGCACCGAGGCCGCCTGCGGATATACGGATCACAGCAGCCAACCCAGCGCGCACCGCTTCACCATGACCAGGCTGAGTGGCCAGTCGGGACAGCCGGGCGCTCTCGCGCCCGCGGTTGCGTAGCGGCCTTACCGCGTGACCGGCTTGGACATATGAAGCAGCGGGTACGGCCCGCCCGCATCATCGAGTTCGCTCCTGCCGACCACGACGAAACCACGCCGGGAGTAGAAATCGACCACCTGACAATTCTGTTCGTTGACGTCCACGGACTTCACGCCATGCCCGTCGACGACGTGGACCCTCGGAGGCCAGCGCCAACCGTGCCGAGCGCCGACTTCTCGAAAAAGTCCGCCCCGCAATGAGCCGGCGCCCGATGGAATTGCCGGCCTGATGCTCACACGTTGAACCGGAACTCCACCACGTCCCCGTCGGCCATGACGTAATCCTTGCCCTCCATCCGGACCTTGCCGGCGGCCTTGGCCGCCGCCATGGACCCGGCGGCGATGAGGTCGTCGTAGGACACGATCTCGGCCTTGATGAAGCCCTTCTCGAAGTCGCTGTGGATGACCCCGGCGGCCCTGGGCGCGGTGTCGCCCTGATGAATTACCCACGCCCGTGCCTCTTTTGGGCCCGCCGTCAGGAAGGTCTGCAGCTTGAGTGTGTGGAACCCGGCCCGCGCCAGCGCGTCGAGGCCGCGCTCGGTCTGGCCGATCGACTCCAGCAGCTCGGCCGCGGACTCGTCGTCGAGCTCGACCAGCTCGGCTTCGATTGCGGCGTCGAGAAATACGGCGTCGGCGGGAGCAACGAGCCGGCGCAGCTCGGCGACCCGCGCGGCGTCGGTGAGCACCGCCTCGTCGGCGTTGAAGACATACAGAAACGGCTTGGTGGTCAACAGGTTCAGCTCGCGCAGCAGGGAGACGTCGGCGCCCGCGGCGAACAGTGTCGTGCCGCCGTCCAGCACCGCCTGAGCGGCCACCGCGGCGTCATGGACCGGTTTGCGTTCCTTGCTGGTGCGCGCCTCTTTCTCCAGCCTCGGCAACGCGCGCTCGAGCGTTTGCAGGTCGGCCAGGATCAACTCGGTTTCGACGACCTCGATGTCGGATTCGGGATCCACCTCGCCGGCGACGTGCGTCACGTCGTCGTCGGAGAACACCCGGACCACCTGGCAGATCGCGTCGCATTCGCGGATGTGCGCCAGGAACTTGTTGCCCAGCCCGGCCCCCTCCGACGCGCCCTTGACCAGCCCGGCGATGTCGACGAACGTGACCGGCGCCGGGACGATGCGCTCGGAACCGAACAGCTCCGCGAGCTTGGCCAGCCGCGGGTCCGGCAGCGAAACCACACCCTCGTTGGGCTCGATCGTCGCGAAGGGGTAGTTCGCCGCCACCACGTTGTTCCTGGTCAGGGCGTTGAACAGCGTCGACTTGCCGACGTTCGGCAGGCCCACGATTCCCAGGCTCAGGCTCACGGGGATCCAAGTGTAGGGCGCAGCGGGACGGGCCGTTCAGCCGTGTGCGCGGCGATGGCACGCCAACGGCCCCTAACAAGGTCTTTACCGGCGTTTCGGCTCATTCCCGGTACGGTCTACATGTGTCAGCACAGCGGGCAAGATCGGCGGTCGAGGCTAGCCACCGCTCGATCCACCCCAACATCCCGGGCGTGCCGTGGTGGGCGGCCCTGGTCATCGCCATCACCGCGACGGCCGCCGGTTACGCGATCGACGCCGGTCACAAGGACCTGACCCACGTCTTCGCCGCCTGCTATATCGCCGGCTGCGTGGCCGCGGTGCTCGCCGTGCGCCAAGACGGCGTCTTCACCGCGATCATTCAGCCACCGCTGATTCTTTTCTGCGCGGTGCCGGGCGCCTATTGGATGTTCCACGGACACAAGATCGGCAGCCTCAAAGACCTCCTGATCAACTGCGGCTACCCGCTCATCGAGCGGTTTCCGTTGATGCTCGGGACCGCCGGGGTCGTGCTGCTGATCGGCCTGGCGCGATGGTATTTCGGCAAGTCGCAGGCTACCGCGGCCGCCCCGGAAGACGACGCCGCGACGGCGGGGCCGGCGGGGAATTCCTTCCTCGGGGCCATTGGCGAGAAACTGAATTCGCTTCTCGGCCTGGGTGCCCACGACGGGGATGCGGAGGAAGCGCCGCCCACCGGCTCCAAGCGAACCCGCGAGGCGGGCCGTCCGGCGAAAGCCGCGTCGCGGACCGGCCGAACGACCCGCGGTGGTCGGTCCGCGCGTCCCGGCCGAGCCCACTCGAGGCATGCCCGCCCGCCGCTCGAAGACGAACGCGATCCCAGAGACGCCCGCGCCGAGCGCCCGCGGCGCCGGCGCCAGGCACCGCCCCACGACTTCGATCCCGCCGATCCGCCGCGGCCGCGCCGGCGCCCCCGGCCGGACACCGATCACGACGGTCGCCAGCCGCCGCGCGAGACCCGCCGCGAGCCGCGCACCCGCCGCAATCCCTACGACCGGCCCGGCGAACGCCAGGCTCCTCGCGGCAGCCGCTTCGACGGCTATGACCCGTACGAGCCCTACGAGCCCCGGCGGCGGCGCGCCACCCCACCCGGGAACGGCTCCGACACCACGCACCACCCGATCTCACAAGTGCGCTACCGCGGTTCGGGCCCGGCCGAAGATGCCGGACCCGAGCGACGCCGCCGCGCGCCGCGCAGCTTCCCTGCGGAGTCCTGGGAATACGAAGGCTAGCGCGCCGACCGGATCTCGCGGGGCAGCGCAAACACCAGGGTTTCCTGGGCCGTCGTCACCGGTTGCACCACGTCGAACCCGTAATCGGCGAGCCGCTCCAGCACACCCCGCACCAGCACCTCGGGGACCGACGCGCCGGAGGTGACACCCACCGTCGTGACGCCCTCCAACCACGCTGGGTCGATGTCGTCGGCCCAGTCGACCAGGTAGGCGGCATCGGCACCACCGCCCAGGGCCACCTCGACCAGCCGCACCGAATTCGACGAGTTGCGGGAACCCACGACGATGACGAGCTGGCATTCCGGCGCCATCGCCTTGACGGCGACCTGCCGGTTCTGCGTCGCATAGCAGATGTCGTCGCTGGGCGGATCCTGCAGGCTGGGGAAACGCTGCCGCAGCCGCTCGACGATCTCCATCGTCTCGTCCACCGAGAGCGTGGTCTGCGACAGCCAGACCACCCTGCTCTCGTCGCGGACCGTCACGTTCTCCACCCCGCCGACACCGTCGACAAGCTGCACGTGCTCGGGCGCCTCCCCCGCGGTCCCGATGACCTCCTCGTGGCCCTCATGGCCGATCAGCAGGATGTCGTAGTCGTCCCGGGCGAACCGCCTGGCTTCGTTGTGCACCTTCGTCACCAGGGGGCAGGTGGCGTCGATCGTTTGCAGGTTGCGTTCGGCGGCGGCGGCGTAGACGGTCGGGGCGACGCCGTGGGCGGAGAACACCACGATGGCCCCCTCGGGGACCTCGTCGGTCTCCTGTACGAACACCGCCCCGGCCTTTTCCAGGGTGTCGACCACGTGCCGGTTGTGCACGATCTCGTGGCGCACGTAGACGGGGGCGCCGTGCTTTTCCAAGGCACGCTCCACCGTCTCGACGGCCCGGTCGACACCCGCGCAGTAGCCACGCGGCTCCGCCAGGAGCACCCTCTTGCCGATGGGGTCGTTGGCTACGGAGCTGGCCGCACCGGGAATTCCCATGTCAACAGTCGGCGGCATGGCATTCAGGGTACCGGCCCGCGGCGGGCTTGGAGTTGGCCGCCGGTTGAGGCAGTCTTGGACTTATGGCTACTGCACCGTACGGAGTTCGGCTGATAGTCGGCGCGGCGACAGTCGCCGTCGAGGAGACAATGAAGCTGCCCAAGACGATCCTGATGTACCCGATGACGTTGGCCAGCACCGCGGCGCACATCGTGATGCGCTTTCAGCAGAACTTGGCCGAGCTCGTCATCAAGGGTGACAGCACCCTGGAGTCGATCTTTCCGCCCAAGGACGAGAAGCCGGAGTGGGCGACCTTCGACGAGGACCTGCCCGAGGACGCGGTCGAGGGGGCAACCGCCGCGCCGCCGGAAGTCGGCGAGGGCGAGCGCAGGGCCGAGGGACGATTCGCGCTGTACTCGGTGGCCGACGCGCACGAGGACGCCAGCGCGCTGGTCAAGCCCGCCAAGAAGGCGAAGGCTCCCGCGGCCAAAGCGTCGGTGGAAGAACCGGAGGTGGCCATCGAGCTCGACTATTCGACGCTGACGCTGGCCCAGCTGCGGGCCCGACTGCAGTCGCTGAACGTCGACGAACTCGAGGCCCTGCTGGCCTACGAGCAGGCCACGAAGGCCCGCGCTCCGTTCCAGACGCTGCTCGCCAACAGGATCACCCGCGCGAACGCGAAGTGACCCGCGCGGCTGATCCCGAACCCAACTCCGCGGAGAACCCCTTTCCGGTGCGCGCGGTGGCGGTGCGCGTCGCGGGCTGGATCGACCGGCTCGGCACCGTCTGGGTCGAGGGCCAGCTGGCCCAGATCACGATGCGGCCCGACGCCAAGACCGTCTTTATGGTGCTGCGGGACCCGGCCGCCGACATGTCGCTGACCGTGACGTGTTCGCGCGACCTGGTGGCCAACGCGCCGGTGAAACTCGCCGAAGGCACCCAGGTGGTGGTCTGCGGCAAGCCCTCGTTCTACACCGGGCGCGGCACCTTTTCGTTGCGGCTCAGCGAGATTCGCGCGGTCGGCGTCGGCGAGCTGCTGGCGCGCATCGACCGGCTGCGCCGCCTGCTCGACGCCGAGGGCCTGTTCGACCCTCGGCTCAAGCGGCCAATCCCGTTCCTGCCCAACATGATCGGGTTGATCACCGGGCGGGCGAGCGCCGCCGAGCGCGACGTGACGACGGTGGCCGGCGCGCGCTGGCCGGCGGTGCGTTTCGCGGTGCGCAACACCGCGGTCCAGGGGCCGAATGCGGTGGCGCAGATCGTCGAGGCGCTGTACGAACTCGACCGCCACCACGAGGTCGATGTGATCGTGGTGGCCCGCGGCGGCGGCAGCGTCGAGGACCTGCTGCCGTTCTCCGACGAGACCCTGTGCCGCGCGATCGCCGCGTGCCGCACGCCCGTCATCAGCGCGGTGGGGCACGAGCCCGACAACCCGCTGTGCGACCTGGTCGCCGACCTGCGCGCCGCCACGCCCACCGACGCCGCCAAGAAGGTGGTGCCCGATACCGCCGCCGAGCAGCGGCTGCTCGATGACCTGCGCCGGCGCAGCGCGCAGGCGCTGCGCAGCTGGGTGTCACGCGAGCAACGCGCGCTGACCCAGCTGCGCAGCCGGCCGGTGCTCGCCGAGCCGCTGACGGCCGTGACGGCGCGCGCCGAGGAGGTCCACCGCGCGCGTTCGGCTGTGCGCCGCGACATCAGGCGGCAGGTGGCCGCGGAGACCGAGCGCGTCGGCCACCTGAGCGCGCGGCTGGCCACGCTGGGCCCGGCCGCCACCCTGGCCCGCGGCTACGCCGTCGTGCAGACGGTGCCCGCCGCCGGACCTCCCGCGGTGCTGCGCTCGGTCGCCGACGCGCCCCCGGGCACCCGGCTGCGGGTGCGGGTGGCCGACGGCGCCGTTGCGGCGGTGAGCGAGGGACCGACCGATGGCCGCTGACGAGGAGCAGTCGATGCAGTCGATTACGCCCATTAGTCACCTCGGCTATGAAGCCTGCCGGGACGAGCTGATCGAGGTCGTGCGGGTCCTGGAGCAGGGCGGGCTGGACCTGGATGCGTCGCTGCAGCTGTGGGAAAGAGGCGAGCAACTCGCCAAACGGTGCGAGGAGCACTTAGCTGGCGCCCGCAAGCGGATCGAGGACGCGCTCGCGGCGGGCCAGCCCGAAGACGGCTGACGGCGGACCGGATCGCGCCACCGGCCGCCGGGCCTTTGGAACACGTTCCAGTTTTTCTCGGCTATGCTTCGCGAACTATGGGTGATCCATCACTGACCACCGAGTTGGGCCGCGTCCTGGTCACCGGCGGCTCCGGATTTGTCGGCGCCAACCTGGTGACCACCTTGCTCGACCGCGGGTACCGGGTGCGTTCGTTCGACCGGGCCCCGTCGCCGCTGCCCGAACACCCCCACCTGGAGGTGCTGCAGGGCGATATCACCGACGCCGGCGTGTGCGCCGCGGCGGTGGACGGCATCGACACGGTGTTTCACACCGCCGCGATCATCGAGCTGATGGGCGGCGCGTCGGTGACCGACGAATACCGTCAGCGCAGCTTCGCCGTCAACGTCGGCGGCACCGAGAACCTGGTGCACGCCGGGCAGGCGGCCGGGGTCAAGCGCTTCGTCTACACGTCGTCCAACAGCGTGGTGATGGGCGGCCAGAACATCGCCGGCGGCGACGAGACGCTGCCCTACACCAACAGGTTCAACGACCTGTACACCGAAACGAAAGTGGTCGCCGAGCGATTCGTGCTGTCCCAGAACGGTGTTGGCGACATGCTGACGTGCGCGATCCGGCCCAGTGGCATCTGGGGCCGCGGTGATCAGACGATGTTTCGCAGGCTGTTCGAAAGCGTGGTCGCCGGCCACGTCAAGGTGCTGATCGGCCGCAAGTCGGCCCGGCTCGACAACTCCTACGTGCACAACCTGATTCACGGTTTCATCCTGGCCGCCCAGCATCTGGTGCCCGGCGGCACGGCGCCCGGCCAGGCGTACTTCATCAACGACGCCGACCCCATCAACATGTTCGAGTTCGCCCGACCGGTGATCGAGGCCTGCGGCGAAAACTGGCCGCGGGTGCGGGTCAACGGGCCGCTGGTCCGCGCGGCCATGACCGGTTGGCAGCGCATGCATTTCCGGTTCGGCATACCGGCCCCGCTGCTCGAGCCGCTGGCCGTGGAGCGTCTGTACCTGGACAACTACTTCTCCATCGACAAGGCGCGGCGCGACCTCGGCTACGAGCCGCTGTTCACCACCGACAAGGCGATGTCGGAATGCCTGCCCTACTACGTGGACATGTTCCGGCAGATGAAAAGCCAAGCGCGCCAGGCCAAGCCGGCGGGGTAGCGCCGCGGCCTCGGCGGTCACATCAGCCACGCCGGCACCGCGAGCCACACCATCAGGCGGTTCCCGTTTGCGGTATCACCGGCGGCACCGCGATGGAAACTTGCCTATTGGTCGGTTGCGCAGGATCGCTTTCATTCGGTGCGCCACACTGGACACATGACGCTCCTCGGCGCCGACCCCGTCCTCGCGGTGCATGACCTCGACCGTGCGTCGGAGTGGTTCACCCGCATATTGAATTGCACGGTAACGCAACCCGACCCGGGCAATTGGGCTTTCTGCTCGGCCGGGTCGGTGACGTTCCGGCTCGGCCGCTGTCCGGAGGCGTTGCCGGCAGCCGACCTCGGTGACCACAGCTACATCGCGTATTTGACCGTCGCCGGCATCGACGAGTACCACCGGCGCGCCGTCGCTGCGGGAGCCGACATCCTGAAGCCCCCCACGACCGAACCCTGGGGTCGGCGCGAGATGGGTCTGCGATCGCCCGAAGGGCACCGGTTCATGCTCTCCGAGCCGCTGTAGCCGCGTCCCGCGGCACCGACCCTAGCGGAAGCTGACCATCTCGCTGCCCCACGCGGCGCGGATCTGCGCGTCGACATCGCCGGCTACGGTGTCGCTCTTGTCGATGAGCAGGCAGGCGCGGTCGGGTTCCCGGTAGGGCGTCCAATCCGGTTCGCCGGCCGGTCCCGCGGGTTTTCCGTGGGCGGCGAAGTTGATCCACCTGGTGCGCACCCGCTTCGAGATCGCCTTGGCGGTCCGGGCGCCGCCGAGCTTCAGCGTCGGGTCCTTCGGCGCCCCGAGATTGCCCCAGACGTAAGGCAATTCGGTGGCGTGGGCCGCGTTGACCAGCAGTAGCTTGAGCAACGGGGTCGCGTAGTCGAACCGGTACAGATACACCGGTGCGACCCTGCTGTGCCCCTCGGCGAGCCACACCGTCGGCATCCGGAAACCGACGTCGGTCGCGATGCTCAAAGACCTTGCCCTGCGCCGTAACCGCGAATACGCCGACACGATCTCCTGTTCGGTGGGCAATTGCAGGTCGGGCTGTTCGGCGGCGATCTGGGTGAACATCGAGGTGATCGCGCGCGGGGTGATCGGCATCAACGGCGAGCGCATCAGCCGGAACAGCGCGGCCTCGTGCCTGTTGGTGCCGATGATCAACGGCACCCGGTGCGTGCTGCCCCGCTGCGCCGACTTGACCGGGTAGTCGTGCAGCAGCTCGCCGTCGACGATCGGGACGAACGCGAGGGTGCCCGGGTTGCGGACGGGTACTTCGTCGAACACCTCCTGCGACGCGGCGAGGATCGCCGCGGTCGGGGCGTCGGGCAACCGGTCCACGTCGCCCGGGGCGATCCCCAGCTTGTCGAGGAAGCTCACGGCGACGCGCCGAGCCCTCTCGCGGTCGTATACCGATGTGGCGGGCGAGCTTTGGGCGATCGCGCCGGCGAAGAGGCCCTCGGCCGCAGGGGCGGCCAGCAGCGTCGTGACGATGCCCGCGCCGGCGGATTCGCCGAACAGCGTGACCCTGTCGGGATCGCCCCCGAACGCCGCGATGTTCTCGCGCACCCAGCGCAGGGCCGCCAGCACGTCGTGCAGCCCGATGTTGGCGTCGAAGCGGCGCCGCGCGGTGCTGAAGGACGACAGGTCCAGGAATCCCAGCGCCCCCAGGCGATAGTTCACGGTCACCACGACGACCCCTGCGCCGGCCAAGCGGCGGCCGTCGTAGAGCGGCTGACTGGCCGATCCCAGGACGTAGGCGCCGCCGTGCAGCCAGACCAGCACCGGTTGTGCGGCACCCGGGCCGGCGCCGGACGGGGCCCAGATGTTCAGGCTCAAGCAGTCTTCGCCCTGCGGCGCGCCGAGATCCAGCGGCATGTTGGGAAATTCGGGTTGCGGGCAGGCGGCCCCGAAGGCGGTGGCGTCGGCGATCTCGCCCCACGGCTCGGGCGGCTGCGGCAGCCGGAAACGAAGGTCGCCGACCGGCGTTGCGGCGTACCGGATTCCCTTCCAGGTCCGCACGTCCCCTTCATCAGCGCCGCGGACCGGGCCGTGGGTGGTTTCGACCACGCGCTCGTCGATCGCCATACGGTTGGACTTTCCTAACTGAGCCGCTCGGTGAGGAATTGGACTACCCGTTTGCGGGCTTCATAAGCGGGTTGGCCGTCGACTTCGCGGACCTCGTCGGTGAGCACCGAGTGCGCGCCCTTGGCAAAGCCCCCGGAATTGCCGGGGCTCGAGTCGATCTCGATGACCTCGAACGCGTCGCCCAGCCGCTCCTTGAGCGCCGCGAACCGTTCTCGCGGCACGACGTTGTCCTCGCTGAACCGCAGGGCCAGAGCGCACAGGCCGTCGTTGGCGCAGCGATCGGCGACGGTGGCCAGCTCGGGCTCGCTAAGCCCCGGATCCGCCCGTCGGGCACGGCCCAGCGGCAGCGGCACCGACGGCTGGGACAGCACCGGGGCCAGCACGCTGTCGTCGACGGCGGCGGCCAGCGCGAAACCGCCGGTGAAGCACTGCCCGATGACGCCGACACCCTTGCCCGGCGTCGACGCGTTGAGGTCACGGGCCAGCGCGCGCAGGAACAGCGACACCGGTCGCTGCTTGTCGGTGGCGAACGCCGCGAATTCCCTTGCGACGCAGGCCCGCGCGATCGAGCTGAGGATGTAGCCGCCCGTCTTCGGCTTACCCGGCTCACCGAACAGGGAGGGAATGGCGACGGTGAACCCGTTGTCCACCAAGTGATTCCCCAAGCCCAGCACGCCGGGATGGATGCCGGGGATCTCGGGAATCAGCACCACCCCGGGGCCGGAACCCTTGCGGTAGACGTCGTGGCTGTAGCCACCACCGGTGAACCGCGCCACCGACCATCCGGACAGGTCTGCCTCGGGTGCGGTCACATGCCTTCCCTTCAGTGCGCGGGTAGGGGCGGCTCCGATTGCGTCGCCGCCGCCAGGGTACGGAATTGATCGGCGCCACCGGCGCCGGTGATCGCGATCTGGGTGGCGCCGGCCGGGCCGGTCAGCCTGGTGGTCCATACCGGCTCGGCGTCGGTGTCGCTCTGGCCGGCGCCGCGGTAGACGACCCAGGTGGTGCCGTCGACGTCGACCGTTCCGGTCGGATACGCCGACGCGTGGATCGAGCCGACGAGCCTGTCCTCGTCGGCGTCGCTCTGGGTGAGGCTCAGATACAGCCCGGTCGGGCTGATGTAGCCGACGGTCGAGGTGGCCGCGTGCAGCCGCTGCCCCGTCTGGGGGTCTTTGCGCCCGCCCTCGATGCCGCCGCGACCGCCGGAGTTGGCGTGCCAGCCCGCGGGCAATCGCGGCAGCCGGATGGGGAACCCCAGCGTCTGCGCATCGGCCCGCAGGGCGGCCGCCGCGTCGTAGGCCGGGATCACCCCCTTGTTCGTCCCGACCGGCTGGAACGAACACATTCCGACCAGCCCGGCCAGCAGGATGCACCCGATCACCAGCGGTATGAGGGACCACGCCATGTCGCGGCCGTCCTGCAACAGCCGGGGCTTGGCCGGTCTCGAGACCGGGCCGAGTTCAGGCGCCGGCGCCGGCTCGCCTACCTCGGCGTTCGGCTGCGGCTGCTCGGTCATCCCCCGAGTATCCCAGTTCCCGCAGACCGATCCGCTTCTGGGACAATCGGCAACCATGACAGCTGAGGGCAACCGCTCGGCCGCCGAGACCGGCCGAGGCCCGTCGCGGCCGCGTGGCGAAGCACCAGACCGCAACCTGGCCCTGGAACTGGTGCGCGTCACCGAGGCCGGGGCGATGGCCGCCGGCCGCTGGGTCGGCCGCGGCGACAAGGAGGGCGGGGACGGCGCGGCCGTCGACGCCATGCGTGAGCTGGTCAACTCCGTGTCGATGCGCGGCGTGGTGGTGATCGGCGAGGGCGAGAAGGACAACGCGCCGATGCTCTACAACGGCGAGGAGGTCGGCAACGGCGACGGCCCGGAGTGCGACTTCGCCGTCGACCCGATCGACGGCACCACGCTGATGAGCAAGGGCATGCCCAACGCCATCTCGGTGCTGGCGGTGGCCGAGCGCGGCGCGATGTTCGACCCGTCGGCGGTGTACTACATGAACAAGATCGCCGTCGGGCCCGAGGCCGCGCATGTGCTGGACATCACCGCGCCGATCGCGGAGAACATCAAGGCCGTCGCCAAGGTGAAGAACCTGTCGGTGCGCGACATGACCGTGTGCATCCTGGATCGGCCGCGGCACGCGCAGCTGATCGAGGACGTGCGGGCGACGGGGGCCCGGATCCGGCTGATCACCGACGGCGACGTCGCCGGCGCGATCTCGGCGTGCCGCTACCTGTCGGGCACCGACATGCTGGCCGGGATCGGCGGCACCCCGGAGGGCATCATCGCCGCCGCCGCGATCCGCTGCATGGGCGGCGCCATCCAGGCGCAGCTGGCCCCGAAGGACGACGAGGAACGCCAGAAGGCCATCGACGCCGGCTACGACCTGGACCAGGTGCTGACCACCGAGGACCTGGTGTCCGGCGAGAACGTGTTCTTCTGCGCCACCGGGGTCACCAACGGCGACCTGCTCAAGGGTGTCCAGTACTACCCCGGCGGGTGCACCACCCAGTCGATCGTGATGCGCTCGAAGTCGGGCACCGTGCGGATGATCGAGGCCTACCATCGGCTGTCCAAGCTCAACGAATACTCCGCGATCGACTTCACCGGCGACAGCTCTGCCGCTTATCCCCTGCCCTAGACCCGGAACCACGCCTTCAAGACAAGGACTGCTACCTATGGCCGACAGCGCCACCGACACCGAGTACCGCATCGAGCACGACACCATGGGCGAGGTCCGGGTGCCCGCGAAAGCTTTGTGGCGCGCCCAAACCCAGCGCGCGGTCGAGAACTTCCCGATCTCGGGACGGGGCCTGGAGCGCACCCAGATCCGTGCGCTGGGCCTGCTCAAGGGCGCCTGCGCCCAGGTGAACAAGGATCTCGGGCTGCTGGCGCCGGAGAAGGCGGACGCGATCATCGCCGCGGCGGCCGAGATCGCCGACGGCCGGCACGACGACCAGTTCCCCATCGACGTGTTCCAAACCGGTTCCGGGACAAGCTCGAACATGAACACCAACGAGGTGATCGCGTCGATCGCCGCCGCCAACGGCGTCACGGTGCACCCGAACGACGACGTCAACATGTCCCAGTCGTCCAACGACACCTTCCCGACGGCCACCCACATCGCGGCCACCGAGGCCGCGGTGCGCCATCTCATCCCCGCGCTCGAGGTGCTGCACGAAGCCCTGGCGGGCAAGGCCCGCGAGTGGCGCACGGTCGTCAAATCCGGACGCACCCACCTGATGGACGCCGTCCCGGTGACGCTCGGCCAGGAGTTCAGCGGATACGCCCGCCAGATCGAGGCCGGGATCGAGCGGGTCCGCGCGACGCTGCCGCGGCTGGGTGAGCTGGCCATCGGCGGCACCGCGGTGGGCACCGGGCTCAACGCGCCCGACGGATTCGGCGCCAAGGTGGTCGAAACGCTGGTCGCCTCGACCGGTCTGGGCGAATTGCGGGCGGCGGCAAACTCTTTCGAGGCCCAGGCGGCCCGTGACGGGTTGGTCGAGGCGTCGGGCGCGTTGCGCACCGTCGCGGTGTCGCTGACCAAGATCGCCAATGACATCCGCTGGATGGGGTCGGGCCCGCTGACCGGCCTGGCCGAGATCCGGCTGCCCGACCTGCAACCGGGCAGCTCGATCATGCCCGGCAAGGTGAATCCCGTACTGCCGGAGGCGGTTACGCAGGTCGCGGCGCAGGTGATCGGCAACGACGCGGCCGTGGCCTGGGGCGGCGCGAACGGCGCGTTCGAGCTCAACGTCTACATCCCGATGATGGCCCGCAACATCCTCGAGTCCTTCAAGCTGCTGACCAACGTCTCGCGGCTGTTCGCCGAGCGCTGCATCGTCGGGCTGGCCGCCAACGTCGATCATCTGCGCGAGCTGGCCGAGTCTTCGCCGTCCATCGTGACGCCGTTGAACTCGGCGATCGGCTACGAGGAGGCCGCCGCGGTGGCCAAGCAGGCGCTCAAGGAACGCAAGACGATTCGCCAGACCGTCATCGACCGCGGCCTGATCGGAGACAAGCTGTCGATCGAGGAGTTGGACCGCCGCCTGGACGTGCTGGCGATGGCCCACGTACAGGACCAGTGAAGCCGGAGGACTAGATGATGGTGGTTCAGCGATGACGGCTCCCCCCGGCGGGCCCTACGGTCAGGATCCCTACGGGGCCAATCCCTATGGGCAGGGCCCCTATTGGGGCGGCCCGCCGCAGGGCGGCGGCCACCCACAGGGCGGCCCGCCGCAGGGCGGCTACCCCCAGGGCGGCCCGCCACCGGCCGGCTACCCATACCCGCCGCCCGGCGGTCCCGCGGGACCGTATGCGCCCCAGCAGTTCCCGCCACCAGGTCAGCAGGCGCCGCCCGGCTGGCCGGGCGGCCCGTACCCGCCCGGGCCGCCGCCCACCGGGAAGCGCTCCAGGGCGCCGTGGCTGATCGTCGGCGGCCTGGCGGTGCTGGCCATCATCGTGGTGGTGGTGCTCGTGGTGGTGGGGCTCAACAGCGTCAACAAGCCGAACAATGCGGCGCCCTCGACCGCCCCGTCGTCGACCGGCGCCCCGACGTCGCAACCGGGCAATTCCCAGCAGACGGCGACGGGCTGCACGCCCAACGTGTCCGGCGGTGACAAGCCCGCCGGCGACACGGTCAGCGCGGGCAAGCTGTCGTTCCCGATCAGCGCGACGCCGGGCTGGCAAGGCTTCTCCGACGACCAGACCCCCAACCTCATCGGCGCCGTGGGCGTCGGGGCCGAGGTGCCCAACGCCAGCCAGTGGATGATGCAGGCGGAGGTCGGCATCACCAACTTCGTGCCCAGCATGGACGTCGCCGCGCAGGCGTCGAAGCTGATGAACTGCGTGGCCAACGGGCCCGGCTACGCCAACGCGACACCCACGCTGGGGCCGATGAAGACGTCGTCGGCCACCGTTGACGGGGTCAAGGCCGCCCGGGTGGACGCCGACGTCACGATCGCCGACCCGGCGCGCAACGTGAAGGGCGACTCGCTGGTCATCATCGCGGTCGACACCAAGCCGGTCACCATCTTTTTGGGCGCCACGCCCATCGGCGACGCAGGTTCGGCGGGGATCATCAACGGCGTCATCGCGGCTCTGAAGGTAAGGAAGTAGCCGGCGCCGAAACGTGGGTGGCTTCGGAACGCCCGCGCAGCACGGTGGAATAGCATTCCGCCCAGTGCGCCCGCTCGGCGTCGTTGGCGCGGTCGACGGCCGCCGCCGAACACAGGATCCGCCGGTCTGAGGTCTTGGCGAGGTCGGCCAGCCGCGCGGCCTCGTTGACCGCGTCACCGATTACCGTGTATTCATAACGGTTTTCGGCTCCGATGTTGCCGGCGAAGACGCGCCCCGCCGAGACGCCGATGCCGAAATCGACCACCGGTAGCCGGCGCAGCTGGGTGCCCAGCGCGCGTGCGGTCGCCAGCGCCGCCGACGCGGGTTCGGTCGTCCGCAACGGAGCGCCGAAGACCGCCAGCGCGGCGTCACCGGCGAATTTGTTGATCAGCCCGTGCTGTTCGTCGACGGCATCGACGACGATCCGGAAGAAGTCGTTGAGCACCTCGGCAACCTCTTGCGGCGGACGGCTTTCCGCGAGTTGCGTCGAGCCGACCAGGTCGATGAACAGCACTGCGGCGTCGACCACGTCGCCGGACAGCGAGGCGCCCTCCTGGAGGGCGCGGTGCGCGACGTCGGTTCCGACGTGGCGCCCGAACAGATCCCGCAACCGGTCCCGCTCGGCGAGCCCGGTGATCATCCGGTTGAAGCCCGTTTGCAGGCGCCCGATTTGGGAGCGCTCGTAGGCGCCCACGTGAGTGCCGATGCGGCCGTGTTCGACCTCCGCCATCGCGTCGACGACCTCGTCGAGGGGGTCCGCGATGGAGCGCGACGTCAGGATCATCGTCGGCAGGCCGAGGAGCAGCGCCGCCAGCGACACCACCAGGATCGGCACGTCCAACGATGCGGACTTCTCGACCAGCCACCCGTACGACCGCAGCACGACCAGGATCGCGATCACCCCGATCGGAAGCGCGCTGCACAGAAACCACAGCAGCACCAGTCGCGCGAACACACCGGGCACCGCCAGCCGGGGCTCGGCCCCCAGCGTGGCGGCGCCCAGGATGGGCCGCAGGGTGCGTTGCGAGAGCAGCATCCCCGTCCCGGCCGCGGCCGGTCCACCCAGCAGCACGCCCAGACCGATCGGCAGCAGGACCTGCGCCCCGCCGGACAGGTTCAGCAGCGCGAAGATCACCCCGGATGCCGCCCAGGCCAGCAACAGGATCACCGACTGGCGCCCGGGCATCCGCATCGCGGCTTCCCGCTGCTCGGGGGTCGGCTCGTCGCCGGCGACGTACCAGCACAACGTCGGTGCCAGGTTCCGCGCCCCGGCCAGCGCGACGCCCGCGACGCCGAACGCCACGAGGACAACCATCACCGTGGTGTTCTTCTGAGCGAAGCTGGCGTTGGCCGCGACCGACGTGTGCCCCCGCAGGGGGATCAAGATCGCGGCCGCGTCGAAGATGCCCAGCAGGTACGCAAGGGCCAGCGCGATCGCGTATTCAATCGTCAACCTGCGCGCGGACTTTCGTTGTCCCGCCGCTGGGGCCCGCAACCAGCCCGGCTTGATCACGCTATAAAGGTAGCCGGGGGGTGCACCCGAATTTTCTAGGCGCCGTTATTCGGGCCGCCCGAGTTCTGGCCGGGGATGTCGGTGATCGGGAAGTTGGGCATCGGCCTGGGCGACGACGTGTTCGGCAAGGCGGGGATCTCGCCGGCCGGAATGTCGTGCAGCTGGTTGGCGGGCGGTCCGTTTTCGCGGCCGCCGTAGGTGCTGCCGGGCGCCCGCGGCCCCAACAGCTCGCTGACGGTCACCAGGCGGTAGCCGTTGGCCTTGAGCACCGGGATGAACTGGTACACCAGGTCGACGGTGCTCGAGTAGGTGTCATGGAACAAGACCACCGACCCCGGCTTGATGTAGGTCATCAGCATGTAGCGCGTGGCGGCCGTGTTGGAGTCGTTGATCCAGTCGAAAGGGATGACGTCCCAGAGTATTTCGGCCAGCCCGAACTTGCCCGCGGTCTGGCGCACGAGGTCGTCGGACAGCCCGCCGGCGGGACGCCACAGCGACGGGGCCCGCCCGGTGGCGGCGGTGATCGCGTCGTTGGCCCTGGAAAACTGGCCGGCGATGTCCTCGGGCGGAATCGTGGTCATGTTGGGGTGTTCCCAGGTGTGATTGCCGAATTCCATGCCGGCGTCGGCGACGCGCTTGGCGCCCGCCGGGTTGGCGGCGACCTTGTTGCCGATCAGAAAGAACGTGGCCTTGGCGTCGGCGTCCTTCAGGACTTGCAGGAGCCGGTCGGTGTACGGGCCCGGTCCGTCGTCGAACGTGAACGCGACGCACTTGACCACCGAGCAGCTGAGGTTGTCGGCGCGGGTCACGTGGCCGGTCAGGCCGCCGATCACCAGCACCGCGGCGGCCGCGACGACGCCCAAAACGGTCCGCCAGTACCGCCAGGCCTGGCTGTCGGGTCGTTTCGGCACCCAAGAAGCCTACCCGGCCATGGGTGCGCGGCCGGGGGGTTGACCGTGTAACCAGGGCTTTCAGTGTGTATACAAGGCGCGATTTGCGCGATTTCCCGCCCTGGCCGCACACCCAAAGCCCTGGACTCACACTCAGTGCGGCCCGGCGATCTCCTCGAGCATCTCGGTGACCAGCGCGGCGATCGGCGACCGCTCGCTGCGCAGCAGGGTGATGTGGGCGAACAGCGGATGGCCCTTCAGCTTCTCGATCACCGCCGCGACCCCGTCGTGGCGCCCGACGCGCAGGTTGTCGCGCTGGGCGATGTCGTGGGTCAGCACCACCCGCGACCCGGTGCCCAACCTGGACAGCACGGTCAGCAGCACATTGCGCTCCAGCGACTGCGCCTCGTCGACGATCACGAACGAGTCGTGCAGCGACCGGCCCCGGATGTGGGTCAGCGGCAGCACCTCGAGCATCCCCCGCGACAGGACCTCCTCGAGCACCGCCGGGCTGGCCAGCCCCTCGAGGGTGTCGAAGACCGCCTGCGCCCACGGGCCCATCTTTTCGCTCTCGCTGCCGGGCAGGTACCCCAGCTCCTGGCCGCCGACGGCATACAGCGGGCGGAACACCACCACCTTGCGCTGGGTGCGCCGTTCGAGCACCGCCTCGAGACCCGCGCACAGCGCCAGCGCCGACTTGCCGGTGCCGGCCTTGCCGCCCAGCGACACGATGCCCACCGACTCGTCCAGCAGCAGGTCGAGCGCCACGCGCTGTTCGGCGGAACGGCCCCGCAACCCGAACACCTCGCGGTCGCCGCGGACCAGCTGCACGCGCTTGGCGGCGGTAACCCGGCCCAGCGCGTGCGAACTGCCCCCGAGCAGCCGAATTCCCGTGTGGCAGGGCAGGTCCCGCGCCTCGGCGAGATCGATCTCGCCGTCGGCGAACAGCGCGTCGATGTCCTCGGCGGCCGTCTCGACCTCGTGCATCCCCGACCAGCCGGACACCACCACATCCTGCGCGTGGTATTCGTCGGCGGACAGGCCCACCGCGGCGGCCTTGACGCGCAGCGGAATGTCCTTGCTGACCAACGTGACTCGCTTGCCCTCGGCGGCGAGGTTGGCGGCGCAGCTCAGGATCCGGGAGTCGTTGCTGTCGGTGCGAAAGCCCGCGGGCAGCACCGACGGGTCGGTGTGGTTCAGCTCGACGTGCAGCGAACCACCTTGTGCGCCAACGGGAATCGGCTGATCCAGCCGTCCGTGCTCGAGTCGCAGATCATCGAACAGGCGCAAGGCCTGACGGGCGAACCAGCCCAGTTCGTGGTGGTGGCGTTTGGCCTCCAGTTCGCTGATCACCACGAGCGGCACCACCACCTCGTGTTCGGCGAACCGGCTGCACGCCCACGGATCGGACAGCAGCACGGAGGTGTCGAGCACATAGGTCCGGATATCGGTCACGAAGCGCTCCTCGAGCGGGTAAGCCCGCGCGGACCCGCACAGGCATGTCGGCGGGAGCCGCAGCACCAGGACCGGGGCCGGTCCTGCCACTAGTGTCACCGTGGTGACGGGAGGTGCCGCCCTGGCAGCAGAGCATGTCGCTGGCCATCGGAAACGACGCTACTCTCGTGGCCGCTCGGCCGCCGGGCAGGCGCGCCGAGACCGACACGGCGACACCGAAAACCGGCCGCGGGCGGCGGCCGGTTTGGGTGACGTTCGGATTAACCGATGACGAATTGCTTGAGCGCGGGCTCGCCGGCCACACCCCATGCGGTGATGCGGTCGGAGATCGCCTGCTTCAGGTCCTCGGGCGTGAAGGTGCCCGCGTCGGCGACGGCGCGCACCTTGTCCCGGTAGTCATCGATGTCGGCGCCGGGGACCTGAAGATCCGCCGCTCGCGCGGCGATCGCCGCGATCGTCTCGTCCCGGGTGTAGGAGAGGCAGTGTGCGACGAGGCTGGCGAACATGTGCTCGTGGCGCTCCTCGTCCCTGCGGATCCGGTCGACGAGCCCGGCCAGCACCGGCTCCTCGATCTGGGCGGCCAGGTTGCGGCAGAACACCGCGTGGGTGCGCTCGGTGAAGGCCATGTAGACGAGGGTCTCCACCTGGCTGTAGGTGTCGGCGCGATAGCCCTTCATCACGTACCGGACGCGGGCCTCTTCGTTGGCCGTGGGGTCCACCTCGCGGGTCACCACCAGATATTCGCGCAACGCGATAGCGTGCAGGTGCTCCTCGGCGGTCCACCGGCCGAGCCAGCGGCCCCACCACTCCTCGAGGATGAAGTGCTCGACGAGCTCGCGGTGATGGCCGGCGAGGTTGTCCTTGAGCAGCAGCAGGATCTCGCACGCGTCCGTGATGGTCCGCGGCAGCGTCGCCTGGGACGGGTCCCAGTCGCGTCCGCCCAGGAAGGCGAAGTTCTCGCCCTGGTCGAACGGGACGTAATCGTGGGCGAACCAGAGTTCCTCGGTGTTGAGGTGGTTGTCCATGAGCCGCTCGACAACCGGCTCCAGTTCGAGGGTCAGCGCGTTAGGAACAGGTTTCTGTGCCATGCGGTTACTGTAACTCGGAGGTACAGGTTCTGTGAAATGGCTGGCGCGTGTCGACGCCGATTGGTGACTTTGGTCCCTAATCGGCCGAACGGTCGACCAGCGTCCAGGTCTCCAGCCCCTCGTAGAGCGGGAAGTCCCTGGCCAGCCGCGTCACCCGCTGCCGCAGCGCCGGCACGTCCGCGGACGTGCCGGCCGCCAGCGCGGTGGCGATGATGTCGGCCACCTCGGTGAACTCGGCGTCCCCGAAACCGCGGGTGGCCAGCGCGGGCGTGCCCACCCGCAGGCCGGACGTCACCATCGGCGGCCGCGGGTCGTTCGGGACGGCGTTGCGGTTGACGGTGATGCCGACCTCGTGCAGCAGGTCCTCGGCCGCCTTGCCGTCCAGCGGCGAGTCGCGCAGGTCCACCAGCACCAGGTGCACGTCGGTGCCGCCGCTGACCACGGACACGCCGGCCTTGGCCACGTCGGCGGCCAGCAGCCGGTCCGCCACGATGCGCGCCCCGGACAGCGTGCGCTGCTGGCGGTCGGCGAACTCGGGGGTGGTGGCGATCTTGAGCGCGACGGCCTTGCCCGCGATGACGTGCATCAGCGGACCGCCCTGCTGGCCCGGGAACACCGCCGAATTGATGGCCTTCGCGTACTCCTGCTTGCCCAGGATCATGCCGGATCGGGCGCCGCCGAGCGTCTTGTGCACGGTCGTGGACACGACGTCGGCGTGCGGCACCGGCGACGGGTGCAGGCCCACGGCGACCAGCCCGGCGAAGTGCGCCATGTCCACCCACAACTTGGCGTCGACCTCGTCGGCGATCGAGGCGAACGCGGCGAAGTCGAGGATCCGCGGGTAGGCCGACCAGCCGGCGATGATCACCTTGGGGCGGAACTCGAGCGCCCTGGCCCGCACCGCGTCCATGTCGACCAGGTGGGTCGTCGGGTCGACGCCGTAAAACCCGGCGTTGTACAGCTTTCCGGAGAAGTTCAGCTTCATGCCGTGGGTGAGGTGGCCGCCGTTGGCCAGGTCCAGGCCGAGCAGGTGCTCCCCGGGCGACATCAGCGCGTGCAGCACCGCGGCGTTGGCCTGGGCGCCCGAATGTGGCTGGACGTTGGCGAACTCGGCGCCGAACAGGGCCTTGGCCCGGTCGCGGGCGATGTTCTCCACGACGTCGACGTGCTCGCAGCCGCCGTAGTAGCGCCGGCCCGGCAGGCCCTCGGCGTACTTGTTGGTCAGCACGCTGCCCTGGGCCTGCAGCACCGAGCGCGGCACGAAGTTCTCCGACGCGATCATCTCCAGGGTGTCCCGTTGCCGGCTCAGCTCCTTGTCGAGCAGCTCGGCGATGTCGGGGTCGACCTCGGCGAGCGGGGCCGACATCACGGACGCGGTGGGTCGGGCATCAGGTGCGGCAGTCACGGGCGCCAGTCTATCCAGCACGGTTTTGGCCAGCCCAGCCGTCGGGCGCGCGTCCGCCCCTGCAACACTTGGCACCATGCCGCGGCTTAGCGAGCCGAGCCCGTATGTGGAGTTCGACCGGAAGCAATGGCGTGCGCTTCGTATGTCGACGCCGCTGGCCCTCACCGAAGAGGAACTGGTCGGGCTGCGCGGTCTCGGTGAGCAGATCGACCTGCTGGAGGTCGAAGAGGTGTACCTGCCGCTGGCCCGGCTCATCCACCTTCAGGTCGCCGCGCGCCAGCGGCTGTTCGCCGCCACCGCAGAATTCCTCGGCGAGCCGCAGCAAAACCCGGACCGGCCGGTGCCGTTCATCATCGGCGTCGCCGGCAGCGTGGCGGTCGGCAAGTCGACGACGGCCCGCGTGCTGCAGGCGCTGTTGGCCCGCTGGGACCACCACCCCCGGGTGGACCTGGTCACCACCGACGGCTTCCTGTACCCCAACGCCGAGTTGGACCGGCGAAACCTGATGCACCGCAAGGGTTTTCCGGAGAGCTACAACCGCCGGGCGTTGATGCGGTTCGTGACGTCGGTCAAATCGGGTTCCGACTACGCGTGCGCGCCGGTGTACTCGCATTTGAAGTACGACATCATCCCGGGGGCCAAGCATGTCGTGCGCCATCCCGACATCCTGATCCTCGAGGGCCTCAACGTCCTGCAGACCGGTCCGACCCTGATGGTGTCCGACCTGTTCGACTTCTCGCTGTACGTGGACGCCCGGATCGAGGACATCGAGCAGTGGTACGTCTCGCGGTTCTTGTCGTTGCGCGGCACCGCCTTCGCCGATCCGGAATCGCACTTCCACCACTACTCGGCCCTCAACGACACCAAGGCCGTCGCCGCCGCCCGCGAGATCTGGCGGTCTATCAACCGGCCGAACCTGGTCGAGAACATCCTGCCCACCCGCCCCCGCGCCACGCTGGTCCTGCGCAAGGACGCCGATCACTCCATCAACCGGCTCCGGTTGCGCAAGCTGTAGCGCGGGGGCGGGCAAGGAGCTACGCCGCGAGGCGACGCACTCCCAGGTACTGCAGCCACGCGAACGCGGCGGTCAGCACGCCGGTGGCCAGCGTCGCCGCGACACCCGTCGCGGTCATCGGCAGGCCCTCGGCCGCCGCGATCGCGGCGAGGGTGAAGACGACGTTGGCCGCGACGACCCCGATTCCGACGCCGCGCAGGTTCGGTGCCGCCGCGAGGCTGAACACCGCGACGCCGTAGAGGACGAACAAGGCGCCCAGGGCGAACTCCTGGCCCGAGGTCAGGCCGGTCAGCGACGAGATCGGGTCCGCGAAGAAGGCGACGGCCAGGCCGCACAAGCCCGTGAGGGTCGCGTCGGCGCGCATGACGAAACGCAGCAGCGAGTCGGTCGAGTCATACAGGGGTCGGGTGGGGAGACCAGAAACTGCGGTCATGGAATTACTCCTAGCGATGGCGGAAGGGTCGAACAGGTATGAGCGTGCCGCCAGAGCACTGCCAGATCGACTCGTGGCGCTGCCAACTGCTGCCATGGGTACAACGACCAGGGAGTTCGTCGCGCTATTCCCGTCTGCGCCGAATCAAAACCAAATGTGTCCCGAAACGTGGGGTCGGTGGCGCGATCGGTCGCCGCGGCATCAGACCGCGACGGCCTCCACGACGCTGAACGGAGACACCGTCTCCACCACCCGATTCAGGTGAAACCCGGCGCTGTCGAGCAGCCGACCGTATTCGTCCGCGGTGCGCTCACGCGACGTGGCGCTGACGAACATTTCCAGGTCCAGCCACTTGCCCGCGAACTCGCGGTTGTGTTCGGGGATCACGAGTTCGACCAGCAGCAGGTGCTTGCCGGCGTCCGCCGACGCCCGCACGTTGGACAGGATGCGCACCGCCTGCTCGTCGGGCCAGTCGTGTATCACGTTCTTCAGCACGTACGCGTCGCCGCCGGCCGGTATGTCGTCGTCGAAGAAGGATCCTTCGGCGATCCGCACCCGGTCCAACACCCGGTGTTTGCGAAGTTCGGCCGGCGCCTCGGCGACGACGTGGGGCTGGTCGAAGAGCACTCCGCGCGCGTGCGGTGCGGCGGTCAGCATCGCCGCCAGCAGTCGGCCGCGGCCGCCCCCGACGTCGACGATGGTGCCATAGGGGGTGAAGTCGTAGGCGGCGACGAGCGGTGCGATCGAGATTTCGGACACTCCGGTCATGGCCTGGTTGAAGATGTCCTGTAGTTCCGGCTGGCCGGCCAGGAACTCGAAGAGGGATTGGCCCCGCGCCTCGCAGGCGACGCACTCGCCGTGTCGGAGGCTTTCGCTGAGGTGACTCCAATGCTCACGATTCTCGGCCGAACCGAGCCACCTGGCCCACGCCGCGAGGGACACCTCGGCGTCACTGCGCAGCGGTTGCGCCAGCCGGGTGAGGTCGTAGCGGCCGTCGCGACGCTGGCGGAAGATCCCGCGCGAGATGAGGGCCCGCATCAGCCGGGCCAACGCGTCGCGGTCCGCGCCCACCGCCGCCGCGAGGTCCTCCGCCGACAGCGGCCCGCTCGCCAGCGCATCGGCGATCCCGAGGTCGGCAGCGGCCGTAATCGCCTGGGAGACCCAGGCGTTCATGACCATTTCCATCAGCGCGGCGGGCGCGGGGAAGGTCCGGGCGTGCAGCCGGCCGAGGTGATGCCGGACCACCTCGATCGCCCGGACGACCTTTGCCGGCGGAATCTTCGATGCAGCCATTGATGCCCCTTGCGTCGGATCTTCGTCCGCGAGCGTAACCCGCCGCGGCGTTACGCCGGTCGCGTCAGGCTGACCCCGCGCAGATCGGCGGCGATCAGGCGCGCCGCGGCGTTTTGCCAGTTGTGCAACGAACGCTGCGGGACCTCGGTGACCAGCCACTGCCAGGCCTGCCGGGCGGTCGGATCCAGCCCGGCGGCGGTGGCGTTCTGCGCGTACGCGCGGACGCCGACGACGTAGGGGAAGTACAGGGAGTTGTAGTAGCGCCACTCCTCGGTGGTGCCGAAATCGCCGGCGTTGCGGGGTTTCAGCCGCGCGATACCGTCGGCGAGGACAGCCTTGAGCTCGTTGGCCCGCTCCAGCGGGTGATCGGGCGCGCCCCGCGCGGCCAGCCGGTCGTCGATCACCGGCAGCGCGGTCAGCGGGCTGGCGACCAGCTTGGTCAGGTCGGCGTAGTGGCCCAGCGCGCGGCGGGTGAGCCTGGCGAAGGTGTCGTCGTCGACGTCCCGAAGGTCGCCGAGCGGATCGGGCGAGCGCAGCGGCAACGCCGCCCCCGTGTGCCGCAGGGCGGCCCGGTCGGCCCGCAGGGCGGGCGACTTCGAGAACGCCAGCCGGTCCAGCAACCCGGCCAGCGGATCGGCCAGCACCTGCACGGTGATCGCGATCGTCAGCGTCGTGAACAGCAAGGCCGTCAGCACGAGCTGCGTCGCGGGCTGGTGCCGGGTCAGCGCCAACCCGATCAGCGCCTGCCCGCCGAACAGCGTGGCCACGGCCGAACAGCCGGCGAACGAGCGCAGCATGTCGGCGCGCAGTGCCTGGCCCTCGTCGAAGGCGTCCCACAGGGCCACCGCCACGCCGAGCGCCAGGACGTCGAACCCCGTCGACGCCAGGGCCAGCCAGCTGGGCACCAGACCGAGCGGGATGATCAGGATGGCGTTGGCCAGGGCGAAGAACAGGGTCGCCATCACGACCACACCGGCGACCGGTGTCGGCTGGGCATGCCGGCGCACCGCTACGACCATCGCCCCAAGCGTCGACATCGAGATCACCGCCATCATCAGCAGGTGGCCCGGCCGCAGCGGACCCTCGACGCTGCCGGCCATCGCCGCCCCGACCAGCGTGAGCGCACCGACACCGCCGACGAGCAACAACTCCCCCGTGCGTGCCCGCCAGTGGTCGCCCGGCCGGGACAGCTCGACCAACACCGCGAACCACGCCACGCTGGGCACGGCGGCCAGGTAGATCTCCAGGCCGCCGAGCGCCGCGAGGCGCGGGGCGTCGACCGAGCGCACCGCGTCCAGCGCCACCACCACCGCGAAGCCACACAACCCCGCCGCCGCCAGCGCCAGCACCGGCTTACGCGGGTCGCGGGCCAGCAGGTACAACCCCAGCCATCCGCTCAGCGTGAACACCACAGCCGACAGCGCAGCCATGAATCCAGTGTGGCATGTGGCCGGATTCGTGCCGACCCGCTGCTACCGGCTACGCCGGCTTAGGTTCGCCGAGCGTGATCTGACGGCGCGAGAATCGAGAAAATCGCGCCCTCAGAGCACGTTCGGCGCAGATAGGAAAGGGCTTGCGATCGGCACCGGCTACTTGCCGTACCTACGGTGTCGCTGGCTGTAGTCGCGCAGCGCCCGCAGGAAATCGACGCGCCGGAAGGCGGGCCAGTGCGCCTCCGTGAACCACATCTCCGAGTAGGCGCTCTGCCACAGCAGAAATCCCGACAACCGCTGCTCCCCCGAGGTCCGGATGACCAGGTCGGGGTCGGGTTGCCCTGAGGTGTACAGGTTTTCGGAGATGCCGTCGACGGTCACCGCCTCGATGAGTTCCTCGGCGGTGGCGCCGTTGGCGAGTTCCTTGCTCAGCAGCGCCCGTACCGCGTCGACGATCTCGCGCCGGCCGCCGTAGCCGACCGCGACGTTGACGTGGAACGTCGCCACGGCCGGTGTGGACTCGACCGCATCGCGCACCCGGCGGGCCTGCTCCTCGCCGATCAGCCCGAGGTCACCGACGGTCCGCACGCTCCAGCGGTTGGCCGGTGCGCAGATCTCCTCCACCACGTCGGTGATGATCTCGATCAGCCCGGCCAGCTCGTCGGGATCGCGCTGCAGGTTTTCGGTGGACAGCAGGTACACGGTCGTCATCTCGATGCCGGCCTCCTGGCACCACCGCAGCATTTCGGCGATCTTGACGGCGCCCATCCGGTAGCCATAGCTGACGTCGTCGTAGCCCGCATTGCGCGCCCAGCGCCGATTCCCGTCGCACAGCACCGCGATGTGGCGCGGAAGTTCGGACTTGGAGGCCGCCAGACCCTGCCGCAGCCGCAGCTCGTAGACGCGGTACAACGGCTCCTTGAGCCGCGGCGGGATGATCTCCACGAAGCTCCACACTACTGTGAGCGGCGTCAAATTCCGGGGTGGATTCGCGGCGAACCACCGCACGTCCGACAGCGTGTCACGGTCGTTCGCGGCTACTGTTGATTGTTAACGGCCAAGGCGAGGCAACAGGAGACATGAGCAGCAGAACCAGCACGTCCCCCAACGCGGAGCCAGAGGCGCTCGCACCCGGCAATCCCGTCGAACAACTCGTCGAGGGTGCCGCGCAGACCGTGTCGAAGCCGCGCATGCGCGGTTGGATCCACTTCTACTCGGCGTGGCTGGCGGTCGTCTGCGGCGCGAGCCTGGTGTCGGTGTCATGGGCGGTGGCGTCCACCCGTGCGGGGCTGACGACGTTCGCCTACGCCCTGGCCACGGTGGCGATGTTCGGCGTCAGCGCCACCTACCACCGGGTCACCTGGAAATCCGCCAAGAGCCGGAACCTGATGAAGCGGCTCGACCATTCGATGATCTTCCTGTTCATCGCCGGCAGCTACACGCCGTTCGCGATGCTGGCCATGCCGCCCGCGGACGGGCGCCTGGTGATGTGGATCGTGTGGGGCGGCGCGCTGGCCGGCATCGCGTTGAAGGTGTGCTGGCCGTCGGCGCCGCGCTGGGTGGGCGTGCCGCTCTACCTGCTATTGGGCTGGGTGGCGGTCTGGTACGCGCCGACGATCATCCACGTCGCCGGGGTGGCGGCGATGGTGCTGCTCGCCGTCGGCGGCGCGTTCTACAGCATCGGCGGCCTGCTCTACGGGCTGCGCTGGCCGGACCCGTGGCCGAAGACGTTCGGCTATCACGAGTTCTTCCACGCCTTCACCGTGGTCGCGGCGATCCTGCACTACATCGCCATGTGGCTCGCGGTCTTCTACGTCGGCCACCCGGCCTGACGGGCTACAGCTGCGTCACGTCGGCCGACGACCAGTAGGCCTTCATGGCGGTGACCTTGCCGCGGTCGTCGAAGACCATCACGTCGATCGGCTCGATCACCATCCGGTGCTCGCCCGCGGTCACCGTCAGGCGGAACTGGAAGGCCGCCTCGTTGCCGGCCACCCGCAGGGTCACCAGCTCGCATTCGCGCTGCACGTCGCTGACTGCGGCGTAGAAACCGCGGATCGCCCGGCGCCCGATGTGCACCTCGCCCCCGACCGGGTCCTCGACGGTCGCGTCGTCGGCGTACAGCTCGACGATGTCGTCGGCGCTGCCCTTGGCGACCAGCTCGATGTAACGGTTGACGGTCTCGGTGATCGCTTGGACCCTGTCCGTGGGATTCGGCATGGGACGCAGGGTAACCGCCGGGCTACGGTCGCGAAACCCCCAGGGCGGCCGCCAGTTCGGCCGTCCCGGTGACCGGCAGATCGCACACCCGGCCGCGGCAGACATAGGCGGCGTCGGCGCCACCCACCCGGTCCCGGCCGGCCAGCAGCACCGACGAGCCCACCGCGCCGCCGACCACGATCGCCCCGCCGGGGGCCAGCCGGCGCGCGTCGGCCAGCAGCTCCGACCGCTCGCCTGTTGAAGGGTCGCAGGCGACGGCGATCTGCAGCGGTCCCCGCACCGCGGCTTCCGCGACGGCCAGCCAGTGCCCGGCCGAACGCGGCGCGCGCTCCAGCAGCACGGAGTGCGCGGCCAGCGAGTCGGACGCCGCCCGCAGGTAGCGCTCGGCGGGTTCGCCGTCGACCAGGTGCGCCGCCGTCAGCAGCGCCTCGGTCACCGACGACGCGCCCGACGGCGTCGCACCGTCGAGGGGGTCCGCGGGCCGCAACATCAACCGCTCGGCATCGTCGGCGGTGTCGAACCACCGACCGGGTCGCTGCGGGTCGGCGAAGTGCCGCAGCGCGGTGTCCAGCAGGCCGGTCGCCGCGGTCAGCCAGACCTCTTCAGCCGTCAGCTGGTGCAGCGCGAGCAGCCCCGTGGCGAGCATCGCGTAATCCTCGAGGATGCCTGGGCTGTCGCCGACTACCCCGCCCAGGCTGGCGCGCCGCAGCCGGCCCTCGACGAGGTGGGTGTCCAGCAGCGCCGACGCGCACCGCCTTGCGGCCGTGGTTAGTTCAGAGGCCAGCTCGGGATCCTCCAGCGCCACACTCGCCTCGGCCAGCGCGGTGATCGCCAGCCCGTTCCACGACGTGACGACCTTGTCGTCGCGTCCCGGCTGGGCCCGGTTCAGGCGAGCGGCCAGCAGCGCGGCCCGGACGCGTTCGGCCCGTTGCAGATCGTCGGGGTCGGCGGGCAACTGCAGCACCGAGCTGCCGTGTTCGAACGTGCCGGACGGGGTGACCGCGAAAACCTTTGCGGCCCAACGACCGTCGTCGACCCCGAGCACCTCGGTCAGCTGTGCCGGCGTCCACACGTAGGTCGCGCCCTCGCGGCCCTCGGTGTCCGCGTCCAGCGACGAGACGAACATGTCACCGTCGGTGAGCTCGTCGAGCAGGAACCGCGCGGTCTGGGCGGCGACGCGGCGAGACAGCGGCTCTGAAGTGCGCCGGGCCCAGTGCGCGTAAACCCGCAGCAGCAGCGCGTTGTCGTACAGCATCTTCTCGAAATGCGGTACCACCCAAGCGTTGTCGACGCTGTACCGGGCGAAGCCGCCCGCAAGCTGGTCGTAGATGCCGCCGCGGGCCATCGCGGTGCCGGTGCGCGCGACCGCCTCCAGCGCCGCCGCCGATCCGGTGCGCTCGTGGTTGCGCAGCAACGCCTCCAGGAGCGCCGACGGCGGGAACTTGGGGGCGCCGCCGAACCCGCCGCGGACCGTGTCCTGGTCGCGCAGCACCGACGCGACGGCGTGGTCACACAGCCCCGGCGCCACGTCCGGGCCGCCGGGCAGCCCGGCAACCATGTTGCGCAGCTCACCTGCGATGCGGTCCGACGCCTCCTCGACCTCCGCGCGGCGGTCCCGCCAGGTGGCGGAGACCGCCGAAAGAAGCTGCAGGAAGCCATCTTTCGGGTAGTAAGTGCCACAGAAGAACGGGCGGCCGTCGGGCGTCAGGAAACAGGTCATCGGCCAGCCGCCCTGCCCGGTGAGTGCGACGGTGGCGTTCATGTAGACCGCGTCGAGGTCGGGCCGCTCCTCGCGGTCGACCTTGATGCAGACGAATCCCGCGTTCATCACCGCGGCCACCTCGTCGTCCTCGAACGATTCGTGGGCCATGACGTGGCACCAGTGGCAGGCGGCGTAGCCGATGGAGAGCAGGATCGGCACGTCGCGCGCGGCCGCGTCGGCCAGCGCTTGCGGCGTCCACTGCCGCCAGTGCACCGGGTTGTCGGCGTGCTGGCGCAAATAGGGGCTGGTGGCCAGCCCGAGGGTGTTCGTTCCGGCGGAGTCAGCCGGGCTCATCGCCGGAACCTGGTCCCCCCGCGGGATGGTCGGGCCGCCCGGGCTCCTTACCGACCGTGTCGGTGCCCTCGTCGGCCGCCTGATCGGGTTCGGGATGTTCGGGGTCGAACGTTTTCGGCACCTTCTTCAGCTGCCGATTCATCGAGCGCAGCAGGAACAGGGTGGCGATCAGCAGCAGCACCACGACCAGCAGGCCCACCGGGCTGGCCTTGCCGAAGTCGGGCCCGTGGTTGTGCGGTCCGTCCGCGATCAACCCGACCAGGTAGTGATTCACCCGTCGTCCTCGATTCCGGCGAACAGGTCGTCCTCGGGCAGTCTGACCGGCACGCGGGAGCGCGCCAGCTCGAATTCCTCGGTGGGCCAGAGCCTTTGCTGCCATTCGATGGGTGCCGCGAAGAACTCGGCGTTGGGGTCGATCTGGGTGGCGTGCGCGCGCAGGGCGTCGTCGCGCTGGCTGAAGTACGCCGAGCACTCGACCCGCGTCGTCACCCGGGATTCGAACGGGTCGTGCTCGGGATCCCAGTGCTTGAGCCACTTCTGGAACGGGCCGTCTTGGCCGCGCTTGACGAACTCGTCGTGCAGCAGCTGCATCCGCGCCCGCAGGAAGCCGTGGTTGTAATACAGCTTGGACACCGTCCACGGCTCGCCGGCGTCCGGGAAGCGGGCGTAGTCGCCGGCCGCCTCGAAGGCGCCGACCGAAACCTGATGGCAGCGAATGTGGTCGGGGTGCGGATAGCCGCCGTTCTCGTCGTAGGTGGTGATCACGTGCGGCCGGAACTCGCGGACCACGCGCACCAGCGCCTCGACCGATTCCTCCAGCGGCACCAGCGCGAAGCAGCCGTCGGGCAGCGGGGGCGGCGGGTCGCCGGTGGGCAACCCGGAGTCGATGAAACCCAGCCAGGTGTGCTCCACGCCGAGGATCTCGGCGGCCTTCGCCATCTCGTCCCGGCGGATTTCGGCCATGTGTTCCACCACGTCGGGCAGGTCCATCGCGGGGTTGAGAATGTCGCCGCGCTCGCCGCCGGTCAGCGTCACCACCAACACGCGGTGACCCTCGTCGGCGTAGCGGGCGAGGGTGGCCGCACCCTTGCTGGACTCGTCGTCAGGGTGTGCGTGGACCGCCATCAACCGCAGTTCGCTCACGTGCCCCCTTACAAGTTGTCCGAGTCGGTTCGCTGGTCGCCCCTGCAGGGCTACAAGAGCTAGAAGCGACCTTATAATTCCAGTTTCGATCGTTGCATCCTGTCGGCCGGCGTCCGACAGCCCACAGTGCAGGCATACCCAGGCATGACCGAAACTCCCCCGTCGCGCCCCGAGGCCCGCTACGGCCGGTCGCGGCTGTCGCGCGTCCCGCGCCGTCGCGTGGTCATCGGGCTGGCCGTGCTGGCGGTCGCGGCGGGCCTCGTCGTCGCGTTCGTCGGCTACCGGCGGCTGGGCACCAGCGACGTCGCGGGCACGCTGGCCGGTTACCAGGTGATCGACGACGAGACGGCGTCGGTAACGATCAGCGTGACGCGATCCGACCCGTCCCGGCCGGTGGACTGCATCGTGCGGGTGAGGGCCAAGGACGGCAGCGAGACCGGCCGACGGGAAGTGCTGGTATCCCCCTCCGATGCGGCCACGGTGCAGGTGACGACGACGGTGAAATCGTTCCGGCCGCCGGTGATGGCCGACATCTACGGCTGCGGCGCCGACGTGCCGGCCTACCTGCGGCCGTCCTGACCGCCGCCGACCGCACAGTGAAGGTTGAACAGTGAATATCGGGTCATCAATTGTTTGCGCGGTGGTAACATGGGTGAATGCACGGTTCCTGCTGGGACCGTGTATTGCTGCATTAATGGCCGTGAGGACGGGAAGCGGCGGTAGCCCCAAGCAGCGGGGTTCACAGGCTTACGCGACTACGCGGAACGACAATACGAGGAGCACGACAAGATGACGGATACTCAGGTGACCTGGCTGACTCAGGAGTCACATGACCGACTGAAGGCCGAGCTCGACCAGTTGATCGCGAACCGCCCGATCATCGCCGCGGAAATCAACGACCGCCGCGAGGAGGGCGACCTGCGCGAGAACGGCGGCTACCACGCCGCCCGCGAAGAGCAGGGCCAGCAGGAGGCCCGCATCCGGCAACTGCAGGACCTGCTCAACAACGCCAAGGTCGGCGAAGCGCCCAAGCAGTCCGGCGTCGCACTGCCCGGTTCGGTGGTCAAGGTCTACTACAACGGCGACAAGTCCGACAGCGAGACCTTCCTGATCGCCACCCGGCAGGAGGGCGTCAACGACGGCAAGCTCGAGGTGTACTCGCCCAATTCACCGCTTGGCGGCGCCCTGATCGACGCCAAGGTGGGCGAGACCCGCAGCTACACCGTGCCCAACGGCAACACCGTCGAGGTCACGCTGGTCAGCGCGGAGCCCTACCACTCCTGATCTACTGCGAGCAGACGCAAAAGCCCCCTGGCGCCCGGCGTGTCGGGAGCTTTTGCGTCTGGTGGGCCTACTAGCTCAGCGCCTGTTCCAGGTCGGCCAGCAGATCGGCGGCGTCCTCGATGCCCACGGAAAGCCGCACCAGGTCGCCGGGCACTTCCAGCTGTGAGCCGGCCGTCGAGGCGTGGGTCATGGCGCTGGGCTGCTCGATCAGCGACTCGACCCCGCCCAGCGATTCGGCCAGGATGAACAACTCGGTGCGGGCGCACAGCTCCTCGGCGGCGGGCCGGCCGCCCCGCATGCGCACCGAGACCATCCCGCCGAAGTCGCGCATCTGCCTTGCGGCGACCCGGTGCCCGGGGTGGTCGGGCAGGCCCGGGTACAGCACCGCGCCCACCGCGGGGTGCCCGGCGAGGAATTCGGCTACGGCCGAGGCGTTTTCGCTGTGCCGCTGCATCCGCAGCACCAGCGTCTTCAGGCCGCGCATCGTCAGGTAGGCGTCGAACGGGCCCGGCACCGCGCCGGCGCTGTTCTGCAGGAAGGCGAAGGCGTCGTCCAGCTCCTGGTCGTTGGTGATCAGCGCGCCGCCCACCACGTCGGAGTGGCCGCCGATGTATTTGGTGGTCGAGTGCAGCACGACGTCGGCGCCCAGCGTCAACGGCTGCTGCAACGCCGGGGAGGCGAAGGTGTTGTCCACCAGCACCTTCGCAGAGCTCCCGCGGCCGATTTCCGAGATGGCCGCGATGTCGACGATGGTCAGCAACGGATTGGTCGGCGTTTCCACCCACACCAGTCGGGTCTGCGGGGTGATCGCGGCGCGCACGGCCGCCAGATCGGACAGCGCCACCGGCGTGTACGTGACGTTCCACCTGGTGAACACCTTGTCGATCAGCCGGAACGTGCCGCCGTAGGCGTCATTGGGGATGACGACGTGGTCGCCGGGCCGCAGCATCGCCCGCAGCGCGCAGTCGGTGGCGGCCATCCCGGAACCGAACGCGCGCCCGAAGGCGCCCTGTTCGACGGCCGCCAGCGAGGCCTCGAGCGCGTCCCGGGTCGGGTTGCCGGTGCGGGCGTATTCGAACCCGCCGCGCAGACCGCCCACGCCGTCTTGGGCGAACGTGCTGCTTGCGTAGATCGGGGTGTTCACCGCTCCCGTCGCCGGATCGGGCCGATACCCGGCGTGAATGGCTGTGGTGGCCAGCCCCCGGAACCGGTGCTGCCCGCTGCCGTCCTCGCTCATCGACGAATAGCCTAGTGACAGCCCCCGCCCGGGATGAAAATCGGTGGCCGGGTAGTCCGAGGTGTCCGCGCGCACGACCCCGCTTGGAAAAACCCGAGGAGACCACCATGCCCGCCGACAGCGCCACCGCGACGGAACTGTCCCTTTCCGACCGCTGCGCGACCTACACCGCCGAATAGGCCAGCGCCGCGGCGCACCGACCGATGCGCTCGGTTCCGAACGGCGGATGGGCTCCGCGTGATGCCCGGCCGTTCGGCGCCGTTCAGGCCTGTTCGATCGGCAGGCACACCGTCGTCATGATCTTGTCCGCCAACGTTTGCCGTTTGGCGTCCCAGAGCGGAAACAGGTAACCGATGTAGCAGATGACCTGGTCGACGAAGTGCGCGAGCTGGCGCACGACCGACATCCCGAAACCGATCGGCTGGCCGGTGACCTCGCTGACCACCTTGAACTTCATCACCGACTTGCCGATGCTCGAGCCGGTGGTGCCCTGGCGGTAGCCGTAGTTCCACACCAGGTAGGCGATCGCCAGCAGGACGGTCAGCCAATACACCAGCATGCCGAGGCCGCTGGGCTGGCTGACGCAGTACTGGTTGACGCTGTACTGGTTGACGTCGCTGACGCACGACTGCTGCGTGGTCAGGCCCTGCACGAGGACGCCGATGCCGACCAGGACCGCGGCCGGGATGTTGTCGATGAGGAAGGCCAGCACCCGGGTGACCCACGGCGTGTAGGACTCCGTCGGCAGGGCGCGGATCGCGGGCGTGCAAATCTCGCCTTAAACCTCTTCGCGGGCGCGGCCCTCAGGTACTGTAATGCGGCCTGGTTCAGCTAACTCAGTGGAGGGTTGCCCATGACCGATCAACCGTCGTCCGGCGAGTCTTACCAGCCACTCCTCGGGCCCGGCGGCCCGCCACCCCCCCCCGGGCGCCCTCAACCGGTAGCCGCTGAAGGGGGTGAGGGCCAGCGACCGCGTGCGCGTCGCCGTCGTGTTCGGCGGCCGCAGCAACGAGCACGCCATCTCCTGCGTGTCGGCGGG
>NZ_LZJH01000015.1:0-1577 GCF_001666745.1 Mycobacterium sp. E2699 | reverse complement strand
GCGAACGGGCGTTGATCTGTTCGCGGGCGCAGGACACCGGCGTCCCCGATTTCGACCATGTGAAAGTCGTGGCGGCGGTGAACCACGCCGGGATCTTCCCCACCTGTCGTGCGGTGGTGCACCACGGCGGGTCGGGCACCACGGCCGCCGGGTTGCGCGCCGGCGTCCCGGCGCTGATCCTCTGGATCACCTCCGATCAGCCGATCTGGGCGGCCCAGATCAAGCAGCTGAAAGTCGGTTCGTCCCGGCGGTTTTCCAGCACCACCCGCAAGACGCTGGCCGCCGACCTCAGGTCGGTGCTCGCGCCGGCGTATGCCGCCCGGGCCCGCGACATCGCCTCGCGGATGACCAAACCCGCCGAGAGCGTCGCCACCGCCGCCGACCTGCTGGAAAAAGCCGCTCGAGGCGAAGGTTTCGGCTGATGTCGGAACGACCCGCGGGGTCGCACGGGCCAAGGTACGCTCCGGGTGTGTCCCTACTGATCACCGTGCCGGTTTACGGGCAGCACGAGTACACGCACGCGCTCGTGGCGGATCTGGAGCGCGAGGGCGCCGACTATGTGATCGTCGACAATCGCGGCGATTACCCGACCGTCGGAGATGAACGCGTCATCACGCCCGGCGGCAACCTCGGCTGGGCCGGCGGCAGCGAACTCGGATTCCGAACGGCGTTCGCGGAGGGCTACTCCCACGCGATGACGCTCAACAACGACACCCGGCTCTCGCGGGGATTCGTGGCCGCGCTGCTCGACCCGCGGCTGCCCGCGGACGCCGGAATGGTCGGCCCGATGTTCAACATCGGCTTCCCCTACGCGGTGACCCGTGATGTTCCGGATGCCGCAAGCTACGTTCCGCGGCCGCGGTATCGGGTGGTGCCAGCCATCGAGGGGACGGCGCTGGTGATGTCCCGGGAATGCTGGGACGCCGTGGGCGGGATGGACCTCGACACTTTCGGCCGCTACGGGTGGGGGCTCGACCTCGACCTCGCGCTGCGGGCGCGAAAGGCCGGATTCGGCTTGTACACAACGGAAATGGCGTACGTCAACCATTTCGGGCGCAAGACCGCGAACGCCCACTTCGGCAGCCGGTCGTATCACTGGGGCTCCAGCTGGGCGATGATTCAGGGGTTGCGCAAGACGCACGGATGGCCCGCCGCCATGGGGATCCTGCGCGAGATGGGGGCGGCGCACCGCCGCAAGTGGTACAAGTCGTTCCCGCTCGTCCAGCGCGACGCGGCCACTACGCCATAGGGCCGCCGGTCATTTCACACGCCGACGCGGACTGTCTGCTCCAGCAGATCGGCGGCGGTGGCGACGCCGACGGCGGGCCTGGTCATTCGCGGGGCGATCCCGCGCGCCCGGGCCGCGCAGTCCGGCGCCAGGATCTTGCGGAGCCGGCGGACCAATGATTTGCGGGTGATACGCGAAAGTTTCTTGGCGGAACCCACATTCAGCCGCTTGACCTGAGTGGCCCAGATGAACTGGTCGGCCACGTCCCACAGGATCAACGTCGGGAGCCCGGCGCGCAGGCTGGCCGCCGTGGTGCCCGCGCCGCCGTGGTGCACGACCGCGCGACAGG
>NZ_LZJH01000014.1:0-1316 GCF_001666745.1 Mycobacterium sp. E2699 | reverse complement strand
GGCGACATCGACATCCTGATCACCGACAAGACCGGCACGCTGACGGAGGGCCGCATCCGCCTGGTCGGCGCGGTCGATCCGGCCGGTGCGCCGGCCGAGCCGGTCCGGCGGCTCGGGTTGCTGGCCACCGACGTCGACCCGGAATCCGGTGTGGTGAGCGCCAATCCGCTCGACGCCGCGCTGTGGGACTCCCCGCAGCCACAGCAACTGGTGGGCGGCGCGGTGCGCCGCGTCGCGCTGCTGCCGTTCGACCACGAGCGGCGCGCGACGTCGGTGTTGGTCGACGACGACGGCAACCGCCTCCTCGTCGTCAAGGGCGCCCCCGAACAGGTCCTGGACCGGTGCGACGGGACGCCGGCGGCCGCGGATGCGACCCTGGCGGACTTGTTCGCCGCCGGACGGCGGGTGGTCGCCGTCGCCACCCGCCCGGCCGCCGAGCTGACGGAGCTCACCGCCGACGACGAACACGACCTCACGCTGGCCGGCTTTCTGGTCTTCGCCGACGAACCCAAACCCGCGGCGCGCCAGTCGCTGGCACAGCTGGCCGAACTGGGCATCGAGCTCAAGATCGCCACCGGCGACAATCCGCGGGTCGCCGAAAAGGTCTGCAATGACCTGGGTTTGGCGTCCAAGGGCACTCTCACCGGCGCCGAGCTGGAACCCCTCGACGACGACGGGTTCGTCGACGCCGCGCAAAACCACACCATCTTCGCGCGCATCTCCCCCGAGCAGAAGGCGCGGCTGATCACCGCGCTGCGCCGCAACGGGCGATCGGTCGGCTTCCTCGGCGACGGCGTCAACGACGCGTTGGCCCTGCACGCCGCGGACGTGGGGATCTCCGTAGACAGCGCCACCGACGTCGCCAAGGACGCGGCCGACGTGGTGCTGCTGGAAAAGGACCTGGGGGTGCTGGCCACCGGGGTGGCCACGGGCAGAAGGATTTTCGCCAATACCATCAAGTACGTGTTCATGGGCACATCGAGCAATTTCGGCAACACCTTCAGCGCCGCCGCCGCGTCGGCGTTCTTGCCGTTTCTGCCGATGCTGCCCAGCCAGATCCTGCTGGGCAACCTGCTCTACGATGCCTCGCAGTTGGCGATCCCCACCGACCGCGTCGATGAGGAGCAACGCGATGCGCCGGCGCACTGGAACGTCGCCTTCATCCGCAGGTTCATGCTGACGTTCGGGCCCATCAACTCGCTGTTCGACTTCTTGACCTTCGGATTCATGCTCGGCATCCTGCACGCCGGCGAGGTGGCGTTTCACACCGGGTGGTTCCTGGAAAACCTTCTCACCCAGACGTTTATCGTTTTCGC
>NZ_LZJH01000013.1:0-1144 GCF_001666745.1 Mycobacterium sp. E2699 | reverse complement strand
GCGCCGGCGCATCGCGTTGCTCCTCATCGACGCGGTCGGTGGGGATCGCCAACTGCGAGGCATCGTAGAGCAGGTTGTTCAGCAGGATCTGGCTGGGCAGCATCGGCAGGAACGGCAGCAGCGCCGAGGCGGCGGCCGCGCTGAACATGTTGCCGAAGTTGCTCGACGTGCCCATCAGCACGTACTTGATCGTGTTGGCGAAGATCCGGCGGCCCTCGGCGACGCCGGTGGCCAGCACGCCCAGGTCCTTTTCCAGCAGCACCACGTCGGCCGCGTCCTTGGCGACGTCGGTGGCGCTGTCTACGGAGATCCCCACGTCCGCGGCGTGCAGGGCCAACGCGTCGTTGACGCCGTCGCCGAGGAAGCCGACCGATCGCCCGTTGCGGCGCAGCGCGGTGATCAGCCGCGCCTTCTGCTCGGGGGAGATGCGCGCGAAGATGGTGTGGTTTTGCGCGGCGTCGACGAACCCGTCGTCGTCGAGGGGTTCCAGCTCGGCGCCGGTGAGAGTGCCCTTGGACGCCAAACCCAGGTCATTGCAGACCTTTTCGGCGACCCGCGGATTGTCGCCGGTGGCGATCTTGAGCTCGATGCCCAGTTCGGCCAGCTGTGCCAGCGACTGGCGCGCCGCGGGTTTGGGTTCGTCGGCGAAGACCAGAAAGCCGGCCAGCGTGAGGTCGTGTTCGTCGTCGGCGGTGAGCTCCGTCAGCTCGGCGGCCGGGCGGGTGGCGACGGCGACCACCCGCCGTCCGGCGGCGAACAAGTCCGCCAGGGTCGCATCCGCGGCCGCCGGCGTCCCGTCGCACCGGTCCAGGACCTGTTCGGGGGCGCCCTTGACGACGAGGAGGCGGTTGCCGTCGTCGTCGACCAACACCGACGTCGCGCGCCGCTCGTGGTCGAACGGCAGCAGCGCGACGCGGCGCACCGCGCCGCCCACCAGTTGCTGTGGCTGCGGGGAGTCCCACAGCGCGGCGTCGAGCGGATTGGCGCTCACCACACCGGATTCCGGGTCGACGTCGGTGGCCAGCAACCCGAGCCGCCGGACCGGCTCGGCCGGCGCACCGGCCGGATCGACCGCGCCGACCAGGCGGATGCGGCCCTCCGTCAGCGTGCCGGTCTTGTCGGTGATCAGGATGTCGATGTCGCC
>NZ_LZJH01000012.1:0-37183 GCF_001666745.1 Mycobacterium sp. E2699 | reverse complement strand
CTTATCGGCGGTGCCGGCGGGGTCGGCGGCAACGCTGCCGCGCTCGTCGGCGGCGGCGGTGACGGCGGAGCCGGCGGAAGTACCGTCAGCGGTAACGCCGGTAGCGGCGGTCATGGCGGCATGGCCGGGCTGATCGTCGGCAACGGCGGGGGTGGCGGCGCGGGCGGACCCGCCACTACGGGAATCGGTGGTAACGGCGGTAATGGCGGTAATGGCGGGCTGATCATCGGCAACGGTGGTAGCGGCGGCAACGCGGGCCCCGGTGGGACGCTGGGTAAACCCGGCACCGGCGGCACCGGCTCACTGCTCCTCCTCGGCGCACCCGGGAATAACGGGTTGACATAGGCCGCGGCGTCGACGGTGGTGGAGCCGATGGGCAGTCACTCACGCCGGCGCGACGAAACCTACCGGCCCGGAGGCCAGACACAACGCCAGCGCGGTGGTGTTGGCCCGGACGGTGATCGCGTTGCCCGCGCCGGGCAGCCGGACATAAACCCGGTTGAGCCCCGGATGCACCGGAACTTTGACCCCGGGTCCCTCGGACAACGCCAGCGTCATCGAACCGTCGCTGTTCGCAAGGTAATTGAGTTCGACGGTCCAGTCGGCGGGCAGTAGCGGCCCGTCGAGGACCAGCCGCGCCGGCTTGTCCGGCTGGGCGAAATAGCCGCACTGCGGCGTCGGCCCCGGCACGATGGTTCGTATCCAGGTCACCCGGGCCGCGATCAGCCGCCCGGAGCTGTCAATCATTCGCAATTGTGTTGTTGACGAATCGAATTCGGGCCTCGCGCGCAGCAGGGCGAACATATGGCTGGCCAGGTTCTGCGGCGCGGCCACCCGCTGCAGCACCAGCGGATCCACCTCCTGATCCAGCAACGGTGCATCCGAAACGGCATGCGCGGCAGCCAAACTCGCGCGCGCGTTGCGCAGGTAGGGCTGCGCCGGGTTGCCCCGCCAACTGGTCAGGAACGTCGCCGTCGAGTACAGGCTGCTGGCGACGAATGCCACCGCCAGACCGACGGCCACGACCGTGCGTTTCGGCGACGCGTCCAACCAACGGGGGCCGGCGGGCCGGTTCGGGGCGCAGAGCGCGACGGCCGCCAGCAGCGCCAGCACGACGACCAGGTCCGGCAGATAGCGCAGGGTCTGAGCGAGCTCCAGGGCGGTCTGCTTCGACGACCGCATCAGATAGATCGGCACCTGGCAGGCGATGGCGTAACCGGCGGCGGTCAGCCACACCGGGCCGATGCGTTGCTTGCGCAACAGCGACACGGCAACCGTGCCGATCAGAGCAAGCCAGCCGAGCGCCATCGCGAGCGGCGGGGGCGTGGCCCACGGCGAGGCGGGCGCCCACCGGTCCCAGTGCCACGGCCCGCCGGCCAGGCCCGGCACGATGCCGTGGGTGATCGATCGCCACACCAGATCGCCCGTCATCGCCAGGTCGAAACTCCACCGCCGCTGGTTGACGACGGCGAGGTAAACCGCCAGCCAGGCGACGGTCAACGTCAGCGACGGGATCCACAACCGCATGCCGGCCCGCCACACCGTTCGCAGCGCGGACCGGTCACCGTGCACGTGGGACAGCAGCGCGGCCACGGCGAAGGCGACGAATGGGATCACGGCCGCCTTCTCGAAGAACAGCAGGCCCCCGAAGTACACCAGCGCGCCGGTCAGGGCGTAGCGCCGATTCCCCGTGCGGAGCAGCAGGATCGCGTCGGCGCACACCCACGCCAGCGCCGCCAGCATGGGCAGCGAGTTCAGCGCGGCCGCCCACCACGCAAAGCCCGGCACGCCCAGCGGGGTGAACAGCGCGAACGTCAACGGGATCAGCAGCACCCACCGCCGGCCGAGGATGACGTACAGCGCGCGCAACAGGGCCAGCGAGGCCAGCGCCTGCAGCGCCAGCAGGCTGACCGCCGGCCACGTCCAGACGAGCGGGGCCAGCCGGGTGATGCCCCCGGCGAGCAGGAACGCGGCCGGCATCACGTGGCCGTCGTGGTCGTCGAACAGGTACGGCGCCGACAGCAGGCCCTCGGTGCCGGCCTTGCCGACCAGGATCAGGTCGTCCCAGTAGAAATAGCCGCCGAACGCCAGCACCGCACGGACGCCCAGCTGAACGAGGATCAGCGCGGCGGCGACCAGCGCCACGCGAGGTAGGCCGCTCGCGCGCGCGGCCCGCCGGTATGGTGGGCCGGTGCGCGCACTCGTCACCGGGGCAGCCGGATTCATCGGCTCGACGCTAGTCGACCGCCTGCTGGCCGACGGTCACGCGGTGGTGGGGCTGGATAATTTCGCCACTGGCCGCGCGACCAACCTCGAGCATCTGGCCGACCACCCGGCCTACGGCTTCGTCGAGGCCGACATCGTCACCGCCGACATGCAGGCGATCCTCGACGAGCACCGCCCGGAGGTGGTGTTTCACCTGGCCGCGCAGATCGATGTGCGGCACTCGGTGGCCGACCCGCAGTTCGATGCGTCGGTGAACGTCATCGGCACCATTCGCCTGGCCGAAGCGGCGCGCCAGACCGGGGTGCGCAAGATCGTGCACACCTCCTCGGGGGGATCGATCTACGGCACGCCGCCCGTGTACCCGACCCCCGAGACGGTGCCGACGGATCCGGCGTCGCCGTACGCCGCGGGCAAGGTGGCCGGCGAGATCTACCTGAACACGTTCCGCCACCTGTACGGCCTGGACTGTTCGCACATCGCGCCCGCCAACGTGTACGGCCCCCGGCAGGACCCGCACGGCGAGGCCGGCGTGGTGGCGATCTTCGCGCAGGCGCTGCTGTCGGGCAAGCCCACCAAGGTTTTCGGCAACGGCGGCAAGACCCGCGACTACGTGTACGTCGACGACGTGGTGGACGCCTTCGTCAAGGCCGCCGGGGACGCCGGCGCCGGGCAGCGTTTCAACGTCGGAACCGGGATCGAAACCTCGGACCGCCAACTGCATTCGGCGGTGGCCGCGGCCGTCGGTGGGCCCGACGACCCTGAGTTTCATCCGGATCGCCTCGGCGACCTGAGACGGTCCTGCCTCGACATCGGTTTGGCGGCAAGGGTTTTGGGCTGGCGCCCGCAGGTTCGGCTCGACGAGGGTGTGCGTCGCACGGTCGAGTACTTCCGCGGTACACACACCGGTTGACAATGCCGCGGATTTTTCGCCCTGGTTACGCGTTCGGTGGCTGCTGGGAGAGCAGCTAGCCGCGGGGCGGTCGTTGCGGTTTGAGTGTGCATTCGTGGCTTTGAGTCTGAACCGACGGCGGGGAATTCGCCGACATCCCGCCGTGGCTTCACACGCAAAGCCGCCAGTACACGCGGAACGACGGCCTGATCACACGCTCGACGACTGCTCGGGTTCCTGCGCGCCCTCCAACGCGACCGCTCGGGCCAGCCGCGCGTAGCGCAACTCCAGGTCCTTGAACCGCATGTAGGTGCTCAGTGTGGTGAAGCAGAACGCCATGATCAGCGCGTAGAGCATCAGGTCGGTGCCGCGCCGCACCCCGAACCAGTGCGCCACCACCGTGGTGTCGTCGGGCCGGAGCACGGCGTAGATGCCGCCGAGCACGAAGACGACGTACCCGACCTTGACCCAGGCCTTCGACCGTGAGTTGCGGCGCGACCGCAGCAGATAGAACAGCAGCGCGACGATCGACCCGATCAGCAATACCTGGATCCAGTTCATCTGGGAAGCCTTCCTCGCAGGAATCCGTCGAAGATGATGTTGACGCCGTTGAGCAGGGGCTGCCCCTTGGACTTCGAGTACTCGGTGTACAGCACCTCGACCGGTTGTTCGGCCACGCGCCAATGGTTTTCGGCGATCAGCGAGACGAACTCGTTGGCGTGGCTCATGCCGCTCATGGTGATGTCGAGCCCGTCGGCCACCTTCTTGTTGAACACGCGCAGCCCATTGTTGGTGTCGGTCAAGCCGAGTCGGCGACCGCGGCGGCTGAGCCGCGCCGCGGTCCGCAGCACGATGCGCTTGAAGAACGGCGGCCGGCTGCCCCCCTCGCGCGTGCCGAAACGGGTGCCGATGACGACGTCGACGTCGCCCGCGCCGAGCCGGTCGATCATCGCGGCCACGTCCTTGACGCGGTGCTGGCCATCGGCGTCGAACGTGGCGAAAACCCGCGCCCCGGGCTGCTTGCGGGCGTACTCGACGCCGGTCTGGATGGCCGCGCCCTGGCCCAGGTTGACGGGATGGCGCACCAGATGGGCCCCGGCCCGCCGGGCGATTTCACCGGTGCCGTCGGTGCTGCCGTCGTCCACGCAGACGACGTGGTCGAAGACCGAGCGCACGTCGGCGATCACCTCGCCGATGACCGCGGCCTCGTTGAAGGCGGGAATCACGATCCACACGCCGGAGTATTGGGATTCAGTAACCATCTACGCCCATAGGTTAGCCAGGATCAGCCGGTTAGGCGCCCGGCGCGCGCCAGCGCGGCCAGGTGGACGCCGATTCCCACCAGCGGCCCGCACAGCAGGCCGACCACGGTGCGCGTCTGCAGCGGCAGCGGCAACAGCAGCAGCAGCCCCGACGCCACCGTCGCGCCGACCCACCCCGACGCGTAGGCGCGATGCAGCGCCGCGGCCACAGTGGCGGCACCGGTCAGCGTCAGCATCGCGATCGCGAGGGCGGCCGCCGTCAGCCACGCGAGCAGCGCGCTGCCGGCCAAGTATTGCGGCCCGAAGAAGGTCCGCAGCAACCAGGGCCCGACGACGCCCGCCGCCAGCACCCCGACCGCCCCGATGCCGCCGATGATCCCGGCCGGCGCGAGCAGCGCCCGCAGCCGGTCGCTGCGCTCGTCGACGAAATGAGCGATCAGGTTGCCCTGCATGGCGGTCAGCGGCACCAGCAGCGGCGCGCGGGTCAACGTCACGGCCAGGATGATCACGCCACCCTCGGCGCCCAGGTCGGCACTGGTCAGCTTCAGCAGGACCGGAAAGCCCATCACCAGGATCGCGCTCGCGCCGGCCGCGGTGATCGAGTGGGCCGCGCCGCGCAGGAAGGTCGCGGTGCCACCCGGTGTCAGCAGCCGCGCCGCTTCGCGCGCCGTGGGCGAGGCCGCCAGCATGATCAGCCACGCCGTCGCGCCCGCCACCGTCGCCCACAGGAACCCGGCCAGGCCCCAGCCGATCACGAACGTCGCCGCGGCGACCGCCACCCGGATGACCGCATCGGTCACCATCAGCGCCCCATAGGTGGTCCAGTGATTGCTTCCGGCCAGCATCCCCAGCAGGGTGGCATGCAGGCAGAAGCCGGCCAGCCCCACGCTGAGCAGCGCCACCGACAACCAGCGCGCCTCGACGAACACCCGCCCGCTCCATAGCGGCGAGCTGCCGGCGATGGCGACGGCCGCGACCACACCGACCATGGCGGCGACGCGCAGCGGATGGGTGCGCCCGACCGGCGCCGCCCCGATGTCCCCGAGGTAGCTCGCGGAGCGAACCTCCCTGGTGGTCTCCTGCAACAGGCCGTTGGCGGCGCCGGTCACCAGCCCGAACGCGCCCCAGAACACCCCGAAGATCGAGAAGCCGCGCGGCGCCAGGTCACGCGCGGCCAGATAGATCACCGCATAGCCGCACAGCGCGGTCAGTGCGGTGGCGGTGCCGACCCGGGCCACGCTGCCCCGCGCGACCGGCCCCCTCGGGGCCTGGGTACCTCCGACTTCGGGCATCGCCACAATTTGAAAATAGTAAGTGCCCGGAACCGACGGACCCCGCCGCCGAGCCGGTTCGCTAGTGTGGGCGGCTGTCGGGAAGGATCCATGGCCGCGTTCCGCATCTTCGGGATTTCGCTGTTAGTCACCGTTGCGGCCCTCGCCGTCGGGTACGCGCACGGCGGGCTCGAAGACCTCTTTCTGTTGCTGGTGCTGGCCGTTCTCGAGGTGTCGCTGTCGTTCGACAACGCGATCATCAACGCCGCGATCTTGAAGCGGATGAGCCGGTTTTGGCAGCAGATGTTCCTGACGGTCGGGATTTTGGTCGCGGTCTTCGGTATGCGATTGCTCTTTCCGCTACTCATCGTTTGGGCGACCGCGGGCCTCGATCCGGTGCGCGCGTTCGAGTTGGCATTGCATCCGCCGCCGCACGGTGCGCTGGAATTTCCGGACGGCTCGCCCAGTTATGAGAAGCTCATCCTCGCCGCCCATCCGCAGATCGCGGCGTTCGGCGGGACGTTCCTTTTGATGCTCTTCCTGGACTTCATCGTTTACGACAGAGACATCAAGTGGCTCAAATGGATTGAGGTCCCGTTCGCCCGCGTCGGGCGGCTCGGCCAGGTCTCGGTGGCGGTGGCCCTCGTCGCGCTGGTGCTCGCCGGGACGCTGTTGACGCACTCCGGCGACGAGAGTGAGACGGTGCTGACCGCGGGGCTGCTGGGCCTGGTGACCTACCTGGTCGTGAACGGTTTGAGCCGCGCTTTCCGGCCACCGGACCTCCAGGCCGCGTCGGCGGGTGCGGCGGTCGGTAAGGCCGGCCTGAGCCTGTTCGTTTATCTCGAGGTGCTCGACGCCGCCTTCTCGTTCGACGGGGTGACCGGCGCTTTCGCGATCACCTCGGACCCGATCGTCATCGCGCTGGGTCTGGGATTGATCGGTTCGATGTTTGTCCGGTCGATCACCATCTACCTGGTCCAGCAGGAAGCGCTGGACCGCTACGTCTACCTGGAACACGGCGCGCACTGGGCGATCGGCGTGCTCGCCGTGATCATGTTGTTCTCGATCAACCCGCGATTTCAGGTCCCCGAGGCGATCACCGCCTCGGTGGGCGTGGTCTTCATCGGGGCGGCGTTGGGCTGGAGCGTGCTGCGCAATCGGCGCGATGCCGAGGCGGCCTCGAACTAGGCCTCGATCTGACCGGCGATGCGCCGCTCGATGGCGGCCCGGGACGGCGCCGGCAGCACGATGAGCCCGTCGAGTTCCTTCCTGGCCCGTGCGTAGGCGTTCTGCCGTTCCTCGCGGGTGGCCGCCTCGTCCTGCGCCAGGTGCAGCAGGTTCTGCGCGCGCGCCAGCCGCTGCTGGTCGTCCTCCGAGAAGTCGCTGCGGCGACGGCGGATGGCCTCGGCCTCGGCGATTTCGAACGCGCTGATGTACTCGTGGACTGCCTCGCGGTATTCCACCTGCGCGCTCCGGTCCCCGACCAGGTCCTCGGCGCGTTCGGGCCGCAGCAGGTCCGCGCGCGCCTTGGCCCGGTGAAAGTCGACCGTCAGCGGAGCCCGCATGTCCGTCATCATCGGGAAGTCCAGCAATTTGGCGATGTCGACTTCGTAGTCGAACCACCGGGCGTCCGTACGATCGTGCGCCGCAAGCAGTTTGATGAGCTCGCGGCGCGACACCTCGTCGTTGTTCCGGGCGCGCGCGGCCGCCTCGGCCGCCGCGATCTTGGCCTGTTGCTTCAGCCGGTAACGCTCCAGGCGGCGTTCGGCCCGGCGCTCGTTGGCGGCCGCGACCGCCCTGATGCCCGCGCCGATCGAGCCGCCCAGCGGAAAGATCAGCCACCAGAAATTGGAGGCGAAATGCCACATCGGGGTCACACCGCCAGGATGCCACCGCGTCGCGGCGTGCGCTTACGCGGAAAGCGTGAGCGTCAGTGCCCCTGGGCCTTGAACCGCTCGACCGAACGCTGCACCTCGGCTTCGGCCTCGGCGCGGCCGACCCAGTCGGCCGTCTTGACGAACTTGCCCGGCTCCAGCGCCTTGTATTCCGTGAAGAAGTGCTTGATCACATGCAGCTGGTGTTCCGGAACATCGCCGATGTCCTGGATGTGGTCCCAGCGGTGGTCGCCGGCCGGAACGCACAGCACCTTGTCGTCGCCGCCGGCCTCGTCGACCATCTGGAACATTCCGACCGGTCGCACCTCCACCAGCACGCCGGGAAACAGCGGGTCCTGCAGTAGCACCAGCGCGTCCAGCGGGTCGCCGTCCTCACCGAGGGTGTCCTCGATGAACCCGTAGTCCGTCGGGTAGGCCATCGAGGTGTAGAGGTAGCGGTCCAGCCGCACCCGGCCCGTCTCGTGATCGACCTCGTACTTGTTACGACTGCCTTTCGGAATTTCGATGGTCACGTCGAATTGCACCGCGCGGGCTCCTTCACGAGGGTGGTTCCGGGTAGGTCAGTTGGCGCCGCGCATCACCCTAGTCGAGCGTGTTTCGGCGGATTCGGCAGAATGGGTCCAAACAGTCAGGAGAGTGATGGGTCCTACTCGCTGGCGGAAATCCACGCAGGTGTTCATCGGGCTGGCCGTGCTGGCGTTCGTCGCCGCGGTGGTGGCGGCGGCGACGTTTTTCACCACGGGCGGGCACGGCGCCGGGGCGGCGCACGTTCCGGTCCCGCCCCCGCGCCCGCCGACGGTGAAGCCGGGGATGGTTGCGGTTGCTGACACCGCCGAGACACCCAGCCCCGGCGGGGTGACCGCGGCGCTCGGGCCCGTCGCGGCCGACCCCAACCTGGGCCGGCTGGGCGGCCGCATCACCGACGCCCTGACCGGCAAGGAGCTCTGGCAGGTGGCCGGCGACCTGCCCCTGGTGCCGGCGTCGACGAACAAGGTCCTGACGGCCGCCGCGGCGTTGCTGACGCTGGACCGCCAGGCCCGGATCAGCACCCGGGTGGTCGCCGGCAGCCCGAACCCCCAGGGGCCGATCGTGCTGGTGGGCGCCGGCGATCCGGCGCTGTCGGCGGCGCCGCCGGGGGTGGACACCTGGTACCGGGGTTCGGCGCGCATCAGCGACCTGGTCGAGCAGGTCCGGCGCAGCGGCGTGAGCCCGACGGCCGTGCAGGTCGACACCTCGGCGTTCAGCGGACCGACGATGGCGCAGGGCTGGGATCCGGCCGACGTCGACAACGGCGACATCGCGCCGATCGAGTCGGTGATGATCGACGCGGGCCGCATCCAGCCGACCACGGTCAACTCGCGGCGGTCCAGGACACCGGCGCTGGACGCCGGCCGGGAGCTGGCCAAGGGGCTCGGCCTGGATCCGGCCGCGGTCACGATCGGGTCCGCGCCGTCCGGGGCGCGGCAGCTGGCCGTGGTGCAGTCGGCGCCGTTGATTCAGCGACTGTCCGAGATGATGGACCACTCCGACAACGTGCTGGCCGAATGCATCGCGCGGGAGGTGGCGGCCGCCATCAACCGGCCGCAGAGCTTCGCCGGTGCGGTCGACGCGGTGACCAACCGGTTGAGCACCGCGCACGTCGAGACCGCCGGTGCGGCGCTGCTGGATTCCAGCGGGCTTTCGGTCGACGACCGGTTGACGGCCAAGACGCTGGACGGCGTGGTGCAGGCGGCCGCCGGGCCCGACCAGCCGGCGCTGCGGGCGCTGCTGGATCTGCTGCCGATCGCCGGCGGCAGCGGGACGCTGGGCGACCGGTTCCTCGATCCGGCCACCGATCGCGGTCCCGCCGGCTGGCTGCGCGCCAAGACAGGCTCGTTGACCGCCGTCAACTCGCTGGTCGGGGTGCTCACCGACCGCAGCGGACGGGTCCTGACCTTCGCGTTCCTGTCCAACGACGCGGGCCCGAACGGCCGTAACGCGATGGACGCGCTGGCCACCAAGCTCTGGTTCTGCGGGTGCGCATGACGGCCTCGTCCAGCCTGACGCTCGGTACCGCCGTCGACTGGCGATTCGCGGCGACGGTCGGGCAGCGGCTGGCCCGGCCGGGTCCGGCGTCCAGCGACTACACCCGCCGCCGGGCCATCGAGGAACTGACCAGCGCGGCCGCCAAGGCCGAACCGCCGGTGCGCGAGGTCACGGGCCTGGCCACCGCCGGTGCGGTGCCGCCCGCCCGCATCGTCGATCGCTCGCAGTGGATCGGCGCGGCGGCCGAGTCGATGCGGGTGATGACCAACGGCAGCGAGAAGCCGCGAGGGTTTCTCACCGGCCGCATCACCGGTGCGCAGACCGGGGCCGTGCTGGCGTTCGTGTCGTCGGGGATCCTCGGCCAGTACGACCCGTTCGCCAGGGGCCGGGAGGCTACGAACGGAGGAAGCCTGCTGCTGGTCTACCCGAACGTCATCGCCGTCGAGCGCCAGCTTCGGGTCGAGCCTTCCGATTTCCGGTTGTGGGTGTGCCTGCACGAGGTGACGCATCGGGTGCAGTTCACCGCCAACCCCTGGTTGTCCGGTTACATGTCGGAGGCGTTGGGGCTGCTGACGCAGGACGCGGGGGAGGACATCGGCCAGGTGGCGGCCCGACTCGCCGAGTTCGTGCGCAGCCGTGGCACCGGGGCGGTCGCCTCCGACGGGGGCCCGCCGGGAATCATCGGGCTGGTGCGCGCCGTGCAGTCCGAGTCCCAACGCAAGGCCCTGGACCAGCTGCTGGTGCTCGGCACGCTGCTGGAGGGCCACGCCGACCACGTGATGGACGCCGTCGGGCCGGTCGTGGTGCCCTCGGTGGCCACCATCCGGGCCCGGTTCGACGAGCGCCGCCACCGCAAGCAACCGCCGCTGCAGCGCCTGCTGCGCGCGCTGCTCGGGCTGGACGCCAAGCTCAGCCAGTACACCCGCGGCAAGGCGTTCGTCGACCACGTGGTGGGCAAGGTCGGAATGCAGCGGTTCAACACCGTCTGGTCCGGCCCCGAAACGTTGCCGTTGCCCGCCGAGATCGAAGACCCCCAGCGATGGATCGACAGGGTGCTGTAGGGCGGCTGCGCACGGCTGTCGAGGCGTTCGCCAACACCTACCTGCCCGCCGAGAAGCAGTGGTGCGTGGCGCTGTCCGGCGGCCCGGACTCGCTGGCGCTGACCGCCGTTGCGGCCCGGTTTCGGCCCACCACCGCCCTGATCGTCGATCACGGCCTGCAGGCCGACTCGTCCGCCGTCGCCGCCGCCGCGTGCGAGCAGGCGCTGGACCTGGGATGCGTTGCCGCGCAGGTCCTTTGCGTCCAGGTGGGCAGGGACGGCGGCCTGGAGGCGGCGGCGCGCGCCGCCCGCTACGCCGCGTTGCGTGCGGCCTGGGACGGGCCGGTGCTGTTGGCCCACACGCTCGACGACCAGGCGGAGACGGTGCTGCTGGGCCTGGGCCGCGGCTCGGGCGTGCGCTCGATCGCCGGGATGCGCCCGCATGACCCGCCGTGGTGTCGGCCGTTGTTGGGGGTGCGGCGTTCCACCACGCACGCCGCGTGCTCGGAGCTGGGTCTGACCGCCTGGCAGGACCCGCACAACAGCGACCGCCGCTTCACCCGCACCCGGCTGCGCCTGGAGGTGCTGCCGCTGCTGGAGGACGTGCTGGGTGGCGGCGTGGCGGAGGCGTTGGCGCGCACCGCGACCGCGTTGCGCGAGGACGGCGAGCTGATCGACACGCTCGCCGCGCAGGCGCTGCCCGAGGTGCGGGCGGGCGCGGGGCTGCAGCCGCGGGCCCTCGCCGCATTGCCCGGCCCCGTGCGGCGGCGGGTGATCCGCGGCTGGCTGCTGGCCGGGGGAGCGACCGCGTTGACCGACAAGCAGATCCGCGGCGTTGACACCCTGATCACGGATTGGCGCGGGCAGGGCGGGGTGGCGGTGGGCTCGTCGCTGCGGGCCGAGCGATTGATCGCGGGGCGGCGGGACGGCGTACTCACATTGTGGCGCGAGCCTGTGTAAATCGGGGCTGCCGTTGGTTATTCGGGCGCCGGCGTGGCACTCTGTGGTCGTGGCCCAGACGTCACCGCCGATCACCCCCGCGCAGCCCGCAGAGCTGTATCCCGGGGATATCAAGTCGGTGCTGCTCACGGCGGAGCAGATCCAGGCCCGCATCGCCGAACTCGGCGAGGAGATCGGCAACCACTACCGCGGCATCGCCAGCGAAACCGGCCAGGATCTGCTGCTGATCACCGTGCTCAAGGGCGCGGTGATCTTCGTCACCGACCTGGCTCGTGCGATCCCGGTGCCGACCCAGTTCGAATTCATGGCGGTGAGCTCGTACGGGTCCTCGACATCGTCGTCGGGCGTGGTGCGGATCCTCAAGGACCTGGACCGCGATATCAACGACCGCGATGTGCTGATCGTCGAGGACGTCGTCGATTCCGGACTGACGCTGTCGTGGTTGCTGCGCAACCTGAAGAGCCGGCGTCCGCGCTCGCTGCGGGTGTGCACGCTGCTTCGCAAGCCCGACGCGGTGCGCGCCAAGGTCGAGATCGCCTACGTGGGCTTCGACATTCCGAACGACTTCGTCGTGGGCTACGGCCTGGATTACGACGAGCGCTACCGCGACCTGTCCTACATCGGAACGCTGGATCCCCGGGTCTACGAGGAGTAGGCGGGACCGTCTAGTTCAGCTCCCAGACCGCGGTGACCGAGAAGCTCACCGTCTGCTGTCCGGGCTCGAGCGGGACCGCGGCCATAGCGCGGGGCGGCGCAGGCGGCCCGCCGGGTACGGGCGCGTTGCCGGAGGCTTCCGAAATGGAGAGCACCCTGCCCAGACTCAGGCCGGACAACTGGGCGTACTGGTCGGCGCGGGCCTTGGCGTCGTTGAAGGCACGCGCGCGGGCATCCTTGACCAGCTGCGAGTCGTCGGCGATGGAGTAGCTGACCGAGCTGATCCGCGTCGCGTCGCCGCCGGTGCCGACGATGAGAGCCAGCATCCGCGAGGCGGCGTCGGTCGGGTGGATCTTCACCCGGATCGCGTTGGTGGCGCGGTAGCCGGTGATCGTCGCGGTGCCGGTGCTGTACTGAGGCTCCAGGGTGACGGTGGTGGTGCTGATGTCTTTGCGATCCAGGCCCGCTCCCACCAGTGCGTTGATCACCGCTTGCTGGCGATCGTTGGTCTGGTTCATGGCGGCGGTGACGTCGGGTGCGGTGAACTCGATGCCGGCCTCGGCGGTCAGAGTGTCGGGGACGCCCTGGACCTGACCCGAGCCGACGACGGTCACCTGGCGGGGATTCGCGCCTGGCGGAGCCGAGTTGTGCTTGACGCAGGCCGCCAGGGCGGCGACGGCCAAGCCGGCCGCGGCCAGGGCAATCGACCTGCGGACCAACCTCGGGGCGTTCGGTGCGATCGGCATCTCTGGACCCTAGCGCCTGTGGGCGTGCCCGATCGGCGGTTCTCCAGAAGAGGATCGGCCCGCCCAGCCCAGGGCGCATTGCGGCGACCTCATCTGCATCCGACGTCGATCATGTTGCGGCGGAACGCCTTTCATCGAACTGGGAGGATTGGAGCCTCGAGGGTGAGGCCGCCGCGGCTTGGCCTACCGCGCCGCTTTGCGGCCCGCGCGAGTGCCCGGTAGGACTTGTGCCGTGACGCCCGAATGGGTTGTTCCGCAAATATTTCGGGTGTCAGCGACCGGCCTCGTGTCGTCCGGCCCGGATTAATTGACGCATTCGAAAACCAAAGTCCGACAGCATGAATGGGATTTCGGCGGTTTAGTATCGCCCTGCGTGGGTACAGCTTCATATGTCCCCCCAGCAATTACACACGCGCCAGTATTTCGGCGGCCATGCGATCAGGGTCATCACGACCGCGGCGCTGGTCGGCCTGGCCGCGTGGTTCGGCTTCGGTACCGCCCACGCCGACACCAACCACGAGCGGCAGGCATGCGCGCTGATGGACGACCACGCCGACGCGATGCGCAACGGCTACTCGTCGTATCCGTCCGAGTACGCATTCGTGGTGCTGTCCACCGAGATGCCGCCGCTCGAGGCGGCGCACACCCTGCGGGCGGCCACTCAGGATGTGTGTCCCGGCCACGCGGCCGATCTCCCTCGAGACTGGCAATAGCCGAGGATCACCGCCGCTGCGCGGGATTCGCTTGTGGTAGTGGCGATCCCGCGGGAACTTCCCTCGCCTCGGGAGATTACCGGCTACCGAAGTCGGCGGCTGGAGACGGAGACCCGACGACGGTAGTCGGCGTGCCCGGCGTCCCACCCGTGGGCCCGCCAGTGCCTCCGGCGAGCCGACCGGCCGCGAACGCCGCGCCTTTGTCGATCATTGCCGCGTTGGTCGCGTACGTGTCGTGGGCCGCGAAGTTCATCCCGTCGGAGCAGATCGGGTCCTCGGGGGCGCACACCTGGATGGTCTTGGTCTGATAGAGCGGACCGATCACCACCGGCGGCTCGCCGAAGAAGTTCATCGCCCTGTCGCTCGGCATCGAGAAGAGCACTACCGAGGACACGTGGTTGGCCACCTCGGGGTCCATCGGTTTGGGGACGGTCGCAGGATCGATGCCATTGGGCACGGCCGCCGAGGTGACGAAGCCCATCACGGCCGCGCCTTGAGAGTAGCCGCCCAGCACCATCTTGGTGTTCGGGCAGTCCTGCGCCGTCGAGACGACATGCGCGCCCGCGTCCCTGATGCCGTCCTCGCCGGCGCTCGTCCACTGGTGGGTGGCGGGATAGTTGACCGGATATACGTCGAGCGACTTCGCGCCAATCCGTGGGCGTAGCGAATCGATGAATGCCTGACCGGTCGGGCCGACACCGGGAGGGTCATCAGTTCCGCGGGCGAACACCACCTGAACATCCGGACACGGCTGAGCGGAGGCCCACGGGATGGAGGGCGCCAGAACGGAGGCGCCAAGGCTCGAGGTCACAACTACTGCGGGGGCAAAGAAACGAAGGAGGGGACGCGCAATCATGCCGCAGAGGTGCCCGCGCATGGCGTTTCTAAACCGGGCATTTTCCAGCGCCTAGCGACTCTGGGCACACCCGGGGTTAGGCCCCGCCGCAGCAAAGCGCCGACGCCTCGCCCCGCCGGTGAGCTAGTCGCGCGGCGCATCCGTCGGGGGGTTCGGGATCTGCAGCACCCGCTGGCGGGTGGTCATCCGGAACGGGTCGAGGGACTGCGACTCGTCCAGGGCCTCGCGCACGTCGTCAAGGGTGATGAGTCCCAATTCGACCTGCAGCCACGTGGCGCTGAGTCCGAACGCGTGAGCCGCGCGCCTGGCCTCCTCGGCGTCCGGGAAGTCATCGGCGTTCGCACGGCCGACCCCGCCGTACCAGCGGCCCTTGGTGACACCACACGCGTCGCGGAGCTGTTCGACGGTGATGTCCCGGTTCAGCGTCGCTTCGAGCAGGCGCTTCAGCCCCCAGCCGGCGGCGTTCGTTCTCGGCATGCCTCCCAGAGTAACCCGATGCAAAAACATGGTCAAAAGCTCTTGATCTGCGAGTAGCTAGCAGAATAAAAGAAAATTAAACATATAACTAGACAAGACTTCATATTTTATATGCCCGCCGCGCCCGCACGCCTGATGCCGACGGCGGCCGCCGGCCAGGCCGCCTCGGTTGGCGGCCTGTCGGTGCCGTCGGCGTGGACGCCGGCCGCGGTTCCGGCCGCGGCAACCGCCGACGTCGCAACGACGGGCGGCGCCCCCGCGAGCGCGCCGCTGCTGGGCTCGCGGGGTGTCCCGGCCACCACGGTCGCCGGCATGGAGACGCGCGCGGCCGGCGCCGCAGAACTTCCCCGGATGAGCGTGTTGCCGCGCGCGGTCGGATGACGGAAGGAGGAGACGCTTCCGCGACTACCGGTGACCAATCAACAACTAACCCAATCTTTTCGAAGGAGACAGGACAATGACCGCACGATTCATGACCGACCCGCACGCGATGCGCGACATGGCTGGGCGCTTCGAGGTCCACGCGCAGTCTGTCGAGGACGAGGCCCGCAAGATGTGGGCGTCGTCGCAGAATATTTCCGGTGCGGGCTGGAGCGGGGCCGCCGAGGCGACCTCTCTGGACACGATGGGCCAGATGAATCAGGCCTTCCGCAACATCGTCGGCATGCTGCACAGCGTGCGCGACGGCCTGGTTCGCGACTCCAACAACTACGCGCAGCAAGAGCAGGCCTCCCAGCGGGTCCTGAGCAGCTAGCCAACCGATCAGGACAGGAGACTTTTCACATGACGATCAACTACCAATTCGGCGACGTCGACGCCCACGGGGCCACCATCCGCGCCCAGGCCGCGTCGCTGGAAGCCGAGCGCCAGGCCATCGTTCGGGATGTGCTTGCCGCCGGCGACTTCTGGGGCGGTGCCGGATCGACGGCCTGTCAGCAGTTCGTCACCGAGCTGGGCCGCAACTTTCAGGTGATCTACGAGCAGGCCAACGCCCACGGGCAGCAGGTGCAGACCGCCGGCAGCAACATGGCCGGCACCGACAGCGCGGTGGGGTCGAACTGGGCCTAGCGCTAAGGCGTGACGAGAATCTTGCAGTGCCGCTCGGGGTCGGCCAGGTCGTCGAAGGCCTGGCCGACCCCCTCGAGTCCGACCTCTCCGGTGATCAGCGGGGTGACGTCGATCTCGCCCTCGGCCAGCGCGCGCAGCGAATCCCCGAACTCCTCGGGGTTGTAGGCGAGGACGAATTGCACGCTGATCTCCTTGGCGATCGCGAAGAAGGGGTGCACCGTGTCGGGTTGCATGCACACGCCCGCGACCACCAGGCGGGTGCCCGGCCGCGCCCGCCGCAGCACGTCGTCGATGATTCCCGGCACCCCGACGGCCTCGAACACCACCGCCGGTTTGACCGTGTCGAACGGCGAGCCCTGGGCCGCATCCACCGTCTGGTGCGCGCCCATCGCGGTGGCCAGCTCGCGGCGCTTTGGCGAAAAGTCCGACGCGACAATGCTTTCGACGCCTCGCGCGCGCAGCGCCGCGATGATCGCGATGCCGATCGGCCCGCAGCCGAGCACCAGGGCGGTCTCGCCCGGGGCGATGCCGGACTTGTTGACGGCGTGCAAGCCCACCGCCATTGGCTCGGTCAGCGCGGCATGCTTGATGTCCAGGCCGTTGGGAATGGGCAGCAGCAGCGGGGCCGACAGCAGCATCCGCTCGGCGTAGCCGCCGATCGTGCTGTTGCTGTAGACGATCGGCTCGACGCCTTTGGCGGAGAGCAACACCGGAAGCGAGGTCACCATGGTTCCCGGCGGATGGGTTTCGGTGTCAGGCCCGGCCTCCAGCACCTCGGCGCTGAACTCGTGTCCCATGAACACGTCGCTGTTCAGGTCGACACCCATGCCCCCGGCGCCGGCGGCGACCTGAGCGGTCATCTCCACCACCTCGTCGCCGTGGGCGGCGAAATGCAAATCGGAGCCGCAGATTCCGCACGCCCGCACGCCGACCAACACCTGGCCGGGGCCGGGCACCGGCTCGGGGACGTCGTCGCGGTACACCATCCGGCCGTCGCGCAACACCGCTGCCCGCATCAGCTTCCCACGCCTTTCTGCTCGTCGACGTGCTCGGTGATGGCCTTGACGACCGCCTCACCAGCGCGCCCGATCAGCTGGTCGCGTTTGCCCCGGGCCCAGTCGTGCGAGGAACGCGACGCCTCGAGCTGTCCCTTGAAATAGGGAATCACCTTGCGGGCGAACAGCTCATAGCAGTGATAGGTCGCCTCGGGCGAGGCCCAGTCGTGCCCGAGCATCAGCAGCGTTCCGAATCCGCCCGACCGTTCCAGCAGGTCCTCGATGTGCGCGATCGCGTCGTCGGGCGTGCCGATGCAGCAATTGCCCTTGGCCGCATAATCCGCGACGAATTCTTGCGGCGTCTGCGCCTCACCGTCTACCGCGTTGGACAGCGGCACGAAGCCGGCCGCGCCGAAATAATTGGCGAAATCCTGCAGGCCGTAGGTGCAGTCGTCGATCGCCTGCTCGCGGCTGTCCGCGATGTGCATGATGCTCAGCACGCGCCAGTCGGCGCGGGCCGGCTCGTCGCGGCCGACCTTGGCGGCCTGCTCGCGCACCACCTCCCAGGTGTTTTCCAGGGCCGCGTAGCCGCCCGGGACCGACATCGACAGCGACAGCAGCGACGTGCCCAGCGCGCCGGCCAGCCGCGGGCCGGATGGGGAAATCATTGCCGCGGTGGCGATTTCGGGATAGGGCCACGTGTAGGGGCGGATGTGCAACTGGGCGTCGCGCAGCGTGAACCAGTCGGAGTGACGGTCAATCCGCTCCGTCGGCGCGGCGCGGAACAGCGCGAGGATCGCCTCGAGGGATTCCTGCATCATCCGCCGCTGCTCGATCGGATCGATGCCCATCATGTAGGCGTCCGACGGCAGAGCGCCCGGGCCGGTGCCGAACATGACCCGCCCGCGGGTCAGGTGGTCCAGCAGCACCCACCGGTCGGCCACCATCAGCGGATGGTGGTAGGGCAGCGACACCACGCCGGTGCCCAGCCGGATGTGCTTCGTCCGCTCCGCCGCGGCCGCGATGAACACCTCCGGGCAGGCGATCAGCTCGTAGCCTCCGGAGTGGTGTTCGCCGAACCAGGCTTCGTCGAAACCGAGCCGGTCCAGCGCTACGACCCGCTCCATGTCGTATTCCAGTGCGACCGTGGGGGATTGGCCGACGGGATGGAATGGCGTGATGAAGACTCCGAAACGCAGCGGCGCACCCGTCACCATTCCACTCCTTTGAGGAACTCCAGCAGTGCCGCGTTCACCTCGTCGGGCCGTTCCTGCTGCAGCCAATGTCCCGCGCCGTCGATCATCACCTCGCGGTACGGCCCGGAGATCACCTCCGAAACACGGTCGCGACTGGTGAACGACAGCACCGGATCGCCGGTCCCGGCGATAAACAGGCAGGGCACGGCGATTTTCGCGCCCTCGAGCTCGGCGGTGGTCTCCCAGTTGCGGTCGAAATTGCGGTACCAGTTGAGGCCGCCGGTGAACCCGGTGCGGGAAAACTCGGCGATGTAGTGGTCGAGCTCCTCCTGGCTGATCCAGTCCGGCAGCCCCTCGGGTTCGGGAAGCCGATCGATGAAACCTTCCGGGCCGGGAGTGGCCATCTTCAGCATCGCGTCCGGGCCGGGACCCGTTAAGCCGCCCATCATCCGGCGCATGGTCCGGGCGGGGTCGGCATTGAGCTCGGCGTCGGCGACACCCGGCTCCTGGAAATACAGGATGTAAAAGAAGTTCTCGCCGAATAGCTTGCGCCACGCCTTCGTCGGCGCCACATGCGAGCGCGGCAGCGCCGGCACGCTCAGCGCGGCGACGGCCGCGACCCGGTCGGGGTGCAGCAGCGGCGCGTGCCACGCCACCGGCGCGCCCCAGTCGTGACCGACCCAGACGGCCCGCTCGGCGCCGGCGTCGTCGAGCAGACCGACGATGTCGGCGGTCAATTCGTGAATGTTGTAGGCCTCGATCGCGTCCGGGCGTGACGAGCCGCCGTAGCCGCGCTGGTCGGGCGCCAGCACGTGATAGCCGGCCTCCGCCAAGACGGGTATCTGGTGGCGCCATGAATAGGCCAGTTCGGGGAAGCCATGGGCCAGGACCACCACGGGCGCGCCGCGGTCACCCGCTTCGGTCACCCGGAGTTTTACGCCGTTGGTATCTACTAACCGTTCGGTTGAGGAGGGCACGGTCTCACCAAAGCACAACGACCCCGGGCTGAGAAGGGTGTGCCCGACTGGAAATTGACATTCCGTCGTGCCGGGTCCGGCGGCCTGGTAGACATCGCTTCTGAGCCTTGGCCGTACCCGGAAGAGGTGGGCTTACCGTGAAGCGCCTAGACCACGTCGTCTTATGGACGAAGGATCCGCAAGCGTCGATGGACTTCTACTCGAGGGTGGTCGGGCTGGCGCCGGTGCGGTTCGGCGAGTTCCAGGCCGGGGAAGCGCCATTTCCCAGCGTGCGCGTGTGCGAAGACTCCATCATCGATCTCCTGTCGACGGCCAACATCTCCGGCACCGAGTCGCTCACCAAGGTCGCGGGCAGCGCCGGCCATCCGGTGAACCACGTCTGCCTGGCAATGTCGAAATCCGAATACGACGCGTTGGATCGGCGCCTGCAGGAAGAAGGAGTTGACACCAGCGCGCGGCTGGACCACAGCTACGGGGCTCGCGGGTGGGCGCCGCACGGCTACTACTTCGCCGACCCCGACGGCAATGTGGTGGAAGCGCGCTATTACGAGTGAGGCTCGACGGTGTGTGATTTGCCACGCCGGGAACCGCACCGGGAACCGCCGGTCGTTGTCATAGCAAGATCGCGCCCCGGCTCTGCCGGGACTGGCGATCGACACCGGGCCGATGGTGCCGACCCGCTGCGCCCCGGCTCTGCCGGGACTGGCGATCGACACTAGCGGTAGCCTGGACTTTTCCAGCTTCGTGTATCGCGGAAGGACCTGGCCGACGAGGCCGATGATTGATGAACCGGAAAAACGTGATTCGCACGCTCACGGCGATCGCCGTTGTGGTGCTGCTGGGCTGGTCGTTTTTTTACTTTAGCGACGACACCCGCGGTTACAAGCCCGTCGACACCTCGGTGGCGATGGCGCAGATCAACGGCGACAACGTCAAGAGCGCGCAGATCGACGATCGCGAGCAGCAATTGCGATTGACCCTGAAAAAGGGCAGCAAGGACACCGACAATTCCGACAAGGTCATCACCAAATACCCCAGCGGATACGCAGTAGACCTGTTCAATTCGCTCACCGCGAAGAACGCGAAGGTCAGCACCGTCGTCAACGAGGGCAGCATCCTGGGCGAGCTGCTGGTCTACGTCCTGCCGCTGCTGTTGCTGGTGGGCCTGTTCGTGATGTTCTCGCGGATGCAGGGCGGCGCCCGGATGGGCTTCGGATTCGGCAAGTCGCGGGCGAAGTTGCTGAACAAGGACATGCCCAAGACCACGTTCGCCGACGTCGCGGGCGTCGACGAGGCGGTCGAGGAGCTCTACGAGATCAAGGACTTCCTGCAGAACCCCAGCAGGTACCAGGCGCTGGGCGCCAAGATCCCCAAGGGCGTGCTGCTCTACGGGCCGCCCGGAACGGGCAAGACGCTCCTGGCCCGCGCCGTGGCGGGTGAGGCCGGGGTGCCGTTCTTCACCATCTCCGGCTCCGACTTCGTCGAAATGTTCGTCGGTGTCGGCGCCTCACGAGTGCGCGACCTGTTCGAGCAGGCCAAGCAGAACAACCCGTGCATCATCTTCGTCGACGAGATCGACGCGGTCGGGCGCCAGCGCGGCGCCGGCCTGGGCGGCGGGCACGACGAGCGTGAGCAGACACTGAACCAGTTGCTGGTCGAGATGGACGGTTTCGGCGATCGCACCGGCGTCATCCTGATCGCGGCCACCAACCGCCCGGACATCCTCGACCCCGCGCTGCTGCGGCCCGGCCGCTTCGACCGGCAGATCCCGGTGACCAACCCGGACATGGCGGGCCGGCGCGCGGTGCTGCGGGTGCACTCCAAGGGCAAACCGATCGGTCCCGACGCCGACCTCGACGGGCTGGCCAAGCGGACGGTCGGCATGACCGGCGCGGACCTGGCCAACGTCATCAACGAGGCGGCGCTGCTGACCGCCCGCGAGAACGGCACCGTCATCACGGGCGCCGCGCTGGAGGAGGCGGTCGACCGGGTCATCGGCGGGCCGCGCCGCAAGGGCCGCATCATCAGCGAGCAGGAAAAGAAGATCACCGCCTACCACGAGGGCGGGCACACGCTGGCGGCGTGGGCGATGCCCGACATCGAGCCGATCTACAAGGTGACCATCCTGGCGCGGGGACGCACCGGCGGGCACGCGGTGGCGGTGCCGGAGGAAGACAAGGGCCTGCGCACGCGGTCGGAGATGATCGCCCAGCTGGTGTTCGCGATGGGCGGGCGCGCCGCCGAGGAGCTCGTGTTCCGCGAGCCGACCACCGGCGCGGTGTCCGACATCGAGCAGGCCACCAAGATCGCGCGCGCGATGGTCACCGAGTTCGGCATGAGCTCCAAGCTGGGTGCCGTCAAATACGGCTCCGAGCACGGCGACCCGTTCCTGGGCCGGACCATGGGAACGCAGGCGGACTACTCGCACGAGGTCGCCCGCGACATCGACGACGAGGTGCGCAAGCTCATCGAGGCCGCGCACACCGAGGCCTGGGAGATCCTCACCGAATACCGCGACGTGCTCGACACCCTGGCCGGCGAGCTGCTGGAGAAGGAAACCCTGCACCGGCCCGAGCTCGAGGGCATCTTCGCCGGGGTCGAGAAGCGGCCGAGGCTGACGATGTTCGACGACTTCGGCGGCCGGATCCCGTCGGACAAGCCACCGATCAAGACGCCCGGCGAGCTGGCCATGGAGCGGGGTGAGCCGTGGCCGCCGCCGGTGCAGGAGCCGGCGTTCAAGGCGGCCATCGCCCGCGCCAGCCAGGCCGCCGAGGCCGAGGCTGCCCGTAATGCCAACGGCGGCAACGGTTCTCACGGCGGCCAGGGAGACGGCAACCGGCAGCCCGCCCCGCATGGCCCCACGCAGCCCGACTACGGCGCCCCGGCGGGCTGGTATGCGCCGGGATGGCCGCCGCAGGAACAGCAACACCAGCAGCAGCCGAATTACTGGTATCCGCCGCCCCCGGGCCCTACGCCGCCCCCGCAGCAGCCGTATTGGCCGCAGCCGGCGCCGGGCTATCCGGGCCAGCAGGGCCCCCACGGCCAGGGGTATCCGACCCACCAGCCCTACCCGCCGTATCCGCCCTATCCGCCTCCGGCTCAACCGAACCCGGATGCCGGAAAGTCTCCAAACCGCCAGGATGACGACGTGAGCCGGTCCAACCCGCCGGCCCACGGCTGACGAACGGAGGATTCGATGGCTCTCCCGGATTTGGGGCCGGATTTGGGCACGGATACCCGCCAAACGACTCCACGCATACGGGCGTTCGATCAGCAGCGCGCCGAGGCGGCGGTCCGCGAGTTGCTCTACGCGATCGGCGAAGACCCGGACCGCAACGGCCTGCAGGACACCCCTGCCCGCGTCGCCCGTGCCTACCGCGAGATGTTCGCCGGGCTCTACACCGATCCCGACACCGTGTTGAACACGATGTTCGACGAGGACCACGACGAGATGGTGATCGTCAAAGAGATCCCGCTGTACTCCACCTGCGAGCACCATCTGGTGTCGTTCCACGGGGTGGCCCACGTCGGCTACATCCCCGGCAAGGACGGCCGGGTGACCGGCCTGTCGAAGATCGCCCGGCTGGTGGACCTGTACGCCAAGCGGCCCCAGGTGCAGGAGCGGCTCACCAGCCAGATCGCCGATGCCCTGGTGAACAAGCTGGATCCGCGCGGCGTGATCGTCGTGGTCGAGGCCGAGCACCTGTGCATGGCGATGCGCGGTGTCCGCAAGCCCGGCGCCGTCACCACGACGTCGGCGGTACGCGGCATGTTCAAAACCAGTCCCGCCTCCCGGGCCGAAGCGCTCGACCTGATCCTGCGCAAGTGAGCCCTCTGAAGACTCAGCCCGTGCAGGTGATGGGAGTGCTGAACGTCACTGACGACTCCTTCTCCGACGGCGGGCGCTACCTCGATGCCGACGACGCCGTCGCCCATGGTCTGGCGATGGCGGCCGAGGGCGCCGGCATCATCGACGTCGGCGGCGAGTCGACCCGGCCCGGCGCCGTTCGCGTCGACCCCCGCGTCGAGACCTCCCGCGTGGTGCCCGTCGTCAAAGAGCTTGCCGCACAGGGCATCACCGTGAGCATCGACACGATGCACGCCGACGTCGCGCGGGCGGCGCTGCAGAGCGGCGCGCGCATCGTCAACGACGTGTCGGGTGGACGGGCCGACCCCGCGATGGCGCCGCTGCTGGCCGAGGCCGGCGTGCCGTGGGTGTTGATGCACTGGCGGTCGGTGTCGTCGCAGCGACCGCATCGGACGCCGCACTACCGCGACGTGGTGGCCGAGGTGCGCGCCGAGTTGCTCGCCGGCGTCGACGACGCGGTGGCCGCGGGTGTCGATCCCGACCAGCTGGTGATCGACCCCGGTCTGGGATTCGCCAAGACGGGACAAGACAATTGGGCGCTGCTGCACGCGCTGCCACAGCTGGTCGCCACCGGGGTGCCGGTGCTACTGGGTGCCTCACGCAAACGGTTCCTCGGCACGTTGTTGGCCGGGCCGGACGGCTCGCCGCGACCGCCCGACGGGCGCGAGACGGCGACCGCCGTGATTTCCGCGCTGGCCGCGCTGTACGGGGCTTGGGGTGTGCGCGTACACGACGTCCGCGCCTCCGTCGATGCCCTCAAGGTCGTCGAGGCCTGGACGGGAAACGATGGCTGATCGAATCGAGTTGCGCGGCTTAACAGTTCGTGGCCGACACGGCGTTTTCGAGCATGAGCGCGCGACCGGGCAGGACTTCGTCGTGGATATCACCGTGTGGATCGACCTGGCCGACGCCGCGGCCAGCGACGCGTTGTCCGACACCTACGACTACGCCGCGCTGGCCCAGCTGGCGGCCGACGTCGTCGGGGGTCCGCCACGTCAGCTGATCGAGGCGGTCGGCGGTGAGATCGCCGACCGGGTGATGGGGGACGGGCGCGTGCACGCCGTCGAGGTGGTGGTGCACAAGCCGCAGGCGCCCATCCCGCACCGGTTCGCCGACGTCGCCGTGGTGGTTCGGCGGTCGCGGCGCGGCGGCCGCGGTTCGGTGATCCCGGCGGGCGGCGTCGTATGACCCGCGTCGTGCTGTCCATCGGCTCCAACCTCGGCGACCGGCTGGCCCGGCTGCAGTCGGTCGTCGACGGGCTGGGCGAGGCGGTGGTCGCGGTATCCCCGGTGTATGAGACGGACCCCTGGGGCCGCGTCGAGCAGGCCCCGTTCCTCAACGCGGTGCTCATCGCCGACGACCCGGCGTGCGACGGGCAGGCGTGGCTGCGCCGGGCGCAGGAATTCGAGCGCGCCGCGGGCCGGGTGCGCGGCGAGCGTTGGGGCCCGCGCACGCTGGACGTCGACCTGATCGCCTGCTACGGCCAAACGGAGGTGATCGCCCGCGAGCCCAACCTGACGCTCCCACACCCGCTGGCCCACCTGCGGGCCTTCGTGCTGGTGCCGTGGCTGGCCATCCAGCCGGATGCCGAGCTGACGGTCGCCGAAGGGCCGCGCCCGATCGCGCAACTACTTTCCGAACTCGATCCGGCCGACCGGGAAGGGGTCCGGCCCTCGGGGCTGAGGCTGGAGATCACGGGACAGCACAGCTGATGGGTCCCACCAGAAAACGTGACCTGACGGCCGCGGTCGTCGGCGCTGCGGTGGTGGGCTACCTGCTGGTGATCACCCTGTACCGGTGGTTTCCGCCCATCACGGTGTGGACCGGCCTGTCGCTGCTGGCCGTGGCCATCGCCGAGGCGCTGTGGGCGCGCTACGTACGGGCCAAGATCAACGACGGCGAAATCGGCGCCGGGCCCGGCTGGCTGCATCCGTTGGCGGTGGCGCGCAGCGTGATGGTGGCCAAGGCGTCGGCCTGGGTGGGCGCGCTGGTGCTGGGCTGGTGGATCGGCGTGCTGGTGTACTTCTTCCCGCGGCGGTCGTGGCTGCGCGTCGCCGCCGAGGACACCACCGGGACGGTGGTGGCCGCCGTCAGCGCGCTGGCGTTGGTCGTCGCCGCGCTGTGGCTGCAGCATTGCTGCAAGTCCCCGCAGGATCCGACGGACCAAGGCGAGGGCGCGGAGACGTAGCCCACCAGGAGGCGGCGCGACGCCCCGGGTGAGAATCGCCGGTGCCGCGCGACACGCGGAGTGACCTCGCGCAGGTACTCTCAGGCCATGACCGTTCTGTCCCGCGGCGCCCGGGTGCGGCGCGGCGGCCGCAGGCCGGGGTGGGTGCTCTTGACCGCGTTGCTGGTCCTCGCGATGGGGGCCAGTTCCGCACTGGTTTTCACCAATCGGGTGGAACTCCTCAAGCTCGCTGTAATCCTGGCGCTGTGGGCCGCAGTCGCAGGCGCCTTCGTTTCGGTGCTCTATCGTCGCCAAAGCGACGCAGACCAGTCCCGGGTGCGCGACCTGAAGCTGGTCTACGACCTTCAGCTGGATCGGGAGATCTCGGCCCGGCGCGAATACGAGCTGACGGTCGAGTCCCAGCTGCGTCGCGAGCTGGCCTCGGAGTTACGCGCCCAGGCCGCCGACGACCTGGCGGCGTTGCGCGCGGAGCTGAGCGCGCTGCGAACCAGCCTCGAGATCCTGTTCGACGCCGACCTGCAGCACCACCCCGCGCTGGAGACGGTCGAAACCGAGGCGCCCCGCACCCGCGCCTACAGCGACTGGGACCGCAACGGCGAGGGCAACCGGGATTGGGTTGCCAGCGATCGGGTGACATCGGTCACCCAGGACAACCCGCCCGGCCGCGACGACGAGGCCGCGATCATCGACGTGCCCGAGGAACCGCTGCTCCCGCCGCGGCAGCCGCCGCCGCGGGAGCGTGTCCGCGTGCAATACGACGGCCCGCAGGACGGTCGATACCAGGTTTCACAAGAGCCGCCGTACATGACCCCGCCGCCCGAGCCGCGATTCGCGCCTCCGCCGCCCTCGCAACCTGAACCGTCGCCGCTGCCGCGGGAGTGGCAGCCGGCCCCCGCCGAGGCACAGTGGCGGCCCCCGGGCACCAGCTGGGCCCCCGATGGGGCCGACGCGCCCGGCGGCGAGCCGACGGCGGGGCGGCGCGCGCGGCATTACGGCTCCCGAGAAGGCTCCCAGGAAACCCTGGACGGCTCGCCGTTCGAGCACCTTCAGCCACCGCCGTACGGCGAATCCGGTCGGCGGGCGCGAGCGCGCCATTCGGCGGAGTACCGCGAGTACGGCGTGCGCGACTTCGGGGGCCCGAGCGAGCCCGCGAGCGCGCCGGCCGCCGCGGCGCCGCCACCTCCCCACCCGATGCCGCCGCCGCCCGTCGCCCCGCCGCCACCGCAGATGGCCCCGCCCCCGGCGGCCGAGCCGGCCGCGCGGCATCGCGGCGCCGATCCCCTCGAGCAGGCGCCGGATGGGCCGCCCAGCGGTGGCCAGTCGGTGGCCGACCTGTTGGCGCGCCTGCAGGTCCAGCCGTCCGGTGGCGGACGGCGCCGCCGGCGCGACGGCTGACCTGGGAGCTTCCTCACACCGGCTTTCGTTGGGCTCGGCGTGACGGATCGATTAAAGTCTTGGTGACCGTCCGGTACCCGAGCAGTGGACCGGAACGAACCAAAGAAAGCTGTGAGGTCGTCTGCGATGGGGCAGTTCGACGGACTGCGCCCGGCCAGGCTCAAGGTGGGCATCATCTCCGCGGGCAGGGTGGGCTCCGCGCTGGGCGTCGCGCTCGAGCGCGCAGACCATGTGGTGGTGGCGTGCAGCGGCGTCTCCCGCGCGTCGCGGCAGCGGGCTCAGCGCCGGCTGCCCGATACGCCGGTGGTGTCGCCGCCGGATGTGGCCGCCAACGCCGAGCTGCTGGTCTTGGCGGTTCCCGACAGTGAGCTCGCCGGCCTGGTGTCCGGGCTGGCGGCGACCTCGTCCGTGCGGCCTGGCACGATCGTGGTGCACACGTCCGGAGCCAACGGCGTCAGCATCCTCGCGCCGCTGACCCATGACGGCTGCATCCCGGTGGCGATCCACCCGGCGATGACGTTCACCGGTTCCGACGAGGACATCAGCCGGCTGCCCGACACCTGTTTCGCGATCACCGCGGCCGACGAGGTCGGGTACGCGATCGGGCAGTCGCTCGTCCTGGAGATGGGCGGGGAGCCGTTCTGCGTTCGCGAGGATGCCCGCGTCCTGTACCACGCCGCGCTGGCGCACGCGGGCAACCACATCGTGACTGTCCTCGCCGACGCGCTCGAGGCGCTGCGGGCCGCGCTGCGCGGCAGCGAACTGCTCGGGCAACAAATCGTCGACGACCAGCCGGGCGGCCTCGCCGAACGCATCGTCGGGCCGCTGGCCCGGGCGGCGCTGGAGAACACGCTGCAGCGCGGCCAGGCCGCGCTCACCGGGCCGGTCGCCCGCGGCGATGCGGCTGCGGTCGCCGAGCACCTGGCCGCCCTCGCCGAGGCCGACCCGGAGCTGGCCGGGGCCTACCGGGTCAATGCCCTGCGCACCGCCCGGCGCGCGCACGCCCCCGAGGATGTCGTCGAGGTGCTGGCGCGATGACGGCCCCACGCAAGCCGGCGTTCAATCCGGGCGAGCTCAACGTGTATTCGGCACCCCGCGACGTCGCCGACGTCAGCCGCGCGCTGCGCCACACCGGCCGGCGGGTGATGCTGGTGCCCACCATGGGCGCCCTGCACGACGGGCACCTGGCGCTGGTGCGCGCCGCCAAGCGGGTTCCCGGCTCGGTGGTCGTGGTATCGATCTTCGTCAACCCGCTGCAATTCGGCGTGGGCGAAGACCTCGACGCATACCCGCGCACCCTCGACGACGACGTGGCGTTGCTGCGCGGCGAAGGCGTCGAGATCGTGTTCGCGCCGACCGCCGCGGCGATGTACCCCAACGGACTGCGCACCACCGTGCAGCCCGGCCCGCTGGCGGCCGAACTCGAGGGCGGCCCGCGGCCGTCCCATTTCGCCGGGGTGCTGACGGTGGTGTGCAAGCTGCTGCAGATCGTTCGCCCCGACCGGGTGTTCTTCGGCGAGAAGGACTATCAGCAGCTGGTGCTGGTCCGGCAGATGGTCGCCGACCTGAACGTCGACGTGGCCGTCGTGGGGGTCCCGACCGTCCGCGAGCCCGACGGGCTGGCGATGTCGTCGCGCAACCGTTACCTCGACCCCGGGCAACGTGAATTGGCCGTGGCGCTCTCGGCGGCGCTGACGGCCGGGGCGCACGCCGCCACCGACGGGCCCGCGGCCGCGCTGGACGCCGCCCGCGCCGTGCTCGACGCCACGCCCGGCCTCGTGCTCGACTACCTGGAGCTGCGCGACGCCGAACTCGGCCCGTTGCGCGAGGGTGGCTCCGGCCGGCTGCTGGTCGCGGCCCGGCTGGGCACCACGCGACTGCTCGACAACGTCGCAATTCAGATCGGAACTTCGCCGGCACCCGTGGGGCCGGACGGACACGCCCAAAAACCTTGGAGGAATTGATGTTACGCACCATGCTGAAGTCGAAGATCCACCGCGCCACCGTCACGCAGGCCGACCTGCACTACGTCGGCTCGGTGACCATCGACGCCGACCTGATGGACGCCGCCGACCTGCTGGAGGGCGAGCAGGTGACCATTGTCGACATCGACAACGGCGCCCGGCTGGTCACCTATGCGATCACCGGGGAACGCGGCAGCGGCGTGATCGGAATCAACGGCGCCGCAGCGCATCTCGTGCACCCCGGCGATCTGGTGATCCTGATCGCCTACGGGACGATGGAGGACGCGGAGGCGCGCGCCTACCGCCCGCGGATCGTGTTCGTCGACGCCGACAACAAGCCGATCGACCTCGGGGACGATCCGGCGTTCGTGCCGGCCGACGCCGCAGAGCTGTTAGACCCTCGGATCGGCGCGCGGTAGCCGTGCTGCTGGCCATCGACGTCCGCAACACGCACACCGTCGTCGGACTGATCTCGGGCTCCAAGGAGCACGCAAAAGTCGAGCAGCAGTGGCGGATCCGCACCGAGTCCGAGGTCACCGCCGACGAACTCGCGCTGACGATCGACGGCCTGATCGGCGAGGATTCCGAGCGGCTTACCGGCGCCGCCGCGCTGTCGACCGTGCCGTCGGTGTTGCACGAGGTGCGCGTCATGCTCGACCAGTACTGGCCGTCGGTGCCGCAAGTTCTCATCGAGCCGGGGATACGAACTGGTATCCCGCTGTTGGTCGACAACCCCAAGGAAGTCGGGGCCGACCGGATCGTCAACTGCCTGTCCGCGTTTCACCAGTTCGGCAAGGCGTCCATCGTCATGGATTTCGGATCCTCGATCATCGTGGACCTGGTGTCGGCCAAGGGCGAGTTTCTCGGCGGCGCCATCGCCCCGGGCGTACAGGTTTCGTCCGATGCCGCCGCGGCTCGCTCCGCGGCGCTGCGCCGCGTCGAGCTGACCCGGCCCCGGTCGGTGGTCGGCAAGAACACCGTCGAGTGCATGCAGGCCGGCGCGGTGTTCGGGTTCGCCGGCTTGGTCGACGGTTTGGTGCAGCGCATCCGCGAGGACGTGGACGGTTTCTCCGGCGAGTTGGGCGATCAGGTCGCGGTGGTGGCCACCGGGCACACCGCGCCGCTGCTGCTGCCGGAACTGCACACCGTCGCCCATTACGACCGGCACCTGACCCTGCACGGCCTGCGGCTCGTCTTCGAACGCAACCGGGACGCCCAGCGCGGCCGGCTGAAGACGGCCCGCTGACGCCCGGCTTTCCGCGTCGTGTGTGAATCGACGGCGTTGAGTGTGAATCCTGGCAGCGATTCGGGCGCATTTTCCGTCCCCTATACACACTGAAAGCCCTGAACGCACAGTGAAAGCCCTGAGAGCACATGCATTGCCTCTCGATGGCCTCAATTAAGCTGGCACGTCGTGACATCTGAGCCCCCGGAAGCCGAGACCGACCTTCCCGAGCAGTATCGGATCCGCCGGGACAAGCGCGCTCGGTTGCTGGACGAGGGGGTCGACCCCTACCCGGTGGCCATCGAACGCACCCACACCCTTGCCGAGGTGCGCGCCGCTCACCCCGACCTGCCGACCGACACCGCCACCGACGACGTCGTCGGTGTCGCCGGTCGGGTCATGTACGCCCGCAACTCCGGCAAGTTGTGCTTTGCGACACTCCAGGATGGCGACGGCACGACCCTGCAGGTCATGGTCAGCCTCGACAAGGTCGGCCGGCAGGCGCTCGACGCCTGGAAGACGGACGTCGACCTCGGCGACATCGTCTTCGTGCACGGCAACGTGATCAGCTCGCGCCGCGGCGAGTTGTCCGTCCTGGCCGACTCCTGGCGGATGGCGGCCAAGTCGCTGCGGCCGCTGCCGGTCGCGCACAAGGAGATGAACGAAGAGTCGCGGGTCCGGCAGCGCTATGTCGACCTCATCGTCCGCCCCCAGGCCCGCTCGGTGGCCAGGCAGCGGATCGCCGTTATCCGCGCGATTCGCACCGCGTTGGAACGGCGCGGGTTTTCCGAAGTCGAAACACCTATGTTGCAGACCCTGGCCGGCGGCGCCGCGGCTCGGCCGTTCATCACCCATTCCAATGCTCTCGACATCGATCTCTACCTGCGGATCGCGCCAGAACTGTTCCTCAAGCGCTGCGTCGTCGGCGGATTCGACAGGGTCTTCGAGCTAAATCGCGTGTTCCGAAACGAAGGGGCCGATTCGACCCATTCTCCCGAATTTTCGATGCTGGAGACCTACCAGACCTACGGAACCTATGACGATTCGGCGATCGTCACGCGCGAGCTTATTCAAGAGGTGGCCGACGAGGCGATCGGAACCCGACAACTGCCGTTGCCAGACGGCAGCGTCTACGACATAGACGGAGAATGGGCATCGATACAAATGTATCCGTCGCTGTCGGCGGCGCTCGGTGAGGAGATCACGCCCGAGACCGCGGTGGACCGGCTGTGGGCCATCGCGGACAAGCTGGGTGTGGAGATTCCCCGCGACCGCGGCTACGGGCACGGCAAGCTGGTCGAAGAACTCTGGGAACACGCGGTGGGCAACGCGCTGACCGCACCGACCTTCGTCAAGGATTTCCCTGTCGAGACAACGCCTTTGACGCGACAGCACCGCAGCATCCCGGGCGTGACCGAGAAGTGGGACCTTTACCTCCGCGGGGTCGAACTCGCCACCGGGTATTCCGAACTGAATGACCCGGTCATCCAGCGCGAGAGGTTCGCTGCGCAGGCCCGTGCGGCGGCCGCCGGCGACGACGAGGCCATGGTGCTTGACGAAGACTTTCTCGCCGCGCTCGAGTATGGGATGCCCCCGTGCACGGGAACCGGAATGGGTATCGATCGGTTGCTGATGTCCTTGACCGGGCTGTCAATTAGGGAGACGGTTTTGTTCCCGATTGTGCGGCCGCACTCCAGTTGAGTTACCGGTTGCGTCCGGATTGAGTATGCTGCGTTGTTATGGCAGATTGGTTCCTTGGGGAGTGAATCCAAACTGCTCAGCAACTGCTCAGGACGAAACGCGAGGGTAAGCTAATGGCGAAAAAAGTGACCGTCACCTTGGTCGATGATTTCGACGGTGCGGGCGCGGCCGACGAAACGGTTGAATTCGGGCTTGACGGGGTGACCTACGAGATTGATCTTTCGTCCAAGAATGCCGCGAAACTGCGCAACGATTTGAAGCAATGGGTTGCGGCGGGACGCCGCGTCGGCGGACGTCGCCGCGGGCGGTCGGGTTCGGGGCGGGGGCGTGGAGCCATCGACCGCGAGCAGAGCGCCGCGATCCGGGAATGGGCCCGCCGCAACGGGCACAACGTGTCGACGCGCGGCCGCATCCCGGCGGACGTCATCGACGCGTTCCACGCGGCGACCTGACACGCTGCCGACCGGCGCCCGGGTCCAGGAGACCCGGGCGCCGGTCGTTTCATTTCGCTGGCGGCGAAAAGATCGCCCGCCGATACGGAAACGCCTGGGTGGTTTTCCTCGTTTATGTGTTGCGCCTGTATTTCACGGGGGATGCGGCCCGGACCGTCGGGCACAGCAACGTTAGGAACCCCGGCAGGCCGACCATTACAGTGGATGGCAGGTACGCAGGGGCCGACAAGAGCCGACCACAGTACCGATGGCAGGGAGAGCAGGTAACCAGCGATGTTCGAAAGATTTACCGACCGTGCCCGCAGGGTCGTCGTCCTGGCGCAAGAAGAGGCCCGGATGCTCAACCACAACTACATCGGCACCGAGCACATCCTGTTGGGCCTGATCCACGAGGGCGAGGGCGTCGCGGCGAAGTCGCTGGAGTCGCTGGGGATCTCGCTCGAGGGCGTCCGCAGCCAGGTCGAAGAGATCATCGGCCAGGGCCAGCAGGCGCCGTCGGGGCACATCCCCTTCACGCCGCGGGCCAAGAAGGTGCTCGAGCTGAGCCTGCGCGAGGCGCTGCAGCTCGGCCACAACTACATCGGCACCGAGCACATATTGCTCGGCCTCATCCGCGAGGGTGAGGGCGTGGCCGCGCAGGTGCTGGTCAAGCTGGGCGCCGAGCTGACCCGGGTGCGCCAGCAGGTGATCCAGCTGCTGAGCGGCTACCAGGGCAAGGAGGCCGCGGAGGCCGGCACCGGAGGCCGCGGCGGCGAGTCGGGCAGCCCGTCCACGTCGCTGGTGCTCGACCAGTTCGGGCGCAACCTGACGGCCGCCGCGATGGAAGGCAAGCTGGACCCGGTCATCGGCCGCGAGAAGGAAATCGAGCGGGTGATGCAGGTGCTGAGCCGGCGCACCAAGAACAACCCGGTGCTGATCGGCGAGCCCGGCGTCGGCAAGACCGCCGTCGTCGAGGGCCTGGCGCAGGCCATCGTGCACGGCCAGGTCCCGGAGACGCTGAAGGACAAGCAGCTCTACACGCTCGACCTGGGTTCGCTGGTGGCGGGCTCGCGCTACCGCGGTGACTTCGAGGAGCGCCTGAAGAAGGTGCTCAAGGAGATCAACACCCGCGGCGACATCATCCTGTTCATCGACGAGCTGCACACGCTCGTCGGGGCCGGTGCCGCCGAGGGCGCGATCGACGCGGCAAGCATCCTGAAGCCCAAGCTGGCCCGCGGTGAGCTGCAGACCATCGGTGCCACCACGCTCGACGAGTACCGCAAGTACATCGAGAAGGACGCCGCGCTGGAGCGCCGCTTCCAGCCCGTGCAGGTCGGGGAGCCGACGGTGGAGCACACCATCGAGATCCTCAAGGGCCTGCGCGACCGCTACGAGGCGCACCACCGGGTGTCGATCACCGACAGCGCGATGGTGGCCGCGGCCACCCTGGCCGACCGCTACATCAACGACCGGTTCCTGCCGGACAAGGCGATCGACCTGATCGACGAGGCGGGCGCCCGGATGCGGATCCGCCGCATGACCGCGCCGCCAGACCTGCGCGAGTTCGACGAGAAGATCGCCGAGGCACGCCGGGAGAAGGAATCGGCGATCGACGCCCAGGACTTCGAGAAGGCGGCCAGCCTCCGCGATCGCGAGAAGACGCTGGTGGCCCAGCGGGCCGAGCGTGAAAAGCAGTGGCGTTCGGGCGATCTCGACGTGGTCGCCGAGGTCGACGACGAGCAGATCGCCGAGGTGCTCGGCAACTGGACCGGTATCCCGGTGTTCAAGCTCACCGAGGCCGAGACCACCCGCCTGCTGCGCATGGAGGACGAACTGCACAAGCGGATCATCGGCCAGGAGGACGCGGTCAAGGCCGTCTCCAAGGCGATCCGCCGCACCCGCGCCGGGTTGAAGGACCCCAAGCGGCCGTCGGGGTCGTTCATCTTCGCCGGCCCGTCCGGCGTCGGTAAGACGGAGCTGTCCAAGGCGCTGGCCAACTTCCTGTTCGGCGACGACGACGCGCTCATCCAGATCGACATGGGCGAGTTCCACGACCGGTTCACCGCGTCGCGGCTGTTCGGCGCCCCGCCGGGATACGTCGGCTACGAGGAGGGCGGCCAGCTCACCGAGAAGGTGCGGCGCAAGCCGTTTTCCGTGGTGCTGTTCGACGAGATCGAGAAGGCCCACCAGGAGATCTACAACAGCCTGTTGCAGGTCCTCGAGGACGGCCGGCTCACCGACGGCCAGGGCCGCACGGTGGACTTCAAGAACACCGTGCTGATCTTCACCTCGAACCTCGGCACGTCCGACATCTCCAAGCCGGTCGGCCTGGGCTTCACCCAGGGTGGCGGTGAGAACAACTACGAGCGGATGAAGCAGAAGGTCAACGACGAGCTGAAGAAGCACTTCCGCCCGGAGTTCCTCAACCGCATCGACGACATCATCGTCTTCCACCAGCTGACCAAGGACGAGATCATCCGGATGGTCGACCTCATGATCGGCCGGGTCGCCGGCCAGCTCAAGAGCAAGGACATGGCCCTGGAGCTGACCGACAAGGCCAAGTCGTTGCTGGCCAAGCGCGGCTTCGACCCGGTGCTGGGTGCCCGCCCGCTGCGGCGCACCATCCAGCGCGAGATCGAGGACCAGCTGTCCGAGAAGATCCTCTTCGAGGAGGTCGGACCCGGCCAGGTCGTCACCGTCGACGTCGACAACTGGGACGGCGAGGGCGCCGGTGAGGACGCGGTGTTCACGTTCACCGGGACGCGCAAGCCGCCGGTCGAGCCGGACCTGGCCAAGGCCGGGGCGCACAGCGCGCCGGAAACGCAGTAGCGATTGCAGCAAACGGGCGGCGTGGCGATCGCGAGCGCGGCGGAGCCGGGCGAAGCGGGTCGCCGCCATCGGACTAATCTCTGACGGGATTAACCGCCCGTTTCGCATGGAAGGGCCCGCCTGTGCTGATCGTGACCACCAACGACCTTCCGGGCTGGGACATCCAGCGCGTCTGCGGCGAAGTGTTCGGTTTGACCGTCCGCTCGCGAAACGCCTTCTCCCAGATGGGCGCGGGCTTCAAGGCAATGTTCGGCGGCGAGCTGGCCGGCATGACCAAGAACCTCGCCGACAGCCGCAACGAAGCGATGGGACGCCTGATCGCCGAGGCGCGCAACCGCGGGGGCAACGCCATCGTCGCGATGCGGTTCGACACGACCGAGATCGGCGACGTCTGGACCGAGATCTGCGCCTACGGCACGGCGGTGCAGGCGGTCCCGGTCACCGACGCCGCCAAGTACACCGCGGGCCAGCTCGGCTACGGCGCCGCGACGCCGCAACAGTGATCCGCGGTCTAGACTGACCACGCTTACGTTTTCGATGGACAACGGAATTCTGGTGAAACTCCAGAACGGTCGCGCCACTGTCATAGTCAGACCCGGAGTCCGTCACCACCCCCGAGCGGGACGCGAAATCCCGGAAGGAGTCAACAAGTGACGAACACCCACCCGACCGATACCCGTGCCCGGTCGGTTGGCCTGTCGGCGGCGAGTGCCGCGGTCTGGTTGGCGGCAACCGTCTTCCTGGCGTTGCTGGCCCTGTACTTCGTCGGTATCGACCAAGGGGCGCTGTCGTTGTTCGGCAGCGATTCGCACGTGCACGAGTTCGTGCACGACGCCCGCCATCTGCTCGGCTTCCCCTGTCACTGAGATCGTGGAGAAGCGTCTGATCGGACGCGGCCTGGTGGCCGGCGCCGTCGGCGCGGTGCTGGCTTTCGCGTTCGCCCGCCTGTGCGCCGAGCCCGTGATCGGCCGCGCGATCGCCTTCGAGGACGGACGAATCGACGCCCTGGGTGCGCGTGGCTTGCACGAGCACGGCGCCGAGTTGTTCACCCGGGGGGTGCAGTCCACCGCTGGGTTGGGCTTCGGTGTGCTCATCTTCGGTTTGGCGATGGGCGCGCTGTTCGGCGTGCTGTTCTGTGTGGTGTCCGCGCGCGCGACTAACGTTGGGCCGCAGCCACTTTCCCTGCTGTTGGCGGCGGCCGCATTCGGCGCGGTCTACCTGGTGCCGTTCGTGAAGTACCCGCCGAATCCGCCGGCGGTGGGTCAGGCGGACACGATCCAGGCCCGCACCGGCTGGTACCTGATGATGGTGGTGACGTCGGTGGCTTTGGCGGTCGTCGCCGCGTGGCTGGCCCGGGGACTGACGGCCCGGTTCGGTGTGTGGAGCGGGCGGCTGCTCGCGGCGGGTACCTATGTCGCGGCGGTCGCGGCGGTGGCGGTGCCGCTGCCCAGCGTGGATGAGACGCCGCCCGGCTTTCCCGCCGACGTCCTCTACGAATTCAGGTTGCTATCGCTCGCCACGCAGCTGGTGCTGTGGGCCACGATCGGCGTGGTCTTCGCCACGCTCGCCGCTCGGCTGCTCGGGGAGCGGGTCGGCAGCGCACCGGAACCGAGCCACGCGACGTGACCGACGTCGTCCGGCTGACCCTGGTGGCGCACGCAATGACCGACGCCATGGCGGCCGGACGCTTTCCTGCCGATGAGCCGCTCAACGGCATCGGTCGTCGGCAGGTCAAAAAGGCTGGGCGCCTTGACCTTCAGGGCGGCACCCGTCAGCTCTGCGGGCCCGAGCGGCGCGCCCGGGAAACCGCGCAACTGCTCGGCCTGCGCGCCGCGACCGAGCCGCGGCTGGCGGATCTCGATTGCGGCGGTTGGTGCGGGCAGACGCTGCGGGCCGTCGGCCCCGCGGACCTCGAGACGTGGCTGACCGATCCGGCGCGGGCGCCGCACGGCGGTGAATCCATCGTCGACCTGATGCAGCGGGTGGCCGGCTGGCTGGAGTCACTGGCCGACGACACAGCGCCCGCGGTGGTGGTCACGCATCCGGCGGTGATCCGGGCTGCCATCCTGCACAGCCTCGATGCGCCCCCGAAGTCGTTCTGGCGCATCGACATCGCGCCTGCAAGCCGCACCGTGCTGTACTTCCGCAACGGCCGCTGGACGCTGCGTTTGTAACTGGCGGTCATGCCGGGCGCGGGGTGGGCGGCCGGTTTTTGTCGTACCCGGCTGTGATGATGGGGTCATGTTGTCGACGGCGCCGCCTCGGTTGGGGGTGAACCATAAAGAGCGGTTGGCGGTGTTGTTTGAGGAGTTGGCGGAGTTGGCCGGGCAGCG
>NZ_LZJH01000011.1:0-1343 GCF_001666745.1 Mycobacterium sp. E2699 | reverse complement strand
CCGACGCCGTCATCGACCACCTGGGCGCCGTCGGCCACCCCGGCCACCCGGGCCAGCCGGGCCACGGTCTGCTCGACGAAGATGTCGCGCGGCCGGCACAGCACCCCGGCGGCCCGCGCCCGCGCCACCACCTGCATCGACAAGATGCTGTCGCCACCCAACTCGAAGAACGACTCGTCCACCCCGACCCGCTCCAACCCCAGCACCTGGGCATAGATATCGGCCAAGATCTCCTCGACCGCGTCCGCCGGGGCCCGGTACCGATCCACGTCCTGGTACTCGGGTGCCGGCAGCGCGCGGGTGTCCAGCTTGCCGTTGACCGTCAACGGCAGCGCCTCCATCGCCACCACCGCGGACGGCACCATGTAAACGGGCAACCGCTCGGCCATGGCGGCACGCAACTGAACCGGATCCGCCGTCCCGGTCACGTAGCCGACCAGGCGTTTGTCGCCGGGACGGTCCTCGCGGGCGATCACCACCGCCTGCGCCACCCCGTCCAGGTCGTTCAACGCCGCCTGCACTTCGCCCAACTCGATGCGATACCCACGGATCTTGACCTGCTCATCGGCCCGACCCAGGTAGCGCAACTGCCCGTCGGCACCCCAGCACACCAGATCCCCGGTCCGATACATGCGCGCCCCGGGCCGACCGAACGGACACGCCACAAACCGCGTCGCGCTCAACCCCGCCCGGCCCACATACCCATAGGCCACCCCCGCACCGGCCACATACAACTCCCCCACCACACCGGCCGGCACCGGCTGCAACCACCCATCCAGCACGAAAAACCCCAGATGGGCCAACGGCAGCCCGATCGGGCTGACCACGCCGTCCACGTCACCGGCCACAATCTCGCGAAACGACGCATGCACCGTCGTCTCGGTGATGCCATACATATTGATCAACCGCGGCGCACCCGCATGGCGCTCAAACCACGACCGCAGCCGCTGCGGCTCCAGCGCCTCCCCGCCGAACACCACCGCCTCCAGCGACAGCTGGTCCCCTACCTCCGGCTGCGCCGCATCGGCGGCCTGCAACGCATAAAACGCCGACGGCGTCTGACTCAACACACCGACCCGCTCGGCCACCAACAAGGCCAGCAGATCCTCCGGCGAGCGCACCACCACATCGGGCACCACGACGACCCGCCCGCCATACAGCAGCGCGCCCCAGATCTCCCACACCGAGAAATCGAACGCCAGCGAATGGCACTGTGACCACACCCGCCCCGCCAACCCCATGTCGGCGTCCAGGGTCTCCAACAGCCGCGTCACATTGCGATGCGGAACCGCCACCCCCTTCGGGGTCCCCGTCGTACCCGACGTGTAGATCAGATAGGCGAT
>NZ_LZJH01000010.1:0-1033 GCF_001666745.1 Mycobacterium sp. E2699 | reverse complement strand
TGCTACGCACGGACCCTGGAGACGTGGGCCGCGGCCCTCGAGGCGAACAAGGAGACGGCGCTCGCCATCCAGTCCCAAGAGGTCTACGACCGGTACATGAAGTACCTCACCGGCTGCGCCAAGCTGTTCCGCGAGGGCTACACCGACGTCAACCAATTCACCTGCGAGAAGTAGCCGGGCGCCTGGGAGCGCCCGGCCAGCGGTGCGCTACTTACTTGGCCAGCGTGAACTGGCCGACGTTGCTGATGCCCTTCAGGAAGAAGTTTTCACACCCCGTCAGGTAGTGCATATAGCGGTCGTAGACCTCCTGGGACTGGATGGCGATCGCCTTTTCCCGGTTCGCCGCTAAATTCGCCGCCCACATATTGAGCGTGCGGGCGTAGTGCTCCCGCAGCAATTGCACCTTTTCGACGGTGAATCCGGCCGCGGGCGCCAATTTCAGAATGTCTTCCTGCGCCGGCAACTGCCCGCCGGGAAAGATCTGGGTGTAGATGAATCGCGTGAACCGCACGTCGCTCATGGTCAGCGAGACGCCGAGCTCGTGCAGCTGTTTTTGGGAATGCGCGAGAATCGTGTGCAGCAACATCCGGCCGTCGTCGGGCAGGATCTCGTAGGCCCGTTCGAAAAACGCCGGCCAACGGTCCGCTTTGAACGCTTCGAAGGCGCCGATCGTGACAATGCGGTCGACGTGGTCCTCGAATTCCTCCCAGCCCTGCAGCCGCACCTCGACGCTGCGCCCGGTCGGGACCTTGGCCAGCCTCGCCTTGCTGTACTCGAACTGGTTGCGGCTGAGGGTGATTCCGATGACGTTGACGTCGAACTTCTCGACCGCTCGTTGTAGCGCACCGCCCCAGCCGCAACCGACGTCGAGCAGCGTCATCCCCGGCTCGAGGTTCAGCTTGCCGAGCGCCAGGTCGATCTTGGCGATTTGGGCTTCCTCGAGCGTCATGTCGTCGCGCTCGAAGTAGGCGCAGCTGTAGGTCTGGGTGGGGTCCAGGAACAGCCGGAAGAAGTCGTCCGAGAGATCGTAGTG
>NZ_LZJH01000009.1:0-25730 GCF_001666745.1 Mycobacterium sp. E2699 | reverse complement strand
ACGTGGGGCCGGCCGCGCGGCCGGCGACGGCGTTCGCGGCGCTCGATTGGACGCTGCCGGCAAGTGCGCTCGCGTCCGTCGGAGCGGCGACGGCGCCGGCCGGGCTGAGCATCGCCGCGTTCGCCAGGCTCGCGTTCAGTCCGCCTGTGCTCACGGCCGAGTTGAGCAGGCTCGAGCTGAGGTTGGCCGCCCCGACGCCGCCCGTCATGTAGTTGCCGGAGTTGAGGAGGCCGGCGTCCTGGGCGCTGTGCGGGGCCAAGCCGTTGTCCATGAAAAAGCCCGTGTTCGCGTTGCCGCTGTTGAAAAAGCCCGCGTTGACCGACCCCGAGTTCAACAGGCCGGTGTTGGACGTGCCCGCGTTCCCGATGCCGAAGTTACCGGTGCCGGAGTTGAAGAAGCCGATGTTATTGCTGCCGGAGTTGAAGAAGCCGATGTTGCCGGTGCCGGAGTTGAAGCCGCCGAAGCCGATCTGATTGTTGCCGGTCAGCCCGATCCCGAAGTCGTTGCTGCCGCTGTTGCCGAAGCCGAAGTTGTTATTACCGAAGTTACCCAGGCCGAAGTTGTTGTTCCCGGAATTTCCGGATCCGACATTTAAGTTGCCGCTGTTTCCAAATCCCAGGTTTGAATTGCCCAGCGAAAGGCTAAGTGGACCGAATCCGATTTTCCCGTTGTTGAAGTTGAAACCCAGCTTTTGCAGGACCTGCTGCCAGGGCGCCAATTGTGCGGCCGCCATGGACGCGTCGGCGTGATACCCGAACATCGCGGCCACGTCGGCGGCCCACATCGCCTCGTAGGCGGCCTCGGTGTCCATGATCGCCGGGACGTTGAACCCGAACCAGTTGGTGGCCGCCAGCGCCTTCACCAGGGCGCGGTTCGCCGCCACCACCGCGGGCTGGACGGTGGCGGCCACCGCGGACTCGAAGGCGGCCGCGATGGCCGCGGCCTGGCTCGATGCCGCCTCGGCCTGTGCGGCGGCGGCGCTGAGCCAGCTCACATACTGGGTCGCGACGGTCATCATCGCCGCGGCCGACGCGCCCTGCCACGAGCCGTTGGCCAGATCCGAGGTCACCGAAAAGAAGGACGACGCCGACGACGCAAGGTCCTCGGCCAACCCATCCCAGGCTTCGGCCGCAGCAAGCAGCGGTGCCGCACCCGGCCCGGCGAAAATTAGTGCCGAGTTGATTTCAGGCGGCAACCACGCAAAATGCGGGCTCGTCACTGACCCAACTTAACCGGGAAGGGCCGCCCTTCGTGGCGTTATCGGCCAGGTACGGGCGTGGGCTTTCGGCCGCGGACCAACTTGCCCGGCCGGGCGTCGGTCGGAACGCCATTTTCAGCAATTATTTCTCCGGAAACGATGGTTGTCACGTATCCTTCGGCGGTCTGGTCCAGGCGCCGCCCGCCGGCGGGCAGGTCGTGGCGGATCACCGGCTTGTGCAGCCGCAGCGCGGCGTGGTCGATGACGTTGAGGTCGGCCTTGTAGCCGACGGCGATCCGGCCGCGGTCGCCCAGCCCGGCCACCCGCGCAGGCACGGAGGTGAGCTCGCGCACGGCCTCGGCCACGGTGAACCTCCCGGACTTGCGGTCGCGCGCCCAGTGCGCCAGGAAGTACGTCGTGTAGCTGGCGTCGCAGATCATCCCGTAGTGGGCGCCGCCGTCGCCCAGGCCGAGCACCACGTCGTCGCGGTGCAGCAACTTCCCGACGGTGTCCAGCGAGTTGTTCTGCAGGTTGCTGGTCGCCACCAGCAGCATGGCGCGGCCGTCGTCGTCGAGCAGCCGGTCGTAGGCCTCCTCCATCGGATCCACCCCCCGGGCCCGGGCGCGGGCGCCGATGCTGGTCGACGGGTCGGGCTCGTAGTCCGGCTCGTCGCCCAGCGGGTAGATCCAGTCCCACATCTGGGCCACGTACAGAATCGGGTGGCCGACGCCGGGCTTGTCGGCCAGGATGCGGGCGCGGACCTCGGGCTTGCGCATCTCGGCCACCCGCTCGGCCAGCGGGAGGTGGGCGATCTCGCGGTAGCTGGGGTACAGCACGAAGGGGTTGGCGCTCAGCTGCAGCCCGATGATCAGACCGATCGGCCGCGGCAGCAGCTGCGCGGTGATGTCGCCTCCCGCCGCGTTCGCCTTCTCGATCATCGTGATGGCGTCCTCCCACGTCGGGTCGCCGGAGTTTGCGACGACGAGGGTGAAGGTGACCGGCAGGTGCAGGTCCTCGGCCACGTCGAACACCGTCTGCAACACGGGCTGGTAGCCGCCGGCGGGAATGTCCGGCACGAACTGCAGCAGCCCGCCGCCGGCGTCGACGACGCCCTTGGCGATCTCCTCGATCTCCTCCCGTGCGGCGTCGTAACTCGGTATCGGCGAACCGCTTTCGGTCTTGTGGATCGTCAACCGCGACGACGCGAAGCCCAGCGCGCCGACCTCGATCGCCTCCTTGGCCAGCGCCCGCATCCGGGCGAGGTCCTCGGCGGTGGCCGGCTCCCGGTCGGCGCCGCGCCGGCCCATCACGTACACCCGCAGCGGCGAGTGCGGAAGGTAGGCGGCCACGTCGATGTCGCGTTTGCCCGCGTCCAGCGCGTCCATGTATTCGGGGAAGGTTTCCCAGTTCCACGGCAGCCCGTCGGTCATCACGACGCCCGGGATGTCCTCGACGCCGGCCATCACGTCGACGAGCACGTCGTGGTCTTCCTGGCGGCAGGGGGCGAAGCCGACCCCGCAGTTGCCCATCACCACCGTGGTCACCCCGTTCGCCGACGACGGGGTCAGCCGCTCCGACCAGATGGACTGGCCGTCGTAGTGGGTGTGCAGGTCGACGAAGCCGGGCGTGACCAGCAGCCCGGTGGCGTCGATCTCGCGGCGGGCCCCGTCCCCGTTCACGGATCCGACAGCCTCGATCACGCCGTCCCTCACCGCGACGTCGCCGACGTACGGCTCACCCCCCAGCCCGTCGACGATGGTGCCGTTGCGGATGACGAGGTCGTAGGTCATCTAAATAATCTACGACCGTGCCGGTGGGTCGTGCCAGGCTCTAGTGTCGCTGGTATGGCCAACGCTGACGCCGCCACCCAGGAACTGCTTCGCGACGCCTTCACCCGGTTGATCGAACACGTCGACGAGCTCGCCGACGGGCTGACCGACGAGGTGTCGGACTACCGCCCGACCCCGAACGCCAACAGCATCGCCTGGCTGATCTGGCACAGCGCGCGCGTGCAGGACATCCAGCTGGCGCACGTGGCCGGCGTCGAGCAGGTGTGGATTCGCGACGGCTGGGTGGACCGGTTCGGGCTGGACCTGCCGCGCAACGACACCGGCTACGGGCACGGCCCCGACGAGGTGGCCAAGGTGAAGGCGCCCGCCGAGCTGCTGAGGGGCTACTACCACGCCGTACACAAGCTGACCCTCGAATACATCGCCAGCGTGACCGCCGACGAGCTGGCCCGCGTCGTCGACACCAACTGGGACCCGCCGGTGACGGCCGGCGCGCGGCTGGTGAGCATCATCGACGACTGCGCCCAGCACCTCGGCCAGGCCGCTTATGTGCGGGGGATCGCCCCGTAGGGTCTCAAGGCGTGCGATCGGCGGTGACGGCGCTGTTGTGGCTGGCGACGACCGTTGCCCTGGCCGCGGCGATCCCCGCGGCGTGGCTACAGCTCAACGTCATCGACGAGGCCGGCTACGCCAGGCTGGCGCGAGAAGCCGCGGGCGACCCCGCCCTGCAGTCGGCCATGGCCTCCGAACTGGCCACCCGGGCGATGGCGCTCATCGCGGAACGGGGCGGGGGCCGCTACCCCGTGGACGGCGCGCGGGTGCACGACGTCGCGAGTGCCTTCACGGCCGGGCCCGGGTTCCCGCCGCTGTTCGCCCAGGCGAACCGGGCGGCCCATGCCTGGTTGTTCACCGACCCGCCCCCGGGCCGGACCGGCAACCAATGGGTGATCGACGTGGCCCCGATGCTCGACGACAGCGCGTTCCGGCAGGTGTTGAGCGGCCACGACGTCACGGTTCCCGCCAACCTCACGGTTCCGCTGACGGTGTCGATGCCCGCGTCGCTGCGGCAGGGCAGGCTGAGCCGGCTGGCGACCTGGGGCCCCGGTGTGAGCATCGGCGCGGCGGCCCTCGGCGGTTTGTTCGCGCTGCTGACGCTGGCCGCCGCGCGCCGCCGCGGCAAGGCCCTGAGCGCGCTGGGGGTCTCGGCACTGCTCGTCGGGGCGGCCGGCTGGGCGGGCATCGAGGCGGGTCGCCGCCACATCGACGACGCGCTGAACCGCACCACCGGGGACATCCGCCAGATCGCCGAGGTGATGGTGGCCCACGCCGAGGCCGGCCTGCGGCACTGGCTCGACCTGACGCTGGTCGCCGGCGTGGTGCTGGTCGGGCTGGGTGTGCTCGTCGCGATCGCGGGCGGCCTCGGGAAGAAGGCCTAGCATCCCTCAGCTGAGAGGCAGCTCGGCGAGCATCGGGCCGGTCGGCTGCGGCGACCCGTTGCCCGGTTCGACGGTGAACGCGAGCGCCTTCGAGGCTCCGATGTTGGTGAGCGTGTCTTTCGTCGATGGCAACACCGCCGCGGTGCCCATGGTCCCCGCCGAGGTCGGGCCGTTGGCACCGATCAGCCACATCTGATAGACGGTGCCCGGCGACGGCGGTGGCACGTTGTTCATCACCAGCACGGCCGCGTTGCGGTCGCGGGAGAACATCACCGTCGCGGTCCCGTTGGCCAGCGGGCGCGAGACCGTCTGCACGTCCGGGGCGGCCAGCACCTGCTCGGCCATCGACGGCTTCGCCGGCGAACGCGTCACCACCCCGACGCCGAACGCCGCGGCGCCCACCACGACCGCCGCCGCCGCGGCCAAAACGATTCTGCGCCAACCGATCTGGCGGGCGCTGGCCGGGGTTGCAGCGGACAGCGTGGCCGCCCGCAGATGCGCCGGCGGTTCGGTCGCCGTCGCGGCCGACAGGACCGCCATCGTCTCGCGCACGGCGCGGACCTCGTCGTGGAAGGCCGTCGCCACCGGCGCCGGCGCGGCGGCGATCCGCCGGTCGATCTCGGCGCGTTCCTCGTCCGAGACGGCATGCAGGGCATAGGGCGTGGCGAGCTCGAGCAGTTCGAAATCGGTTGGTTCGGTCATGGCACGTCCAGGCAGTTACGCAGGCCGCGCAGCCCGTCGCGGATGCGCGACTTGATCGTCGACAGGTTGGCGGCCAACCGCTGCGACACCTCGCTGTAGGTCAGCCCCTGGTAGTAGGCCAGCTCGATGCACTGGCGCTGGGCATCGCTCAGCGCCTCCAGGCATTGGGCCACCCGGCGGCGCTCGTCGCCGGCGAGCGCCGAGTCGGCCACGACATCACTCGCGGTTTCGGCGCTGGCCGCACCGTAACGCGATTCCCGCCTGCTGCCCGCCTGTTCGGCGCGCACCCGGTCGACGGCCCGCCGGTGCGCCATGGTCAGCAGCCAGGCCAGGGCCGACCCTCGGGCCGGGTCGAACTGCGACGCCGTGCGCCACACCTCGAGGTAGATCTCCTGGGTGGTTTCTTCGCCATAACCCGGATCACGCACCACCCGTGTCACCAGTCCGTACACCCGTGCTTTGGTCAGGTCGTAGAGGGTCGCGAAGGCGGCGTTGTCGCCGCGCGCGACCTGGTGCAGCAGTGCGTCGAGCTCGGTGCTCATCGCCCGGTAGCCTATCGCCCCTCATCGCAGCCCCGATCGAGGCGGGCGGGGGAAGAAAAACGCTGTCCTTTCCCGGTATTCGTCGAAGCCGGGACGGCCGGCCATCAGCTTCTCGGTCAGCCGCGCCCCGCTGACGTGCATCAGGAAATACGTCATGAGCAACGGCGAGCCGACCGTGGCCAGCGCCCACCATCCGTTGAGGGTGATCAGCCACAATCCCCACCACACCGCGGCGTCGCCGAAGTAATTCGGGTGGCGGGTCCAGGCCCACAGGCCACCGTCCAGCACCACGCCGCGGTTGGCCGGATCGGATTTGAAGGCGCGCAGCTGCCCGTCGCCGACTGCCTCGAACGCGAAGCCCACCAGCCACACGGCCACGCCCACCACCGCGACGGCGGTCAGCGGTTCCGGCGTGGGACCGGTCACCGCGGACAGTTGCAGCGGGAACGACACGAACCAGCCGATGAAGGCCTGCAGCACAAAGACTTTCCGCACGACCTGGGCGACCGTCGCACCGCGCAGCAGGGCGGCGTACCTGGGGTCCTCGCCCTTGCCCGCCGTCTTGCGTTGGATGTGCCAAGCCAGCCGCAGCCCCCAGATCGCCACGAGTGCGAGCAGCAGCCAGCGCCGGGTCGCGGGCCCGCGGCCCAGCGCGGCTGCGACGCCGGCGATGGCCACGAAGCCGAGGCCCCAGGCCACGTCGACGACGTTGTAGCGCCCGATCCGCCGGGCGACCGCGAACGTGACCGTGTGCACGACGGCGAGCACCACCGCCGAGGCGGCGGAGACCTGGAGCAGGTTCGTCAGATTCATCGTCGACCTCCATGAAGTTATTCGAAGCCGCCGGCGACCCGGACTGCTCAGCCGAATGTGAACGAAAACACCTGCAGGCCCTTGCCGACCCGCATGTCGAGCTGGTCGCGGCGCGCGACGTCGCCGGCGTCGTTGCCGGCTATCTGATGCAGGGTGGGTGGGCCGCCGATGGTCGTGGTGGCCGTCCGGCCGCCCCTGGTCACGGTGATGGTGCCGGTGCCGCCGCCGACGACGTAGACGTCCTTGCCGGTGTAGTTGAGCCGGATGGCGGCGTCGTCGCTGTCGGCGGTGGCGCCCTGGTCGTCCAGCGTCCACCGGCCGTGCAGGGCGAACCGGTCGTCGGGCAGCGTCGCCGGGTAGGCGAACGTGGCGGTGCCGGCCCGGTACGGGCCGTCGCCGCCATAGTTGACGGCCCTGCCCGCGCCCAGGTAGGTCTCCGGTGTGAGCCTGGTGTGCGGGGTGGTGTCGACCGTGTTGGTCGCGCCCGGCAGCGTGGCGCCCGACGCATCGGTGAGCAGTTCGCGAATCAGCCGTTCGGTGCCGTCGTAGTCGCCCTCGCCGAACTTGGTGTGGCGCACCGCCCCCCGGGCATCGATGAGGTATTCGGCGGGCCAATACAGGTTCTGATAGCTGTTCCACGTCGCGTAGTCGTTGTCCAGCGCGACGGGGTAGCCGATGTGCAGCGCGGCGGCGCCGCCGGCCACGTTGCCGGGGACCCGCTCGAACGCGTACTCCGGCGTGTGCACCCCGATGACCACGAAACCGCTGTCGCGATACCGGTTGTACCAGTCGACCACGTGCGGGATCGCCCGCTGGCAGTTGATGCAGGAGTACGCCCAGAAGTCGATCAGGACCACCTTGCCGCGCAGCGACGCGAGGTCGATCGGGGCTCCGCCGGGAGTGTTGAGCCACTGGGTGATCCCGGTGATGGCGGGCGCCGGTCCGCACTGCTGCAAGGCGGCAGCGCCGTCAGTGCAGTCGGCCAGCTGACCCGCGGGCGCGGTGCCGGCTGCCAGCTTCTGCCGAATCCCGTTGGCGCCGAAGCCCTTTTGCAGGGCAGCGGTGTAGTCGGGCACGGCGCGCTGCAGCGCGGCGGGCAGGTTGAAGACCAGGGCCACCGCCAGCAGGATCATCGCGATCCCGCCGGCGACCCGAATCCCGCGCTGCCGGCGGCGAAATGCCCCGACGCGCTCGGCGACGCGCCGCCCGGCCAGCGCGAAAACCAGCAGCGGCAGCGCGGCGCCGATCGCGAACGCCGCGGTCAAAACCAGGATCGGTGGGCCGATGCGGGCGGTCCCGCCGGCGACCACGATGGCGGCCAGCACCGGCCCCGCGCACGGCACATACAGCGCTCCGAGTGTCAGACCGAGCGCGAAACCCGTTCTGTTCGAGCCTAATTCGCGTTGCGGGAGGCGGGCAAAGGGCCGCTCGATCAGATGCTGCAGGGGCGGGAAGATCAACCCGAGCCCGATCAGGGTCAACGTCACCAGGGCCGCCCACCGGATCGCGTCCTGCGGCAGGTGCATTGCCGAGAGCAGGGCCGAACCGGCCAGCGTGACCGTACTGAAGCTGAGGACCAGGCCCGCGATCACCAGATACGGGCGGCCCGCGCGGGTGCCGGCCCCGTCGCTGCTCACGCCGGAGAAGAAGACCACCGGAAGGACCGGCAGGATGCACGGCGAGATGCCGGTGACCAGACCGCCGAGGAAGCCGATGAGCGCGATTGTTCCCATGACAGCTATTCGGAGCCGGCCGGCGGTTAGTCGGTGTAGGCGAGCGAACGGGGCGCGGCCGGCTGCGGCGAGAAGCGGGGCGGGCGGGAACGCACCCGGATCGGCCACCAGAACCAGCGCCCCAGCAGGGCGGCGATGGACGGGGTCATGAACGCGCGCACGATCAGCGTGTCGAACAGCAGGCCCAGCCCGATGGTGGTGCCCACCTGGCCGATGATCCGCACGTCGCTGACGGCCATCGACGCCATGGTGAACGCGAACACCAGCCCGGCGTTGGTCACCACCTTGCCGGTGCCGCCCATCGACCGGATGATGCCGGTGTTCAGGCCGGCGTGAATCTCCTGCTTGAACCGCGAGACCAACAGCAGGTTGTAGTCGGATCCCACCGCCAACAGCACGATGACCGACATCGCCAGCACCAGCCAGTGCAATTCGATGCCGAGGATGTGCTGCCAGAACAGCACCGACAGCCCGAACGAAGCGCCCAGCGAAATGGCCACCGTCCCCACGATGACCGCGGCGGCGACCAGGGCGCGGGTGAGGATCAGCATGATGATGAAAATGAGGCACAGCGAGGAGATTCCGGCGATCACCAGGTCCCACTTTGCGCCGTCGGAGATGTCCTTGAAGACCGCGCCCGTCCCGGCCAGATAGATCTTCGCGTCCTCCAAGGGCGTTCCCTTGATCGACTCTTCGGCGGCGGTGCGGATCTTGTCGATGCTCGCGATGCCCTCGGCCGACGCGGGGTCGCCGCGATGCAGGATGATGAAGCGCGCCGCGTGCCCGTCCGGGGACAGGAAGCTGTTCATCGCGCGCCGGAAGTCCTTGTTCTTGAACACCTCCGGCGGCAGGTAGAACGAGTCGTCGTTCTTGGACGCGTCGAAGGCGTGGCCCATCGCCGTGGCGTTGTCACTCATCTCGTCCATCTGGGCGAAGATCCCGGACATGGTGCTGTGCATGTCCAGCATCATGGTCCGCATGTTCTCCATGGTCTCGATCATCGGCGGGAACTGCGCGACCATCTGCGGCATCAGCCGATCCAGGTCCTTGATGTCACCGACCAGCGTGTTGAGCTTGTCGGTGATCTGATCGACCCCGTCCAGCGCGTCGAAAATCTGGCGGATCGACCAGCAGATCGGGATGTCGAAACAGTGCCTCTCCCAATAGAAGTAGCTGCGGATCGGCCGCCAGAAGTCGTCGAAGTCCGCGATGCGGTCCCGCAGCTCGTTGGTGATCTGCTGCATCTCGACGGTGTCGCCGACCATGCGGTGCGTGGTGGCCACGAGCTGCGTCATCAGCTCGTACATCCGTCGCATGTTGGCGATGGTCTTGGTCATCTCGTCGGCCTGCTTGAGCATGTTGTTCATCTGGTCGCGCTGGTATTTCATGCTCTGCATCTGGCCGGCGCTCTGCATGCTCATCTGGAACGGAATCGACGTGTGGTCCATGGTCGTTCCGTCGGGCCGGGTGATCGCCTGCACGCGCGAGATGCCCGGGACCCGGAAGATGCCCTTGGCCAGCCTGTCCAGCACCAGAAAGTCGGCCGGATTGCGCATGTCGTGGTTCGACTCGATCATCAGGATCTCCGGCTTCATCCGGGCCTGTGAGAAGTGGCGGTCCGCGGCCATCAGGCCCTCGTTGGCGGGGATGGAGCCGGGCAGGTACTCCCGGTCGTTGTAGTTGGCCTTGTAGCCCGGCAGGGTCAGCAGGCCGACCAGGGCGACCGCGCACGTGACGGCCAGGATCGGCAGCGGCCAGCGCACCACGGCGGTTCCGATCCGCCGCCAGCCGCGGACCCCGATCTTGCGCTTGGGGTCGAACACGCCGAACCGGCTGCCGACGGTGAGCACCGCCGGGCCCAGCGTCAGCGCGACCGCCACGGCGACGAGCATGCCCACGGCACAAGGGATTCCGAGCGTCTGGAAGTACGGCATCCGCGCAAAGCTGAGGCAGAACGTCGCCCCGGCGATCGTCAGACCGGAACCCAGGATGACGTGCGCCGTCCCCCGGTACATCGTGTAGAAGGCGGCCTCCCTGTCCTCGCCGGCCTGCCGGGCCTCCTGGTAGCGGCCGATGATGAAGATGCCGTAGTCCGTGCCCGCCGCGATCGCCAGCGAGGTCAGCAGGGACACCGCGAAGGTGGACAGCCCGATCAGTCCGGTGTGGCCGATGAGTGCCACGGCTCCCCGCGCCGCGGTCAACTCGAAGCCCACGGTGACCAGCAGGAGGACCACGGTGACGATCGACCGGTAGACGAACAGCAGCATGATGAGGATCACCGCGACCGTCGTCAACGTGATCCTCGCCGTGGACTTGTCGCCGCTGTGGTGCAGGTCCGCGGTGAGCGCCGCCACCCCGGTGACGTAGGCCTTGACCCCCGGCGGCGGCGGCACGCTGTTCACGATTTTGCGCACGGCGTCGACGGATTCGTTGGCCAGCGGCTCGCCCTGGTTACCGGCGAGGTTCACCTGGACGGTCGCGGCCTTACCGTCGTTGCTCTGCGCGCCGGCGGCCGTGAGGGGGTCGCCCCAGAAATCCTGGACGCTCAGCACGTGCGCCTTGTCGTCGCGCAGCTTGCGAATGATCGAGTCGTAGTACCGGTGCGCGTCGTCGCCCAGGGGCTGGTCGCCCTCCAGCACGATCATCGCCGAGCTGTCGGTCTCGCCTTCGTTGAAGGCGTGCCCGATGTGCTTCATGGCCTGGAACGACGGCGCGTCCGTGGGGCTCAGCGACACCGATCGTTCCTGCCCCACCACCTCCAGCGACGGGACGAGCACGCTGAACACGACCGCCATGCCGACCCAGAACAGGATGATCGGCACCGAAAGGCGGTGGATTGTCCTTGCGAGCAACGGCCTTTCGGCATGGGCGTCGGGGACGTCGGAGTTGAAGAACCGTTGTGTCGTCATGCGGACTTCACCACGCAGAAGGTGTAGGCGCGGACCTCGTTGGAGATCCGCTCGGCCTTGACCACGTCGTCGACCGTGATGCGACAGCCGACGCTATCGCCGCTGGCGCGCGCCATGAGGTTTCCCATCACGGCGGCCTTGTCGGTGGTGATGCGCAGCGACCACGGCAGCGGCGCGCCGTCGACGCGGGTGGGGTCGCCGTTGACGTCGAAGTAGCTGATGTCCGCGGTGGTCCCCGGCGGCCCGAAGACCTCGTAGACGATCCGTTTGGGGTTGAACGGCTTGGGGTTCTGCAGGTTGCTGTCGGCATACGATTCGCGCTTTTCCGAGCCGAAGTAGCCGTGGACCCGATAGACGATGAATCCACCGATCACCACTACCGCCAGGATGACCAGTGGGATCCACGTCCGGGACAGCACCTTGAAAATCTGGGATCCCTTTCAGCGGTCGGGCATTTCTGTGGGCGGATCGCCGCGCTGCGCCCGTCCGCCCGGCACACGGTTCCGCGGTACCAGCGCAGCCAAGGCTTACCTAAGTAAATCATGGCCCGTCGTCGCCCGGACGGGACCGTTGATCCTTCCCCTCGCGGCTGGAGTGTAACGCATATCACGTGCGTAACGACGAAAAGGGCCGTTGATGTGGCCCCGGGAGCCGGCGCCGGGCAGCAACGGCCCACCGGCCGACACGGATCGGTTGCGGGCGAGCTCCCCGCACTGCTGACGATCGTCAGGCGTACGTGCGCAGCTGCACCATCTTGCGCATGACGTCGCTGAGCTTGTGCACCGGAGCCCCGCACGTCAGGCAGTAGCCGCCCGGGCAGCGGTTGATCCTGTCCACCTGCTGCAGGACCTGGGCCTTGAGCCGGCGGACGCAACCGATGCACAGGATCTCGACGATGTTCCCGGACGGGTCGAGGTTCGGGCGGTTGCATTGGTCCACGGCGTGCCGGTAGACGATGTGTGTCGCCCTGTTGGTGCACCCGGTCTCGGATTGGCAGGTGATCTCGAGCCAGTCGAGCGCCGCCAGCGCGTCAGACTGGGGGTCGACGACGCTCATCGCGTCCTCGCTGGGGCGCAGCATCCCGGCATGAGCATGATGTAAGTCCTGGTTGACTCTGGTCGCACGGACTGGCGTCCCCGCGTGAGCGGAATACCAGTCGAGAACTATTGATTTGTCCCCAAACTTCGGGGAAAAAGCGATTCCCGACAGTCGCAGAGTCTAAGCTCGATGGCCGATAAAGACCAGGGTCGATCTACGACCAGTTCCACACCGACATGTCGCCGGGCGGGTACTGGTTGCACACATCGGTGGCCTTGGCGACGACGCCCTTGTTGTTGAAGAAGATCTTCATGTGATTGACCCAGGCGAATGTCAGCGGATCGCCATTGTAGAAGTTTTCGGAATAATTCCTGCGGTCCGCCGGTGACAGCGAGTAAAACCAATGCGCCTTGTCGATAACCGCCTGTTGCAGGTTGGCGTGGTTGTTGAAGTCGATCATGTACCGCTGGTAGTAGACCGGGCTGGTATCCCGGACGGCGGCCAGGTACTGCTCGGCGTCGCAGGTGGTCGCGATCTGTCGGCGGGGAACCGGAAAGTCTTCCGTGGAATCGGCCGCGGCGGTCTTCGGGAAGGTCGCAGCGGCGATGCTGAGAGCGACGAAAAGAGCAACAAGAACAACGCCTGCACGCAGGGCGGAACTCAGCCGAGACATAGTTGTTACCGTAGCACTTTCGGGCCCCGGATACAGCGGCCCCGCCCATGTTCGTAGCCCATCTCACTATCCGTCCCGATCAGCGATGATGACGTGCGTGGGATCCGGCCGCAGCTCCGGCGGGGCCTGGCTGTAATCGCCGAAAGGGCCGTCGCGGCGCTCGACCGCCGCGCGCACGCCGCGCGTCTGGGCGGTCTCGATGAACTCCAGCGCGTCGGGGGTGTTGCGCATCAGGCCGTCGAGGATGCCGCCCAGCGTCTGGGTCGAGGCCAGGCCCATGTTCTCGTAGGCCTGGTTGACGATCAGCTTCTGCGCCCGCAACTGCGACAGCGGGATCTGCGCCAACTCCGCGGCGATCTCGGCGACGCGCGCCTCGAGCCGCTCGAACGGCACCGCCTCGTTGATCAGCTCGACCTCCGCGGCCTGCACGCCGGTGAGCGGCCGGCCGGTCAGCGAGTGCCACTTCGCCTTGGCCAGGCTGAGGCGATACAGCCACATGCCGGTCAGGTAGGCGCCCCACATCCGGCTGTACGGGGTGCCGATCACGGCGTCTTCGCTGGCGATCACGAGGTCGGCGCACAGCGCGTAGTCGCTGGCCCCGCCGACGCACCAGCCGTGCACCTGGGCGATCACCGGTTTCGAGGCCCGCCAGATCGCCATGAACTTCTGCGTGGGCCCGGTCTCGCGGGCGCTGACCATCGCGAAGTCCTTGCCCGGATCCCACCTGCCGTCGGTCATCATGGCCTCGCCCCACTGCTGGAAGCCGCCGCCGAAGTCGTACCCGCCCGAGAAGGCGCGGCCGGCGCCGCGCAGCACGATCACCTTGATGCCCTGGTCCCGCTCGGCCAGCCCGACGGCCGTCTCGATCTCGTCGGGCATGGGCGGAACGATGGTGTTGAGGTGCTCGGGCCGGTTCAGCGTGATGGTGGCAACCGGGCCGGCCGTCGTGTACAGCAGGGTTTCGAAGTCGGGAGTCGGCATGGCTTCCTCACGGATCGGGCTGGCGGTTTTCCGGCGACGACGCATAGATTCGCCCGCCGATCTTCAGGTAGGGCGTCGTCAGGTAGGCCGAGAAGACGACCACCGCGGAGAAGATCGCCGCGACCACGACGGCGTTGGGCCAGACCTTGCCCACCCCGGCGGCGAAACTGACGATGCCGATGATCGACGTGGCCCAGTAGAACCGTCGTCCGGCGCGGCGGTCCTTGATGAAGCGGTAGCGCGCCTGGGCCGCCCCGGCCAGGACGAAGATCAGTCCGGTCGCCAGCAGGGTGAGCTCGATGCGTTCGATCGCCGACACGTCGACGATCCTAGGGCCGGTTCACCCGCGGCAGCCGTCGCCGTGCAGCCAACCCTGACAAAACGCGGTCTTCGGGCCGGCGGGTAGCATTTCCCACCAGGTGGGGGGTGTAGGAAAGGTCTGCCAGTGGGCGGGGCGGCGTTCGAGCGTCACCGGTTGCCGGCGCTGATCCGTCAGGGCCCGATGGGCAAGGTTTTCGCGACGGCGGCGGCGGTCGTGATAGCGCTCGCCCCGTTCTGGGTGTCGGCCGCGACGTCCGGTGTGGCACGGGCGGCGCCGTGTGCCGGTGACGGGTCAAACCCGGTGTCCTGCCAGAACTGTCTGGTTTACGTGCAGTCCTATGGCACGTCGAACGTGTGCTACAGCGCCGCGCCGCCCCACCCGGTCCAGCCGCCGAGCCGGGCGCCGGTGTGGTCTTCGGAGCCCCTGCCGGAGCCGGCTCCGCTGGTGCCCTCGCCGGTGCACACGCCCGAGGTCGTTCCGCCGAGTCCGTCGCCCCCGACCGCGGTGCCGGCGCAGACCCCGAAGCTCAACCCGGGGGCGGGCGGCGTGCCGAGAAACGCTGCGTTGGTGGCGCCGCCGAAGGGTCTGGATGCGTCCCCGCAGGCGGTCGCGGACGCCAGGGCCGCACCGGCGACGCGGATCAACCCGGCCAGCCCGCTGGAGCCGCCGAGCCAGTTGTACGACTTCGCCCACCGGGTGCAGAACGTGGTCGACGCCCAAAGCGACAACGTCGACGTGGTCAAGGCCGACAACCAGGAACTGGTGCGCCCCCGGCATTGGGAGTACGTCGACTACGACGACAACCACCGCCCGGCCCTGTACAACCCGCTCAGCGAGGCGATGACCTTCCGTTACCTCTACGACGGCGCATACCGGGAGGTGTTCGTGCCGGCGGGTGGCCGGATCGTGCTCGACGTCGCCGCCGCCGGCTTGTTCCCCTTCACCGCGGTCGGCTACAGCCACGTGGCGTCGGGCAGCTTTTCCGGCGGGGCGTCGATACCGCCGCCGGGATCGGACGGCCCGCCGCCCTCGAACTACAGTCCGCCGACGCCGCCGGAGGTGTACCACGACGTCTCCGCCAACGTCGCCGCCGACAACCAGACCGTGGTGATCGGGCAGGTGCAGGTGGTGGGCCACGACGGCAGCCAGCCCGCGGCCAGCCAGGACACCTTCCTGCTCGACGACTCCACGCTGGCCTGGGGGCGCGTGAACGATCCGACCAGCCCCGCTCAGATCACCGTCACCAGGACCCAGTCGCTTCCGGCGGCCGGGCCGACCGACAACGGCAGCTACCTGGTGGCGCTGGCCACGCTCAAGGAGCCCACCCCACCCGCGGGACCGGCCTGGTGGCCCTCGGCGCTGAGCTATGGGGGGCTGGCGATAGCGGTGGGCCTGGTCGCGTCGATGATCAATCGCCGCAAGCGCAGCCCCGAATCGACCGCCGGCCGGCCCTGAGCCGCTACGGGTGATTCACGCAGAACGCCACGCACATGGCGTCGACGGGAATGGAAACCCACTGCGTTTGCCCGTCCGCCTGGCGCGCGCAGTAGATCGGGCCGGGGTTGCCCCACACCTTCGCGCCTTCCGGCGAGCATGGTTTGCCGAGGTCTGTGTCGGCGTGCGCGGGGCCACTTCCGAGGAGAATCGCGATCGGAGCGATCGCCGTCAATGCCGCCACCGCGGCGAACCTCGGTGCTCTCATGATCAACGCCCTCCTCGACCGCATCCGCTACATCGCCTTCGAGCTTAACGGCTCGCCGCGCCGAGCGTCCGCGACGACGGGCCCTGGTGGAAGTGGTTCAACGGGCTATCTTTAGAGGACGCGGGGGCCCGGGATTGGCGGAGAGTCGGGTGACGGCCATAGCAGCGTGCCGGACGTGTGGCGCCCAGCCTCTGGAAAATGCCCGGTTTTGCCACGGGTGTGGCTCCCCTTTGGAAGACGCCGGTATCCCGGCGGAGTACAAGCAGGTCACGGTGCTGTTCGCCGACGTAGTGCATTCGATGGACATCGGCGCGGCGGTCGGGGCCGAGCGGCTGCGTGAGATCATGGCCGACCTGGTCGACTGTGCTTCGGCGGTAGTGCAGCGGTATGGCGGCAGGGTGGACAAGTTCACCGGCGACGGCATCATGGCCGTGTTCGGCGCACCGGTGGCGTTGGAGGACCACGCCGTTCGTGCGTGTCTGGCGGCCTTAGGCGTTCAGGAGGAGGCCAAGCGGCTGGCCGTCGACGTCCAAGAGCGCGACGGTGTGGATCTGCAGTTGCGGGTGGGACTGAACTCCGGTGAGGTAATCGCCGGTGAAATCGGTTCGGGTGCACTGGGTTACACCGCCGTCGGTGAGCAGGTTGGTATGGCGCAGCGGATGGAATCGGTGGCACCGCCGGGCGGGGTGATGGTCAGCGGGTCGACAGCGAGACTGCTTGATGGTGCTGCGACTCTCGGTGAAGTTGAGCGTGTCCGCATCAAGGGCACCGATCAGCCACTCTGCGCACAGCGGCTGCTGGGCGTGCCGGAGGGGCATCACGCTGTCGGACGTGCTGAGTCGAATCTGGTCGGTCGGCGATGGGAGATGTCTGCCGTCGAGGGCCTGCTGGTGCGTGCCATCGACGGCCACGGGGTTGTGGTCGGCGTGGTCGGCTCACCCGGCATCGGTAAGAGCCGTTTGGTGCGCGAGGTAGCGGCGATGGCGGGTGGTCGCGGCGTGGAGGTGTTCACCACCTTCTGCGAATCGCACACCAGCCAGGTCCCCTTCCATGCCGTCGCACGGCTGCTGCGTGCCGTTGCGGGCGTCGAGGCTCTTGACGGGCAGACCGCTCGCGATCAAGTGCGCGACCGCGTTGCCGACGCAGATCCCGAGGACTTGCTGCTACTCGATGACCTACTGGGTATCGCCGACCCGAACGCTGCGTTGCCGGCCATCGATCCCGATGCCCGCCGGCGACGGTTGACCGCGCTGCTCAATGCCGCTTCCCTGGCTCGGAAAACGCCGGTGGTCTACGTCGTTGAGGACGTTCATTGGATCGACGAAGTCAGCGAGTCGATGATCGCCGACTTCCTCATCGTGATCCCGCAGACGCCGTCGCTGGTGCTGGCCACCTATCGCCCCGAATATCAGGGCGCACTCACGCGGGTGCACGGTGCTCAAACCATCGCCCTTGCGCCGCTGAGTGATTCGGAGACCGCGGCACTGGTCTGCGAGCTGCTAGGCCCTGATTCCGCCACTGCTGAGCTGGGCCGCAAGATAGCCGAGCGGGCCGCCGGTAACCCGTTTTTCGCCGAGGAGATCGTGCGCGAACTGGCCGAGCGCGGCGTGCTGCAGGGACAGACCGGCACATACGTGTCGACCGCAGACGTCAGTGCGGCCACGGTGCCTGCCACCTTGCAGGCGACCATCGCCGCTCGCATCGACCGCCTAAACCCTGGGGCTAAGCGCACCTTGTGCGCGGCGGCGGTCATCGGCTCGAAGTTCAGCCGGGACCTGTTGGAAACGCTGGGCATTGATCCCGTGATTGATGACCTGATGAGGGCACAGTTCATCGATCAGGTCACTTTCACCCGACAACCGGAGTTTGTGTTTCACCATCCGCTGATTCGGACGGTGGCCTACGAATCACAACTGAAGTCCGATCGCGCCGAGCTGCACCGGCGGCTGGCCGCTGCGATTGAATCCCACGATCCTGCAGCGGGAGATGAGAACGCTGCGCTGATCGCCGAGCATCTGGAGGCCGCCGGTGATTTACACGTTGCCTACGGCTGGCACATGCGCGCCGCAACCTGGGCGACCAACCGCGACATCAACGCGGCGCGGCTGAGTTGGCAACGCGCCCAGAAGATCGCAGACGCGTTGCCCGCCGCTGACCCAAGCCGGGCAGCCCTGTGCGTCGCCCCGCGCACCATGCTGTGCGGGACCGCCTGGCGAGTCCATGACCAGGTTGCCGGTGCTCGCTTCGACGAACTGCGGGAATTGTGTACCGCCGCCGGTGACAAGGCGTCACTGGCTATCGCCATGGCGGGGCTGGTGGTGGATCACGTGTATCAGGACAGGCTGCGCGAGGCGTCGCAGCTGGCATCCGAAGCCATGGCCCTCATCGAGTCGATCAACGATCCAACTTTGGCGGTGGGGCTGTCCACAGCGGCCATCTACGCCAAGCTTGAGTGCGCCGAGTCGTGTGACATGCTGCAGTGGTCACAAAGGGTCATCGATCTGGCTGACGGTGACCCATCTATGGGCAACTTCCTTGTCGGGTGCCCATTAGCGCTCGCCTTTGGGATGCGGGCTATTGCTCGATATTGCCTGGGTCGTTCCGGATGGCGCGACGACCAGCAGCAGGGCCTGGCCATGGCCCGTGATGCTGACCCTATGTCCTACACCTTGGTCGTCACTTATATCTACGGCGGAATTACGAATGGCGTTAACGAGCCCGACGATCCGGCGATGCGGGAGATTGAGGCTACTCTGCGGATTGCCGAACGGTCGGGCGATGACGATGGGTTGACCTTCGCCCGGATGACGCTGGGTCTTGCGTTGGTGCACCGCCACACGGTTGCGGAGCGTGATCGCGGACAGAAGCTCCTGGCCGAGATCAGCGACGTGTTCGTACGCCGGGGACACAATCTAGGCGAGTTGCCACTCGTCAATGTGTACGTGGCGCGGGAGAGGGCTCGGCGTGGAGATCGCGATGACGCCATACCGCGCATGCGTGCCGCCACCGACCATCTGTTCCGTTACGCACAGCTGCTGCTGTGGGGCATTCCGGCGACGGGTGTTCTGGTGCAGACACTGTTGGACCGCGGGGCCGAGGGCGATGTGACCGAGGCGGAGGCCGCGGTCGAGCGGTTGGCGACCGCGCCGGCCGATGAGGGTCTGGTGATACGTGACATTTGGCTGTTGCGGCTGCGGGCTCTCCTGGCGCGGGCTCACGGCGATATCGAGGTTTACGCGCGGTTCCGGGATCGCTACCGCGACATGGCGAAATCGCTTGGCTTTGAAGGGCATATCGACTGGGCCGAGGCGATGCCATGACGGCGGCTGCCCCTTCGGGGGTGGTGACGTTTTTGTTCACCGATGTCGAGGGTTCGACTCGCCGGTGGGAGGCCGACGCGCCAGCGATGCGGGCGGCGCTCGTCGTGCACGACAAGGTGTTGCGCACGGCGATCGAGGCGTATGACGGGTTTTTGTTCAGCCACACGGGCGACGGATTGGTGGCGGCCTTCGCGTCGCCGATGTCGGCCGTGAACGCCGCGATCGACGCGCAACGGGAGTTGCAGTTGCCGGTGCGAATGGGGATCGCGACGGGCGAGGCCGAGCTGCGTGACGGGGACTACTTCGGGACGGTGCTCAATCGCGCCGCACGCGTGATGGCCGCGGGGCATGGCGGGCAGATCCTGTTGGCCGACTCGACGGCGGTCCTGCTCAGCGGTGTGGATCTCATCGATCTGGGGCCGCGGCGGTTGCGGGATATCCCGACTTCGGTTCAGGTGTTCCAGGTCCAAGCGGAGGGCCTGCGCACGGACTTTCCGTCATTGCGGACCCTCGACCCGAGTCCGGGGAACCTCCGTCCACAGACCACAAGCTTCATCGGCCGCGAGTCGGAGGTCGCCGAGCTGCAGACAACGCTGAAAGCCCGCCGGTTGCTGACCTTGACCGGGGTGGGCGGGGTCGGCAAGACCCGTCTGGCATTGGAGGTCGCTGCGGGTGTGGCCGCTGAGTTCTCCGACGGTGTCTGGCTTTTCGAACTAGCGGCTGTCGCTGACCCGGCGGCGGTACCCGATGCGGTGGCTGCGGTGCTGGGCATCACTCAGCAACCGGGAAAGAACGTGAGCGAGTCGGTGGCCTCCGCGTTGGAGGGCCGGTCGCGGCTGTTGGTGTTCGACAACTGCGAGCACGTTGTGGACAGTGTCGCGGACCTGGTGGAGGCGATCCTGGCCGCCTCGGCGACCGTCACGATTCTGGCGACCAGCCGCGAAGGATTGGGGATCAGCGACGAACAGTTATGGCGTGTCCCGTCCCTTGACGTCAACTCCGGAACCGAATCCGGGGCCGTGAAGTTGTTCGTCGACCGTGCCCACCGTGTGGTGGCGGACTTCTCGCAGGACCAGCCCGGCGAGGCGGACGCGGTGGTGGAGATTTGCCGCAGACTCGACGGGATTCCGCTGGCAATCGAGTTGGCGGCCTCGCGGATGGCGTCGATGACTGCCAGCGAGGTGCGGGATCGTCTCGATCACCGGTTTCGGCTGCTGGTCGGCTCGCGCCGCGGCCTGGCACGCCACTCCACTCTGCGCCACGCGGTGGCGTGGTCCTACGACCTGCTCGACGAGCCGGAAAAGGCTCTGCTGGAACGCTGTTCGGTTTTCGCTGGCGGATTTGACCTCGAAAGCACCTGCGCCGTAGCGGGTTTCGATGACTTCGCGACCCTGGATCTGTTGGACGCGCTGGTGCGCAAGTCGCTGCTGGTGGCTGATCGGTCTTCGGGGCGGACCCGGTTTTCGATGCTTGAGACGATCCGCCAGTTCGCCGAGGAACAGCTCGTCGCCCGCGGCGAAGCGTCCAAGCTTCGGGCCGCCCACTCGCGGTACTTCGCCGGGCGCGAAGACGACATCCTGGCTCTGTGGGACAGTCCCCGCCAACGCGAGGCCTACGACTGGTTCGCAATCGAATTCGCGAACCTGCGTACCGCATTTCGGTGGGCCACCGACCAGGGTGATCTGGACACCGCCGCGATCATCGCCACGTATTCGGCGTTGCTCGGCATTGCGGTCGAAAATTACGAGCCGATAGTCTGGGCCGAAGAACTCATCGAACCCGCCCGCGTCGCCGACCACCCCCGGCTCGCGTTCCTTTACGTGATGGCAACGCGGTGCTGCCAGGTTGGTCGGACCGAGGACGGCGTCCGCTACGCCGACGCCGCCCAGCTGGTGATCGCCAGTGGCCGGTACCAAGCGGTGCCGTTCGGCCTCAAGACCATGCTTGGCCTTGCGTATCTGCACATCGGCCGACCCGAACGGGCGGTCGAGTGGAGCCGCGCCCAGCTCGCACGCGGTCGCGACACCCATACACTCATAAGGCAATCTCTGATCCTCTCACTGACGCTCGCCGGTTCCCATGACGAAGCGATAGCCGCCGCGAGCGGCCTGATCGACGCCGCCGAGGCCACCCACAACCCCTTTGTGCTCTCGCTCGCGCTTTACGTCCATGACCACCTTTACGCCCACCACGGCGCCGCCTTCCGTGATGCCGATCTGGAGGCCGTGCGTCGGGGCCTGGTGATCGCCCAGGACAGCGGCAACCGTGCCACCGAGTCACTACTGGCGGTCAGTCTGTGCCGCCTCGAGGCCGTATACGGCGACCTGCTGGCCGCGCTCGACTACATCACGCTGGCGATCCGCACTTACCACGACGCGGGCAACAACACCTCCGTGCGCGGCGCCCTCTCGATCCTCGCCGCCGTGTTCGACAGGCTCGGACGCTACGAACCAGCGGCCACCATGGCCGGGTTCGCGGTCATCCCCTACACCGCAATGCTTGCTGAGTTCAACACCCTGATCGCCCACCTGCGCGATGTCCTCGGCGACCCGACCTATGAATCGCTCGCTTGTACGGGTGAGACGATGACCACCGCCGCCATGGTGACCTACGCGTACGACCAAATCGACCAGGCCCGAACAGAGTTGAGCGCAGACTCGAAGTAGGTGTAGATTGAGGCTCTCAAGACTTTGTGTCGGAATCACCGTGAACGCCAACAGCCCTTCTGGAAGTGGTCAGCCGGCTATCGTTCGAGGACGCCTAACGGGGGGCCCCGGATTGCCTGAGGGTCGGGTGACGGCCACAGCAGCGTGGCGGTCGTGTCGCTCTGATTGTGCAGCGCACGCTCGGTCTGTTCACGCCTGCGTTGCGCCAGCCCCCGACGGTGATGCCCACGCGAAAACGCTTGGCTGCGAAGGGCACATCGCGTGGGCCGAGGACATGCCATGACGGCCGCTGCCCCTTCAGGCGTGGTGACGTTTCTGTTCACCGATATCGAGGGGTCAACGCGCCGGTGGGAAACCGACGCGAATGGAATGCGGGCAGCGCTGGCCGCCCATGACGAGGCGTTGTGCTCTGCGATTGAGACACATGGCGGTTTTCTGTTCAAGCACACCGGTGATGGCGTTTGCGCGGCGTTCGCCTCGCCCAGATCGGCGGTGGATGCGGCGGTGGCTGCGCAGCGGGCGTTGGAGTTGCCGGTGCGGATGGGGATTGCGACCGGCGAGGCCGAGCTGCGAGACGAGGACTACTTCGGCACGGTGCTCAATCGAGCCGCACGCGTGATGGCCGCCGGGCATGCCGGACAGATCCTGTTGGCCGACTCGACGGCGGTTCTACTCAACGGGATTGATCTCATCGATCTGGGACCGCGTCGGTTGCGGGATATCCCGAGTTCGGTTCAGGTGTTCCAGGTCCAAGCGCCCGGTCTGCGCACGGAGTTTCCGTCGTTGCGGGCGCTGGATGTGGGTTCGGGAAACGTGCGGCCTGCGCTGACCAGTTTCATCGGGCGTGAGTCCGAGGCCGGCGAAGTGCAAGTCGCGGTCAAGGCTCATCGATTGGTCACGTTGACCGGTGTGGGCGGAGTCGGCAAGACTCGGCTGGCGCTGGAAGTGGCGCGGCGGCTGAGTGATGAATTCCCCGACGGAGTGTGGCTTTTCGAGCTGGCCGCGGTGACCGATCCGGCAGCGGTCCCCGACGCGGTCGCCGCGGTGCTGGGGATCACCCAACAGTCCGGCCGCAGCGTGGCCGAGAGCGTGGCCGCCGCCCTGGAGGGCAGGGTGCGGCTGCTGGTGTTCGACAACTGTGAACACGTGCTGGTGGCAGCCGCGGATCTGATAGAGGCGATTCTCGCGCAATCGGCAACTGTCCGAGTCCTCGCGACGAGTCGCGAAGGACTAGGAGCCCCCGACGAGCAACTGTGGCCGGTGCCGTCGCTGGACGTCGGTGGGGGGATCGACTCTGCCGCAGTCGATCTGTTCGTCGAACGCGCCCGCAGTGTGGCCCCGCACTTTTCGATCGACAAGCCCGATGAGGCGGCCGCGGTGGTGGAGATCTGCCGCCGCCTCGACGGCGTTCCGTTGGCCATCGAGTTGGCGGCCTCCCGGATAGCGGCCATGACCGCCGGTGAGGTGCGGGATCGCCTCGATCAGCGGTTCCGGTTGCTGGTGGGCGCGCGGCGCGGACTGGAACGCCACTCCACTCTGCGCCACGCGGTGGCGTGGTCTTACGACCTGCTCGACGAGCCGGAGAAGATGCTGCTCGACCGGTCTTCCGTGTTCGCCGACGGATTCGACTTGCAAAGTGCCTGCGCCGTAGCGGGTTTCGATGACGACTTCGCCACTCTGGATCTGCTGGACGCCCTGGTGCGCAAGTCGCTGCTGGTCGCTGACCGGTCTTCGGGGCGGACCCGGTTTTCGATGCTGGAGACGATCCGCCAGTTCGCCGAGGACCAACTCGTCGCCCGCGGCGATGCCTCAGAGATTCGCAACGCTCACGCCCGGTACTTCGCCGGGCGCGAAGCCGACATCCTGGCCCTGTGGGATAGCCCGCGGCAGCGTGAGGCCTACGAGTGGTTCATGATCGAGCTGGCCAACTTGCGCACAGCGTTTCGGTGGGGCACCGACAACGCCGACCTTGATGTCGCGGCCACTATCGCCACCTACGTGGGGTGGCTTGGCACTTGCCACCAGAGCTATGAGCCGGTGGCCTGGGCTGAAGAACTGATCGAGGCCGCCCACGCAGCCGGCCACCCCCGGCTGGCATTCCTGTACGTGATTGCGTCGCAATGCTACGCGACCGGACGGATCGAGGCGGCCCTCCGTTACTACGACGCCGGCCAGATCGTTCTCGGCAGGAGCCGCGAGGTGCTGCCGTACGGCATCGACGGCTGGCTTGGAGCTGTATACCTAGCCGTCGGGCAGCCCGAGCGGATGGCCGAATGGTGCCGCGCCCGGCTCGCGCGCCGCCGCGACGCCAATGCTGTCATCCGGTCAATACTTGTTATCGCCCTTGCATTGGCCGGTTCCAACGGGGAGGCAATGGACTGCGCGGACGGCCTCATCGAGGAAGCGGAGGCAGCAGGCAACCCCCACTGGCTCGCGTCGGCACTTGGTGCCTATGGTTCGGCTTGCCGTGACGCGAATCCTGTTGCAGCAATTCACGCCTTCAGCCGCGGCCTGATAATCGCTCAAGACAGCGGCAACCGCGCCAATGCGTCAATTCTTGCGGGATTTCTGGCACGACTCGAGTGCCGACACGGCGACAATGTGTCCGCATTCCATCACCTCACCCTGGCGATCCGCAACTACCACAATTCGGGCAATACTACGACGCTCCGCGGCCCACTGGCCGACCTCGCCGTTCTTTTCGACCGGCTCGGACGCCACGAACCGGCAGCCACCATCGCCGGGTTCGCGCTCAGTCCCCTCTCGGCATCAGCGGTCCCAGAAATCACCACTGCGATCACCCACCTGCGCGAAGTCCTCGGCGAGGCGACCTACGGATCGCTCGCCCGCAAGGGCGAGACGATGACCACCGCCGAGATGGTGGCCTACGCCTACGACCAAATTGACCAGGCCCAAATAGAATTGAACGAGATCTCGAAATAGATCAGCTGCGAGTCGTGCGACCGCTGGTCGAAGATGTGTCGCTGCTGGTCAACGTCCGCCAGAGGAACGCGTAGCTGAGGGCCGACTTGAACGCGACCTGCTCGTTGTCGGCGGCGCCGGCGTGGCCGCCCTCGATGTTCTCGTAGTACCAGACCGGCTGGTCTGCGGCTTCCAGGGCCGCCGTCATCTTACGGGCGTGGCCCGGGTGCACGCGGTCGTCGCGGGTGGACGTGGTCATCAGCACCGGCGGGTAGCGCCGGGTCGGCGAAACGTTCTGGTAGGGCGAGTATTCGGAGATGAAGGCCCAGTCGTCTGGGTTGTCCGGGTCGCCGTACTCGGCCATCCATGACGCCCCGGCCAGCAGCAGGTGGTAACGCCTCATGTCCAGCAGCGGCACGTCGCAGACCAGGGCGCCGAACTTCTCCGGGTACTGGGTCAGCATGATACCCATCAGCAGCCCGCCGTTGCTGCCGCCGCGGGCGCCCAGCTGCTCGACAGTGGTGATCCCGCGGTCCACCAGATCGGTTGCCACCGCGGCGAAGTCCTCGGCCACCTTGTGCCGGTGCTCGCGCATCGCCTGGGTGTGCCAGCCGGGCCCGTACTCGCCGCCGCCGCGGATGTTGGCCAGCGCGTAGGCGCCCCCGCGCGCCAGCCACAGCCGGCCCAGCACCCCGCTGTAGGCGGGGGTGTTGGCGGTTTCGAATCCGCCGTAGCCGCTCAACAGGGTGGGTCCGGGGCCGTCGGCCCCGTCTTCAGAGCTGCGCCGCACCACGAAGTACGGGATCGCCGTGCCGTCCTTGGATGTGGCGAATTGCTGTGCCACCGATAGCTTTTCGGCGTCGAAGAACGCCGGGGCGGACTTGATCGGCTCGAGTCGCGCGTCGGCGCCGCCGACGACAAAGGTGACGAATTCTTCCTCGATTCCAGCGGATTCGTCAGCCCGTCACGGCTGATGCGCGGCG
>NZ_LZJH01000008.1:0-16474 GCF_001666745.1 Mycobacterium sp. E2699 | reverse complement strand
CGCGCAGTTGAGCGAGGTAGGCGTCATTGGCGGGATCGGCGGTGGCAGTCGCAGCGCCGGTGGCCAGCGCGACGCCGGATTCGGCAGCGCCGGCAACGTGGGCGGTTCCGGCGGCAGAGGCGGACTGCTGTTCGGCGATGGTGGCGATGGTGGCGACGGCTCCCTGGGACTCGGCGGCGGCGCCGGCGGCAACGCCGGGCTGATCGGAAACGGCGGGGCCGGAGGGACCGGCGGCGGCGTTTTCAGTTCCGTGAACCCCGGAGGACCCGGCGGGACCGGCGGCAGCGGCGGGCTCCTTGCGGGCAACGGCGGTCACGGTGGCACGGGCGGGCAGGCGGTGTTCGGCACTCCGGGAACGGGGGGCGCCGGCGGCAACGCGGTGGGGCTCTTCGGCAACGGCGGCGACGGCGGCGAGGGCGGCGCGGCGGGCACCGGCTCCGGCGGGACCGGTGGTGCCGGCGGCAACGGCGGGATTCTCTTGGGAGCAGCCGGCACCACCGGACCCACCGGGGCGCACCTCTGAATTCTCGGCTCGGTGCTCCGATCGCCGGTCGCCTCCATCGGTCACATGCGTACCGGCGCCGAGCCGACCTCGGTCACCCGCAATTGTCGGCTGCCTGAAGCGAACCGAGGAAGCGATGAACCAGGGCGCGTTCGTCGGCCGGGTCTTTGAGGGGCCAGCTCCACAGCGCCAGGAAGACGCGGATCAGCCACTGCGCGGCCAGCGGGTCGTCCTTGTCCGGACCGAGCATTTCGGCAGCCAAGCGGGTCACGGTGGGTGAGCTGATGACCCAATCGCTGACGGGTGTCGCGTGGATGGACTGCATGACCCGGGCCAGCGGATCCGACCGCAGGCGTTGCAAGGCGACGGTCGTGGCCGCCACCACGCGATCGGGGCCGCTCAGGTCCTTGATCGCTTCCCGGGTGGTGTCCACAATGCGGGCCGCCTGGATGGCGACGACGGCGTCGCGGATGGCCGCTTTGCCCCCGGCGTGCCGGTATATCGTTGCGGGTGAGCAGTGCACCCTGGCCGCCAGGGCCTCGATGGTGAATCCCTCATAGCCCTTGCGCGAGATGAGATCGGCGGCCGCGCCATAAATCCTGTCCGTTGCTTCGCTACGGCGATCACGTCCCACCAACCAGTCGTCGCGCGCCATCTGTGCTCCTTCGCCGTCGCACCTGGTAGAAATACTTCTCGCACCCTGAGAATTTTCACAGTCTTTTTCTCACGCCAATGCAGTGCTGGCGGCGGGTGGGCCCTGTCAACGGATGGTGACGCCGGCCGCGGCCGCCCCTCAACTTCGTCCTGGCCCATTGACGCCGCAGGTGGGCGCACCGAGCCTGAACGTATGCCGGTCTTGGACAAACCGAGCGAGCTCCTAGGCCCCGAGGCGCTGCAGGATCCGTACCCGCTGTACGAGCGCATACGCGCCGAACTGCCGGTGCAGCGCATCGGCGACTCCGTCTTCTATGCGGTATGCGGCTGGGACGCCGTCCACGAGGCCATCGAGCGCGTCGACGACTTCTCGTCAAACCTGACCGCCACCATGGTTTTTCACGAGGACGGCACCGTCACCCCGTTCGACATGGGGCCGGCGGGAGGCGCCGCCCACGCGCTGGCCACCGCCGACGATCCGGTGCACGCGGTGCACCGCAAGATCCTGCTGCCGCACTTGTCGGCCAAGCGGGTGCGGATCATCGAGGACTTCGCCGCCCGCACCGCCGACCGGTTGTGGGAGCAGAACCTGGTCGACGGTCAGATCGAATGGATGAGTGCCATCGCCAACCGGCTCCCGATGATGGTGGTCGCCCGGCTTCTCGGTCTGCCCGACGACGACGTCGACAAACTCATTCGGCTCGGCTATGCCACCACCACATTGCTCGACGGGATCGTCACCCCCGACCAACTCGAGCAGGCGTTCGCGGCGGCACTGGAACTATCGGGGTATGTCACCGAGCATTTCGAAAAGGCTTGTGATACAGGAGAATTCGGCTTGATCGCCGATCTGGCGACGCGCTGCGCGTCGGGTGAACTGGAGCAACTCCCGGCCATGGGCATCATGATGACGCTCTTCAGCGCCGCCGGGGAGTCGACGGCGTCGCTGCTGGGCAGCGCCGCGTGGATTCTCGCCGATCGTCCCGCGATCCAACGCCGGCTCCGTGAAAACCCGAAATTACTAACAGCTTTCATCGAGGAGACATTGCGCCTCGAGTCGCCGTTCCGCGGTCATTATCGACACGTGTGGCGCGACACCACGCTGGCCGGGGTCGATTTGCCCGCCGATTCCCATCTGCTGCTGATGTGGGGCGCGGCCAACCGCGATCCGGCGCACTTCGACTCACCGAACGAATTCCGTCTCGATCGCGCCACCGCCAAGGGCCACCTCGCCTTCGGCAAGGGCGTGCATTTCTGCGTGGGTGCCGCGCTTGCGCGCCTCGAAGCCCACATCGTGTTGCGCAAACTACTGGAGCGCACCACCTGGATCGAGGCGATCGATGTCGGCGAATGGCTGCCGAGCATCCTCGTCCGGCGCCGGAAATGCCTGCGGCTGGCCGTCCGATAACGGTTACGGCCGCGGTTGCACCTCGACGCTGGGCGGCAGGGGCGACGGCTCCTCGCGGCCTTCACGCATCGAGCGCCGAACGATGCTGAACGCGACGGCGCCGCCGGCCACCACCACGACGGCCGCCCCGGCGATCAGCCACGGCCTGGGACGCCGGCGCTGGGCCAGGCGCGCGTCCTGCAGCGCCTGCGGCAGCCCGGCGACCACCTCTTGCGCGGCGGCCAGCTCTTGCGTGAGCGTCTCTTGGGCGGCGGCGAGTTCGCGGGCGAGCCGCCCCTCCCGGTAACGGCGCCGGAGCGCGGAGGCGGTCGATTGTGCGCCGTTGACGCTGAGCCCGATGACTCCGCGGGTGACATCGACCGGTCCCACCGCCGAGTAGGTAAGGCCCCGGGCCAGTCGCTCGCGTGGGGTTAACCGGGTTTCCGCCTTCGCCCTCATCTGCCGCCCTTCTGTGCCGCCTGCCCGATGCCCCATCAGACTGCCATCAATCGATCACCGACGGGCACATTGTGCGTGGGCGGGTTTCGGTACCGGCTGCGGGCCCGCCCGCCCGCAATGGCAGACTCTAACGCCGTGACTAACAGCCCCATTCAGACCGCCACCGCAACGCTGCACACCAACCGTGGAGACATCAAGGTCGCGCTCTTCGGAAACCACGCGCCAAAGACCGTCGCCAACTTCGTCGGCCTGGCGCAGGGCACCAAGGAGTACTCGACCCAGAACGCATCGGGCGGCCCCTCCGGCCCGTTCTACGACGGCGCGGTATTTCACCGGGTGATCAAGGGCTTCATGATCCAGGGCGGCGATCCGACCGGCACGGGCCGTGGCGGCCCGGGCTACAAGTTCGCTGACGAGTTCCACCCCGAGTTGCAGTTCGACAAGCCCTACCTGCTGGCGATGGCGAACGCCGGGCCGGGCACCAACGGCTCCCAATTCTTCATCACGGTGACCCAGACGCCGCACCTGAACCGGCGCCACACGATCTTCGGCGAAGTGACCGATCCGGATTCGCAGAAGGTCGTCGACGCCATCGCGACGACGGCCACCGACGGCAACGACCGTCCCACCGAGCCGGTCGTCATCGAGTCGATCACCATCACCTGAACCGACCGCCGGTCAGCGCGGGTTGCCGCCCGCGTAGCCGGCGTCGGTGAGCGCGTCGAGCACCTCGAGCGGGTTCGTTCCGAGGTCCCAACGCGAGAGGACCACCAACCCGCCGTCGGTCGTTTCGACCTCGAGCAGCCGAACCGTTCGCGCGTGGCGGCGGAACTCGGTGATCCGGATGATCTTGATGTCGGAGCGCCGTAATACCTGCGTCCGGAACCAGCCCTTCAACACCAGGCCGTCGGGACCAATTGCCAGCTTGGGGCGCGCGCGCCACGTCATGCCCGCAAACAAGATCAGGCCGGCCGCGGCAATCCCCGCCAAAATGCGGCCGGGCGGATCTGTGACTATGGTCACACTCGCGATAGCCATCAAAACACCGACGACCCCACAACCAGCGACTCCGGTCGCAGACGGCGACCATTCTGTTTGCTGCACGGGCTGGCTAACCCCTCCCACCACTGGCTATGCGGTTATCCACAAGCGCTATCAACAGTGGGGATAAATCACACGCGTGTGATTGGGTGGTCGCATGGTTGCTGAACCAGTTACAGACGGACCGCAAGTTGAATTCATTACCCTCGCGGTCGCGGTCAGTGCCAGCGCATCGTGAGCAACAGTCCGGTGATCATGAAAGCGAACGCGATGGCGTAGTTCCACGGACCGAGTTGCGCCATCCAATTAAGGGCGGCCGGCGCCTGGCTTCCGACCGCGGCCAATTGGAACACCATCAACCACACCAGCCCGATCAACATGAGGCCGACAAACAGGCAGACGAACCACACGCTGGACGGTCCGACCTTCACTTTCACCGGCGTGCGGCTGACCGCGCTGACGGTGAAATCGTTCTTCTTGCGGACCTTCGACTTGGGCATTTGTGTACCTCGGTATTACCTGAACAACACGTTGAACGGGACGGGGTGCGACGATAGCGATTGGCAGCTGTACGGATAGCTCGGCTACGAGACTAACTCACCTGGGGCCATGACCAGGAAATGGAGAGTCGATGATTGACCGGCGTCGCTCACCGTGGCGCTTCGGCGTTCCATTGGTGTGCCTGCTGGCCGGGTTGCTGCTGGCCGCCACCCACGGCGTCTCCGGTGGCGCCGAGATCCGCCGCAGCGACGCCCCGCGCCTGGTCGACCTGGTCCGGGAGGCGCAGTCGTCGGTGGCCCGCCTCAGCGCCGAGCGCGATGCACTGACCAACAAGATCGATTCGGCGCACGGCCGGTCTTCGGACGCCGCGCTCGCGGCGATGCTGCGCCGCGCCGCCGAGCTGGCGGCCGAGGCGGGTATGGACCCGGTGCACGGGCCGGGGCTGGTGGTGACGCTGCAGGACGCGCAGCGCGACGCCAACGGCCGCTTCCCCCGCGACGCCTCGCCCGACGACCTCGTCGTGCACCAGCAGGACATCCAGGCGGTGCTCAACGCGCTGTGGAGCGCCGGCGCCGAGGCGATCCAGATGCAGGACCAGCGGATCATCGCCACCTCGGTGCCCCGTTGCGTCGGGAACACGCTGCTGCTGAACGGGCGCACCTACAGCCCGCCGTACACCATCACCGCGATCGGCAATGCTGCGGCCATGCAGGCGGCCCTGGCGGCCGCGCCCCTCGTCATCCTCTACAAGCAGTACGTCGTCCGCTTCGGTCTCGGCTACCACGAAGAGGTCAAGCCGGACGTGCAGGTCGCCGGGCACTCCGAACCGGTCCGCACGCACTTCGCGCAGCCGGCGGGCCCGGTGGGGTACTGAGCCGGACGGTACCCTGACACGATGCGGATCCTGGTTGTCGACAACTACGACAGCTTCGTGTTCAACCTGGTCCAGTACCTGGGCCAGCTGGGCGTGGAGGCCGAGGTGTGGCGCAACGACGACGCCCGGCTCTCCGACGAGAACGCCGTCGCCGCCCAGTTCGGCGGCGTCCTGCTGAGCCCGGGTCCCGGCACCCCGGAACGCGCGGGTGCCTCGATCGCGTTGGTGCGGGCCTGCGCGGCGCTGCGCACCCCGATGCTGGGGGTGTGCCTGGGACACCAGGCGATCGGCGTGGCGTTCGGCGCCACCGTGGACCGCGCGCCGGAGTTGCTGCACGGCAAGACCAGCAGCGTCTTCCACACCAATGTCGGTGTGCTGCAAGGGCTTCCGGACCCGTTCACGGCAACCCGATACCACTCGCTGACGATCCTGCCGGAGTCGCTGCCGGCGGCGCTGGAAGTCACGGCCCGCACCCGCAGCGGCGTCATCATGGGCGTCCGGCACACCGAATTGCCGATCCACGGTGTCCAGTTCCACCCGGAGTCGATCCTGACCGAGGGCGGGCACCGGATGCTGGCGAACTGGTTGTCCTACTGCGGCTGGACGCGTGACGATACGCTGGTGCGCCGGCTGGAGAACGAGGTCCGCGCGGCCGTCCGGCCGCATTTCCCGGAGGACGCGGCGGCTACTGGCCGAACTTCAGCGTGATGATCCCGTCCCGGTTGCAACCGGCGCCGGCGGGCGGGTTCTGGTAGACCACCCGGTGCGACTGGGCACCGCCGGCGTCGACGTCGGGCCCCTTGTCGAGCACCCCGGTCCACCCCAGCGCCCGCAGCCGCGGTTCGGCGTCGGTCCAGAACATCCCGGTCAGGTCGGGCATCAGGAACTGATTGCCCTTGGACACCTGGATCTCGATCACGGAGTCGACCGGAACGGTTTGGCCCTTGGGCGGATTCGTGCCGATCACCTCGCCGGCCGGCCGCGTGCTGTCCACCGGCGTCTGGCTGAACTTGGTGAACCCGTAGACCGTCAGGTTCTTCTGCGCGACGTCGACGGTCTGGCCCGCGACGTCGGGCACCTGCCTGGTCTCCGGCCCGGATCCGACGATGACGGTGATCACGTTGGTGATCGCCGACGTCTGATTGGCCGGCGGGTTGGTTCCGATGACCTTGCCCAGCAGCTCCGGGCTGGACGGCGAGTTCGCCTGCTTGAACTTGCTGAATCCGGCGGCCTTGAGCTTGCTGACCGCGTCGGTGTAGGTCAGCGAGGAGACGTCGGGCACTTCGCGTTGCTCCGGTCCGGTGGAGACGTTGATGGTGATCTCGTCGCCGGCGCTCACCGACGCGTTGGCGCCCGGGTCGGTGCTGATCACGTGATCGGGCGGAACCGACGAGTCCGGCTTCTGCAGGGTCCGCGTCTTGAAGCCCCGGTTCTGCAGCGCGGCGATGGCGTCGGCGGACACCTGGCCGCGCATGTCGGGCACCTGAACGTCGCGGGTGGTGCCGCCGAAGGTGTTGAAGGCGATGACGACGACGATCGTCAGCACCGCCAGCGCGGCGACAGCGACCACCCAGCGGCCGATGGATCCGCCGGGGCGATCGCGGTCGGTGTCGTCGAGCGCCTGGCGCGGCAGCGGGTCGGTGCGCGGGCCGTGGCCCGTCGCGGAAGAAAGAAACGAGCTGCGCTCGGCGTCGGTGAGCACCTTCGGCGCCTCGGGCGTTTCACCGTTGTGCACCCGCACCAGATCCGCGCGCATCTCCGCCGCCGTCTGGTATCGGTTCTCCGGATTCTTGGCCAGCGCCTTGAGCACGACGGCGTCGAGGTCGGCGGAGATCCCCTCGTGCCGCTTCGACGGTGGGACCGGGTCCTCACGCACGTGCTGATAGGCGACCGCGACGGGCGAGTCACCGGTGAAAGGCGGTTCGCCCGTGAGGATTTCGTACAGGACGCAACCCAACGAGTACACGTCGGACCGGGCGTCGACGGAATCACCGCGCGCCTGTTCGGGTGACAGGTACTGGGCGGTCCCGATCACGGCCGCAGTCTGGGTGACGCTGTTGCCGCTGTCGGCGATCGCGCGCGCGATGCCGAAGTCCATCACCTTCACCGCGTTGGTGGAGCTGATCATGATGTTGGCCGGCTTGACGTCTCGATGGATGATGCCGTTCTGGTGGCTGAAGTTCAGCGCCTGGCAGGCGTCGGCGATGATCTCGATCGCGCGCCGGGGCGGGAGCGGCCCGTCGGTGTGCACGATGTCGCGCAGCGTGACGCCGTCGACGTACTCCATGACGATGTAGGGCAGCGGGCCGGTCGGCGTATCCGCCTCGCCGGTGTCGTACACCGCGACGATCGACGGGTGATTCAGCGCGGCGGCGTTTTGCGCCTCGCGGCGGAAGCGCAGATAAAAGCTGGGATCCCGGGCCAGGTCGGCGCGCAGCACCTTGACCGCGACGTCGCGGTGCAAACGGACGTCGCGGGCCAGATGAACCTCGGACATGCCCCCGAAACCGAGGATCTCACCGAGTTCGTAGCGGTCGGACAGGTGCTGCGGGGTTGTCATCGAGGCGTTCCAAGTCGGGCCGGCGATGCGCTGAGCGGGGAGGGGGTAGCCCAGCCATTTTCGTGCGGCCTAATCCGAAGTCCAGAATTACCTATGCTTCCGCGATCCGTCCAATTGAGGCGCAGGCGCGGCGCGGCCCCGCTGGGGGTCTTGCTCGCCGGGGGCGGCGCCGTCGCCGGCGGGGTCCCGGTGTCGGTGACGGTCGGGGGCTGTTGCTGCTGGTCGGCGCGAGAATTGATGACGATGATCACCGCGATGAGGATCGCCAGCGCCCCGAGCACCCCCGCGGCCCACAGCAGGGCGCGCTGGCCCGACGAGAAGGTGCGCCTGGCCGGGGGCCGCGACCGGCCGGTGGAGGGTCCGGACCGACGGGCCGGGACGCTGCGGCCGGGTGCGACGGCCGCCCTGGTGTGCGGGCTGGACGGAATGGCCGCGGGCGAGGCGCGCCCGGGTGGCGGTGACTGGCTCGGCCGGGGGGGCCGGCGCCCGGCGCGCACCGCGGCGACGGCGTCGGCGAACGGTCCCCCGCTGCGGTAGCGCATCTGGGGATTTTTGACCAGCGTGATCTCGATGAGCTCGCGCACGTTGGGCGGCAACTCCGCGGGCAACGGCGGCGGCGGCTCCTTGATGTGTTTCATCGCCACCGTCAACGCGCCGTCGCCGCTGAACGGGCGCTTGCCCGAAACCACTTCGTAGCCAACGACTCCCAGCGAGTAGACGTCGCTGGCCGGGGTCGCGTCGTGACCCAGCGCCTGCTCGGGGGCGATGTATTGGGCGGTGCCCATCACCATCCCGGTCTGGGTCACCGGGGCGGCGTCGACTGCCTTGGCGATACCGAAGTCGGTGATCTTCACCTGGCCGGTCGGGGTGATCAGGATGTTGCCCGGCTTGACGTCGCGGTGCACCAGGCCCGCGGCATGCGCGACCTGAAGCGCCCGGCCGGTCTGCTCGAGCATGTCCAGTGCGTGTCGCAGCGAGAGCCGTCCGGTGCGCTTGAGCACCGAATTCAACGGTTCGCCGTTGACCAGCTCCATCACCAGGTAAGCGGTGCGTCCCTCGCCGTCCAGCTGGCTCTCGCCGTAGTCGTGGACCTGCGCGATCCCGGGATGGTTCAGCATCGCGGTGGTGCGCGCCTCGGCGCGGAACCGCTCGATGAACTCGGGGTCCTGGGAGAACTCCTGTTTCAGCACCTTGACCGCGACGCGCCGACCCAGGCGGCTGTCCACGGCTTCCCACACCTGGCCCATGCCACCGGTGGCGATCAGGCGCTGCAGGCGGTATCTGCCTGACAGCGTCACACCAACTCGCGGGCTCATGGTCCTCCCTGTAGCGCGGCCTCGATCACCGCCCGTCCGATCGGCGCGGCGAGCGCGCCCCCCGTCGCGGACAGTCGGTCGGCGCCGTTTTCCACCAGCACCGCCACGGCAACCTTCGGCGCCTGCGCGGGCGCGAACGCGATGTACCACGCGTGCGGCGGGGTGTTGCGCGGGTCGGTGCCATGCTCTGCGGTACCCGTCTTTGATGCAATCTGCACGCCGGGAATCGCCCCTTTCTGCTGCGCGACCTTCTCGGCGCCGACCATCAGCTCTGTTAGCTTAGCGGCGACCTGCGGTGACACCGCGCGGCGCTGTTGGTAGGGCGCGGTGGTGCTGATGTTGGAAAGGTCCGGTCCCTTGAGGCTATCGATCAGGTAGGGCTGCATCGTCACCCCGGCGTTCGCGATGGTCGCGGCGATCTCGGCGTTCTCCAGGGGCGTCAGCGCGACGTCCTTCTGGCCGATGCTCGACATGCCGAGCGCGGCGGCGTCCGGGATGATCCCGACGGTCGATTCGGCGACCTGCAACGGAATGACGCTGGGGGTGCTGTCCAGCCCGAACGACCGCGCCATGCTGCGCAGCGCGTCGGCCCCGGTGAGGATGCCCAGCTGAACGAACGCCGTGTTACAGGACAGGGCGAACGCCTGGCTCAGGGACACCGTCGGCTCGCTGCCGCACGGCTGCCCGCCGTAGTTCTCCAGGGTGGCGGTGCTGTTGGGCAGCGGAATCGTGGCCGCCGCGGTCAACTGCTCGGTTTCGGTCGCGCCGGCCTGCAGCGCCGCCGCGGTGGTGACCACCTTGAAGGTGGAGCCCGGCGGATAGGTCTCGGAGATGGCGCGGTTGGTCAGCGGGTTATCGGGGTCGTCGCGGAGCCGCTGCCAGGCCTGGGCTTGCACGTCCGCATCGTGCGACGCCAGCTGGTTGGGGTCGTAGGACGGCGACGACACCATGGCCAGGATCTTGCCGGTGGACGGCTCCAGCGCGACGACGGCTCCCTTGCACGGCGGCCCGCCGCAGCCCTGCTGCATCGCGTCCCACCCCGCCTGCTGAACCCGCGGGATGAGCGTGGTGTCGACGTTGCCGCCGCGCGGATCGCGACCGGTGAAGAAGTCGGCCAGTCGGCGCCCGAACAGGCGCTCGTCGGATCCGTTCAGGACCGGGTCCTCGGCCCGTTCCAGCCCCGTGCTCGAATAACGCAGCGAGTAGAAGCCGGTAACCGGCGCGTACACCGCCGGATTGGGGTAGACCCGCAGGAACCGGAAGCGGCTGTCGGTCGCCACGGAGTACGCCAGCAGCTGGCCGCCGGCGACGATCTGACCGCGCTGGCGCGAATACTCGTCGAGCAGCACCCGCTGGTTGCGCGGGTCGGCGCGCAGCCCGTCCGCGGCGAAGACCTGCGTCATCGTGGCGTTGAGCAGCAGCAGCACCACCAACGCCATCACGGTCACCGAGATCCGGCGAAGAGAGGTGTTCATACCCGCTCGATCACCTCGGTGCTGGCCGCCGCGATCGGCGACGGGTTACGGGCGCGGGTGCGCAACGGGCGCCGGGCGCTGTGCGAGATGCGCGCCAGGATCGCCAACAGGATGTAGTTGGCCAGCAGCGACGACCCGCCGTAGGACATCCATGGTGTGGTCAGCCCCGTCAGGGGGATCAGGCGCGTCACGCCGCCGACGACGATGAACAGCTGCAGGGCCAGCGTCGACGCGAGCCCCGCGGCCAGCAGCTTGCCGAAGCTTTCCCGCGTCGCGATCGCCGTGCGCAGGCCGCGCACGATGACGATCGTGTACAGCATCAGAATCGCCGCCAGGCCCACCAGTCCGAGTTCCTCACCGAACGCGGCGATGATGAAATCGGTGGACGCCGCCGGTACGGTGTCGGGCTGACCGTTGCCGAGGCCAGTGCCGAAAATTCCACCGGTGGCGAAGCTGAACATTGACTGCACGAGCTGGTAGCCGCTGCCGTCGGGGTCGGAGAACGGGTCCCACCACATCTGCACCCGGACGCGGACGTGGTCGAAAAGGAAGTACGCCGCAACGCTTCCTGCGACGAACAGCACCAGGCCGATGACGACCCAGCTGAACCGTTGGGTGGCGAGGTAGAGCACCACCAGAAACGACGCGTACAGCAAAAGCGAAGTGCCGAGGTCCTTTTCGAGGACCATCACGCCCACCGAGATCACCCACGCCGCCAACAGCGGCGCGAGGTCGCGGGGGCGCGGCAGGGTCATGCCCATGAAATGCTTTCCGACACTGGTGAACAGGCCGCGCTTGGCGATCAGCACCGCCGAGAAGAAGATCAGCAGCAGGATTTTGGAGAACTCCGCCGGCTGAATTGAGAAGCCGGGGAAGCGAATCCAGATCTTTGCGCCGTTCTGCTCGGACATGGATGCCGGCAGCACCGCCGGAATCGCCAGGAAAATCAGGCCGGCGATCCCGCAGATGTAGCCGTAGCGGGCCAATTGCCGGTGGTCCCTGAGAAAGGTGACCACCAAGGCGAACGCGGCAACCCCGACCACGGTCCACAGCATCTGCTGGGTTGCGCTGGGATGATGCCGGCCGCTCGACTCGTTGTTGACGAGATCGAGTCGGTGGATCATCACCAGACCAAGCCCGTTGAGCAGGGCCACAATTGGCAGCAGCAGCGGGTCGGTGTAGGGGGCGAAGCGCCTGATCGCCAAGTGCGCGCTGCCGAACATGATAAGGAAGACCAGCCCGTAGCTGACCAAGTTCCAGCGGAGGCCGCGGTCCTGGTTCGCCTGCACGATGAGCAACGCCGCGACGGTGATCAGTGCGGCGAAGCACAACAACAACAGTTCGGCGTTGCGCCGAGTAGGCAGCGGAGGGGTGACTGCGACCGGCGGCTGGAGTTGTGTGGTCATGCCACCGCCCGGCAGTCGATGCCCGGCTTAGGTGGGGGTGGCGGGAGCGCAGTCACCGTCTGGGTGGAGGTGGGCGACGTGGTCGCCGGCGCGGGTGGCGCGGTGCTTGCGGGGGTGCTGGTCGGACCGGGGGTGGTGGACGGGGTGGCGCTGGAAGACGTCGGGGGCGCACTGACATTCGGCTCGGTGGTCCCGGGCGGGGAGGTGGCGCGCGGCGGTGGACAGGGCGGCAACAGGGAATTGGCCGACAGTTCGCGCAGCTGCCCGATGGCGTCGTCGAGGGTGCCGGCCGGGAGCCCGGCCTGCACCTGTGCGCGTTCGGGAGGGCGCAGGTCTTGCAGTTGCATCAGGCGGCAGTCGAGGTGACCGCCGCTTTGGCTGGAACTGATCAGGGACAGCTCGTTGCGCGCGTTGAGGCAGCCGATCAGATACGGCTCGTGCAGGGACATCCCGAGCAGCGACCCCTGGATCCCCCGCAGGATCGACACCAGGCCGTTGTATTCCGCGACGTAGTAGTTGCTGCGGATGATCGCCCGGCCGATGCCCAGACCGGCGAGCACCAGCAATACGACCAGCGTGACCACGATCGCCATTCGCCGCCGCGACCATCGCGACCGACGCGGTGTTTCCTCTTGTGCCGGAACGCGTTTGGCGACCTCGTCGCGGGGCCTGATGGCCGAGGCGCGGCCGGCCGAGGTGTTGGGCAGGGTCAGCTGGTCGTCCTCGCCCGACACCGCGCCGGCCAGAATCGGCTGCGTCTGGCCGTAGTCGTAGTCGACGACGTCGGCGACCACGACGGTCACGTTGTCCGGACCGCCGCCGCGCAGCGCCAATTCGATGAGGCGGTAAGCGCTCTCGGCCACGTCGGGGATCTGCAGCGCCTCGAGGATGGTTTCGTCGCTGACGGGGTCGGACAGGCCGTCGGAGCAGAGCAGGTAGCGGTCGCCGGCCCGCGCCTCGCGCATGGTCAGGGTGGGCTCGACCTCGTGGCCCGTCAGCGCCCGCATGATCAGCGACCGCTGCGGGTGGCTGTGCGCCTCTTCCCGCGTGATGCGCCCTTCGTCCACCAGGGTTTGGACGAACGTGTCGTCCTTCGTGATCTGGGTGAGCTCGCCGTCGCGCAGCAGGTACCCACGCGAGTCACCGATGTGTACCAGCCCAATCCTGTTGCCGTCGAACAGGATTGCGGTAAGCGTGGTGCCCATGCCCTCGAGGTCGGGCTCCATCTCGACCTGCGCGGCTATCGCCGCGTTGCCGGCGCGGACGGCCGAGTCGAGCTTGGCGAGCAAGTCGCCGCCGGGCTCGTCGTCGTCAAGATGGGCGAGCGCGGCGATCACCAACTGGGAGGCCACCTCCCCGGCCGCGTGACCGCCCATGCCGTCGGCCAGGGCCAGCAGCCGCGCGCCCGCATAAACCGAGTCTTCGTTGTTGGCGCGTACCAGACCGCGATCGCTGCGGGCGGCATATCGCAGGACCAGGGTCACGGGCGCAACTCTCCCCCGCAAGCGGGTGGGGTCCGCGCGGACCCGGCTGCGCCGGCATCATCGTCGTATGCGCCGGCTATTGCGCCGCTCCTCCTCGCCCGCTGCGCGGTCGCATCGTCGTCGGCGCGGATCACGGGCGCAGCTCGATCGCCGTTTTGCCGATTCGAATCGGCGTTCCGATGGGAACCCGTACCGCAGTCGTCACCTTCGCCCTGTCAAGGTAAGTGCCGTTGGTCGATCCTAGATCCTCGACGTACCATTCCGAGCCGCGCTGGGACAGCCGGGCGTGCCGTGTCGAGGCGTAGTCGTCGGTGAGCACCAGGGTCGAGTCGTCGGCGCGTCCGATCAGCACCGGTTGCCCGCTGAGCGTGATGCGGGCGCCGGTGAGCGCGCCCTCGGTCACCACGAGATAGCGTGCCGCGTGGCGACGCTGGCGCGAGGGCAGCAGCGTGCCGCGCAGCGCCAGGCCGCGCCGCACCATGACGGCCCCGGTGGGCGCGTAGATATCGGTCCGCAGGATCCGCAACACGGACCAGATGAATACCCATAACAACATCAAAAATCCGGCACGCGTCAGCTGCAGTACCAGTCCCTGCATCTGGCGTCCTTTCCGTCCTGGCGCCGCGCCCCTCGTCGCGCCCGTGACACCGAGCACATCAGCAACGTCACGATACTTAAACGGTCGTCGACGCGGGGCGAAGCACGGCAGCTTCGAGCCCGTGCGTCTAGTGGATGCGGACGATGATCTCCGAGTGGCCCAGACGGATCACGTCGCCGTCGGCCAACTGCCACTCCTGTACCGGCGCGTTGTTCACGGTCGTGCCGTTGGTGGAGTTGAGGTCGGAAAGGAGCGCGACCTGCCCGTCCCAGCGGATTTCCAGATGACGGCGGGAAACGCCGGTGTCGGGCAAACGGAATTGGGCGTCCTGGCCGCGGCCGATGATGTTGGCCCCTTCGCGTAACTGGTAGGTCCGGCCGCTGCCGTCGTCGAGCTGCAGGGTCACCGTCGTTCCCGCGGCGCCGTAGCCGCCCTGGCCGTAACCGCCGTAGCCGCCGCCCGGCTGCTGGCCGTAATCAGCCGGCTGGCCGTAGTCGGCGGGCTGGCCGTATTCCGCGGGCGGGCTGTACTGGTAGTCGGGGTGGGCGGTGTCGGCATACCCGCCGCCTTGGGGGGCGTATCCGCCGCCCGGAACGCTTTCGGCGTACTGGGTGTAGTCACCCGGGCCGTACTCCTGCTGGCCGTATCCCCCGCCCTGCTGGTAGCCCTGGTCGTATCCGCCGCCCTGGTCCGGGTAGGCCGGCCGGTGTTGCTCGGGCGCGCCCTGCGGGGCCGGCGGGGCATATCCGCTTTCCTCTTGGCGCGCCGGCCCGCGACCGTAGTCGCCGTAGCCGTAGCCCTGTTGGGTGGCGGGCTGACCGCCGGGCGGGCCGTAGCCGCCACCCTGGCGGTAGCCCTGGTCGTAGCCTTGGCCGCCGTAGCCGCCCGGGGCCGGGGGGCGTTGCTCGTAGGACGGCGGGTAACCACCCTGCCCCTGGTCGGGGTAGCCGCCGGGCGCCTGGTATCCGCGCTGGTCATAGCCGCCCTGGTCGGGGTAGCCGCCGCGCTGGCCCTGGTAGCCGCCCTGCTCGGGATAACCGCCTTGCTCGGGGTAGCCGCCGCGCTGTTCCTGGTAGCCGCCCTGCTCGGGGTAACCGCCCTGCTCGGGGTAGCCGCCCTGTTGCGGGTAGGCGCCCTGCTCCGGCTGACGCGGCGGCGGGTAGCCGCCGGGGGGCGCGTAGCCCTGCTCGGGCGGGTAGCCACCGCGGGGCTCCGGTCCGCCCTGCGGCTCCGGTGCGCGCGGCTCCTCTTGCGGGCGTCCGTAACGGTCGTCGTAGTACTCGTCGCCGGGCCGGCCCTGCCCCTGACCCCCGTGGTAGCTCGAATTGTCAGTCATTGCTGCTACTCCTCGTTCTGCGCCGAACGCGTGATCTGATTGTGGCCGGAGGGGGTGGATGACGGTCGGGCGGGGCTCGACATCGGGGTTGACAGCACCGCGGGCGCGGTACTGACCGGTATGCAGGCTCGACGACTGCTCGAACCGGACGACCACATCACCATACGTTTGCCACCCCTGTTCATAGATATAGTCGGCCAGGTACCTCGCGAAAGCGTTCGACGTGAGATCCGTGTCGGCTCCCACCTTCGCAAAGTCGTGCATACCGAGGGTAATGATGTATTCGTTGGGGGCCAAAAGCCGATCGCCGTGCAGCGTCTGTACCCCGCCCTCGGCTTCCCTGCGCAATAGACCTTCAACCTCTTGCGGCACGATCGATCCGCCGAACAGTCGGGCGAACGCGTTGTCGACCGTGGCCTCGAGCTTGCGCTCGATGCGCTGAACGAGCCCCTTTTGGCTACTCATGCGTCAGCGCTCGCCCGCAGCTGCCGTGGTGTGTCGCGGGCGCGAGGCAAACGGACCGCCCGCGTGTTGGGTCACTCCAGCATGGTATCGGGACACCGCGATGCGGCGGCACCTCGGGAACTCTGAGAATCGCATCCGTGCAGCTCAGGACGCCGCGGCGGCGGTCGCGGGCGGCGCGACCGGGCGGCCGGTCCCGCCAAGGCGATTGGGGCGGACGGCCATTAGAGTGATATGGTCCATCGGTTGTTTTTCCGGGCGAGTGGCGGAATGGCAGACGCGCTGGCTTCAGGTGCCAGTGTCCTTCGGGACGTGGGGGTTCAAGTCCCCCTTCGCCCACTGTGTGATGTCGCGAGACATCGAGGACAGATGTCTCGCGACATAGTGAACACCCTCAGTTGTTGGCTGGGGGTGTTTTG
>NZ_LZJH01000007.1:0-884 GCF_001666745.1 Mycobacterium sp. E2699 | reverse complement strand
AGCAGGGCCAGCCGCAGCACCGAGTCGTTGCGCACTCCGGCCGGGTTGACGGTGTCGACCAAGCTGATGCGGCCCTCCGTCAGCGTGCCGGTCTTGTCGGTGATCAGGATGTCGATGTCGCCCAGGTCCTCGATGCACACCAGGCGTTTGACGAGCACCTTGGCCTTGGCCAGCTGTCGCGATCCCGTCGCCAGGCTGGTGCTCACCACGGCGGGCAGCAGCTGCGGCGTGATGCCGACCGCGATCGCCAGCGAGAACAGCACCGAATCGATGATCGGCTTGTGCAGCAGCAGGTTGCTGACCAGGATGACCACCATCAGCGCGATCGCGACCTGCAGCAGCAGGTAGGAGAACCGGCGCAGCCCCACCTGGAAATCGGTCTCGGGTTGGCGCTTGTCCAAACCCGCTGCGATGCGGCCGAATTCGGCATCCCTGCCGGTGGCGTACACCACCCCGGTGCCCTCCCCGGCGCTCACGATGGTGCCCATGAAAGCGAGGTCGGTCGATTCGGCCAGCTCGGCGCCGGCCGGCACAGGCTGCGGCGATTTCTCCGAGCCCGTCGACTCGCCGGTCAGGATGCTCTCGTCGCATTCCAGGCCGGTGACGTCGATCAGCCGGACGTCGGCGGGCACGGCCTCGCCCAGCGACAGGCGGACCACGTCACCGGGCACCAGGTCGGTGACGCCGATCGTGACGAACTTCGAGTCGCGGCGCACCACGGCGTTGTGGTGCACGGCCGCGTGCAGGTCGGCGGCGGCCCGCTCGGCCCGATACTCGTTGACGAACCCCAAGCCGATGCTGGCCGCCAGGATCACGCCGATGATGATCGCCTGCATGCTGTCGCCGAGAAAGTAGGAGACGATCGCGGTGCCGGCCAGCAGGAT
>NZ_LZJH01000006.1:0-959 GCF_001666745.1 Mycobacterium sp. E2699 | reverse complement strand
CGCCACGACTTTCACATGGTCGAAATCGGGGACGCCGGTGTCCTGCGCCCGCGAACAGATCAACGCCCGTTCGCCCAGCTCCGCGCATGCCCCGCCGATCATGGTGACCAGATCCTTGAGCGAGCCCACCGGCATGCTGCCGAACCCGAAGTAGATCGGCGGGGTTCCCGCGGCGATCCACGAGGCGACCTCGTCGTCGGCGTCGGTGGGCGACTCCATGGTGAGCGCCCCGACGAAGGGCCGCCGAGCGCCCCACTCCGCTGACAGCCCGGGGAAGCACAACTCGTCGTAGGCCTGGATCTCCAGCGCCTCGCGCTCGGACATCCGTTGCGGCGCAGGACAAGTGGCCTTGGACAGTCCCAAGTCCCGGCGCTGCGCCTCCTCGGCGCTCCGGGTGAACCGCCAGTACATCCAGTCGAGGGTTTTCATCGTCGAGCGCACCAGCGGCGCGGGCAGGCGCGCCGGGAACGCGATGTGTCCGTTGGGCCGCATCGGGTAGAAATGCAAGGCGGCCAACCGAATGTCGTAGTACTCCGCGACGTTGGCGGCGATTTCCTGATAGAGCTGGCCGGTCACCAACAGGTCGACCCCGTCCGCGAGCGGCTTGAGCGCGGCGCCCAGCTCGTCGAAGCCCGCCCGGACCGGCTCCATGGCCTCGCGCGCCAGCTTGACCGGGTTGGTGAACTTCCACGAGTTGTGCAGGAAGTCCTCGTCCAGCTGCTGCTGAGAATCCCGCTGCCCGTACGCGACCGCGGGCAGCCCGGCCGACTCCACGAAGCCGATCAGGTTGGGCGGCACGCCCACCCGCACCTCGTGCCCGCGGCGCTGCAGTTCGCGACCGACGGCCGCGAGGGGCTCGATGTCGCCGCGGGTTCCGTAGCTCGCCAAGGCAAACTTCATGACGGAGTCCGGCCCTTCGCTTCCGGTGCGCGCTGGACCCGCATCAATCCTTGACCCCG
>NZ_LZJH01000005.1:0-13930 GCF_001666745.1 Mycobacterium sp. E2699 | reverse complement strand
AGCAACGGCCCCGCCGGCGGCCACGCCGACCGCGGCGGCACCGCCCCCGGCCACCACGACGACACCCGCCGGGCCGCGGCAGGTCACCTATTCGGTGACCGGCACCAAGGCTCCGGGTGACATCATCTCGGTGACGTACGTCGACGCGTCCGGCCGGTCCCGCACCCAGCACAACGTGTACATCCCGTGGTCGATGACCGTGACACCGATCTCCACGTCCGACGTCGGATCGGTCCAGGCATCCAGCCTGTTCCGGGTCAGCCGGCTCAATTGCTCGATCACCACCAGCGACGGAACGGTGCTGTCGTCGAACAACAGCGACGCACCGCAGACGAGCTGCTGATGGTCAGCAGGTATTCGGCCTACCGGCGTGGTTCGGACAGCATCCCGCCCGACGTCATCGACCGCCTCCTGCTCGGCGCCTGCGCGGCCGTCTGGCTGGTGTTGCTGGGCGTCAGCGTGGCGGCCGCCGTCGCCCTGGTGGATCTCGGCCGGGGCTTCCACAAGACGCCCGGCGGCTCGCACACCTCGTGGGTGTTGTACGCCGTCATCGCGATTTCCGCGCTGATCATCGCCGGGGCGATCCCGGTGCTGCTGCGGGCGCGCCGCATGGGCCTGATCGAGCCGGCGACCCGGCCCGGCGCGGGTGCCGGGCGCACGCCGCACCGGCCCCCGGTGCGCCTGATGGCCCCCGCGCCGCGCACCGCGGCCGAGCGGGCGCGCCAGCCGCGGATGCAGGCGGCGGAGCCGGCGGCGGTTTGGTGGTCGTTATCTCGTCCTGCGGCGGCGGCGCCGACGGGGTGGTCGTGGTGGCGGGGTTGGCCAGCTTGCTGGTGTCTGTGCGGGTGACGAGCAGCGAGACCGAGACCACCAGCGCGATCGCGGCCACGATCGCGGCGATGCCCACCACCCACGGCCAGCGCGGGGCGCGGTGCTCGTCGTCCGCGTCGGCGGACTCGTCGTAGGTGTCGTAGTCGTACAGCCGGAGATCGGCCGGCAGGTAGGGGCCGCTGAGGAAATGCTCGGATTCGGGCGCCGAGTAGGCCCGGGAGTAGGCGTCCGTCTGGCCGGTCTGATCCGCCGGGGCGAGGTGGGCGTCGTCATCGACGGGTTCCGGCTCGTCGTGGGAATCGACGGCCTCGTGTCCCAATTCGTCGCCGGAGTCCGGTTCGTCAGGTTCCCGTCCCGGCGGATTCGGCCCGCTCATAGTTGCCTGCCCTGTTCAACTGCATCACCAGCGCGCGGGGCTCCGCGGGTGCCTCGTTGCGCGCGCGCTTGGGAGTTTCTCATATGCCTGCGCAAACCCTACCGAACCGAACGAAGCGGGATGTCGCGGCAAAGGGGCCACGGATCAACTGATGCCCTGATTGTGACCTTCGAGTCGCAAATCAGTGCTTCTCGGGACCCATGTAGTACTCGAAGACCAATCCGGCCGCGGTGGCGAGGACGAACGCGACCCCCGCCACGATCAGCCACGGCAGCCACAGCGCGATGCCGGTCGCCGCCACCGCGGCCGCCAGCGCGATCAGAATCGGCCACCAGCTGTGCGGCGCATAAAAGCCCAATTCCCCTGCGCCGTCACTGATCTCGGCACCCTCGTAGTCCTCGGGCCGGGTGTCCAGCCGGCGCGCGACGAACCGGAAGAACGTCGCCGTGATCAGCGCCAGGCCACCGGTCAGCGCCAGCGCGGTGGTACCCGCCCACTCCTCACCGCCGTTGGCGTACAGCGCGGTCAGCACCCCGTACAGCACCGCAATCAGGAGGAAGAAAACGGCGATGAATTCGAACAGCCTCGCTTCGATATGCATTGAGCGTCCTCACCTACTGGCTTGTGGTCATTTCACCGCGGCGGGTGTCGAACGGGTGGGTGGACACCGCGACGGGCGACTGCGCGATCGCCTGCAGCGCCTCGGCGTTGTTCTTCCCGGCGATCCGCTGCTGAAGGTAGGCCTTGAAGTCGTTGGGCGGCACCACCCGAACCTCGAAGTTCATCATCGAGTGATACGTCCCGCAAAACTCGGCGCAGTGCCCGACGAACGCGCCGGTCTTGGTGATCTCGTCGACCTGGAACACGTTGACGGAGTTGTTCGCCTGCGGGTTGGGCAGCACGTCGCGCTTGAAAAGGAATTCCGGCACCCAGAAGGTGTGTATGACGTCCGCGGAGGCCAACTGGAACTCGACGCGCTTGCCGGCCGGCAGCACCAGCACCGGAATCTGGGTGGGAGTTCCCAGGGTCTCGACCTTGTCGTAGTTCAGGTAGGTCCGGTCCTGGGGATTGAGCCCGCGCACCGCCCCGACGCGCTCCTCGCCGTGAGCGTCCTTACCTTCGGGCTTGGAGACCATCGCCGCCTTGCGCGCGGGATCGGCGCCGTCGTAGGTCAGCGTGCCGTCGGAGAAGTTGACGCGCTGATACCCGAACTTCCAGTTCCACTGGAAGGCCGTGACGTCGATGACGACCTCGGGGTCCTTGGCCAGATGCGTCATCTTCTCCTGCACCACCACGGTGAAATAGAACAGCACCGAGATGATGAGGAAGGGCGTCACGGTCAACACGAGCTCGAGGGGCATGTTGTAGCCGAACTGCCGCGGCAGCTCGGTGTCGGTGGCCTTCTTCCGGTGGAACGCGGACGACCAGAACATCAGCCCCCACACGATGACCCCGACGACCAGGGAGGCGATCACCGCCCCGACCCACAGCTCCCGGTTGAGGTGCGCCTGCGGGGTGATGCCCTCCGGCCAGCCCATCCCGATCGCCTCCGACCAGCTGCATCCGCTCAGGGTGACCGCCAGCACACCCAGCGTCGCCGCCAGCGCCAGGGGCCGCAAACGGCGGGAAAGGCCCAGGTGGGCGCCCCCGGACCGGCGCTGGACCCTGGCCTGCGACAGACGTTGCGAAGCGACCTGCTCGCGAGGTGTCACGTTGGCGCCTCCTGCTCGGATACCGAATACTACGCAGCGTAGACCACGCCGCTTGCGTCGGCGACGAAACCCCGACCCATCCCGGTGTGCGGCAGCACAACCGGCGGCCAAGTGCGGCATACTGGGGCGCCGTGTGTGGTCTGCTGGCGTTCCTCGCGGCCTCCGCCGGGGGTGATCCGGCCAGGGCCGACGGCGCCATCTCCCGCGCGTCGCACCTGATGCGCCACCGCGGGCCCGACGAGCCGGGCACCTGGGCCGACCCCGGCGCCGACGGCCTGGTGGTGTTCGGCTTCAACCGGCTGTCCATCATCGACATCGCGCATTCGCATCAGCCCCTGCGCTGGGGACCGCCGGAGGCGCCCGACCGCTACGTTCTGGTCTTCAACGGCGAGATCTATAACTACCTCGAGCTGCGCGACGAACTGGCCACCGCGCACGGCGCCGCGTTCGCCACCGACGGCGACGGCGAGGCCATCGTCGCGGGATACCACCACTGGGGCACCGACGTGTTGACCCGGCTGCGGGGCATGTTCGCGTTCGCGTTGTGGGACACCGTGACCCGCGAATTGTTCTGCGCCCGTGACCCGTTCGGCATCAAGCCGCTGTTCATGGCCACCGGCACCGGCGGCACCGCGGTGGCAAGCGAGAAGAAATGCCTGATGGACGTGGCCGAGTTGGTCGGGTTCGACACCGGCATCGACGACCGGGCGGTGCAGCACTACACGGTCCTGCAGTACGTGCCGGAGCCCGAGACGCTGCACCGCGGGGTGCGGCGGCTGGAATCGGGTTGCTACGCCCGCATCCGGCCGGGAATGACGCCGGAGGTCACCCGCTACTTCGTGCCGCGCTTCGCCGCCACCCCGATCACCCGCGACACCGAACAGGCCCGCTACGACGAGATCACCGCGGTGCTCGAGGACTCGGTGGCCAAGCACATGCGTGCCGACGTCACCGTCGGGGCGTTCCTGTCCGGCGGCATCGACTCGACCGCCATCGCGGCGCTGGCCATCCGGCACAACCCGCGGCTGATCACGTTCACCACCGGCTTCGAGCGCGAGGGGTTCTCCGAGATCGACGTCGCCGTGGCCTCGGCCGAGGCGATCGGCGCCCGCCACATCGCCAAAGTCGTCAGCCCGGACGAGTTCGTGGCCGCCCTGCCCGAGATCGTCTGGTATCTCGACGAACCGGTCGCCGACCCGGCGCTGGTGCCGCTGTTCTTCGTCGCCCGCGAGGCCCGCAAGCACGTCAAGGTGGTGCTGTCCGGCGAGGGGGCCGACGAGCTGTTCGGCGGCTACACCATCTACCGGGAGCCGTTGTCGCTCAAGCCTTTTGACTATCTGCCCCGGCCCGTACGGCGGTCGATGGGCAAGGTGTCCAAGCCCCTGCCGGAGGGCATGCGCGGCAAGAGCCTGCTGCACCGCGGCTCGCTGACGCTCGAGGAGCGCTATTACGGCAACGCCCGCAGCTTCTCCGACGCCCAGTTGCGCGACGTGCTGCCGGGGTTCCGCGACGAGTGGACCCACACCGACGTGACCGCAGCGGTCTACGCCGAATCGTCCGGCTGGGACCCGGTGGCCCGCATGCAGCACGTCGACCTGTTCACCTGGCTGCGCGGCGACATCCTGGTCAAGGCCGACAAGATGACGATGGCCAACTCGCTGGAGCTGCGGGTCCCGTTCCTGGATCCCGAGGTGTTCGCCGTCGCCTCCCGGCTGCCCGTCGAGGCCAAGATCACCCGCACCACCACCAAGTACGCGCTGCGGCGCGCGCTGGAGCCGATCGTTCCCGCGCACGTGCTGCACCGGCCCAAGCTCGGCTTCCCGGTGCCGATCCGGCATTGGCTGCGCGCCGGCGAGCTGCTGGAGTGGGCCTATGAGCTGGTGGACTCGTCGCAGGCCGGGCACCTGGTCGACCCGGCCGCGGTGCGCCGGATGCTCGACGAGCACCGAAGCGGCGCAAGCGATCACAGCCGCCGGCTGTGGACGGTGCTCATCTTCATGCTGTGGCACGCGATCTTCGTCGAGCACAGCGTGGTGCCGCAGATCAGCGAGCCCGTCTACCCGGTCCAGCTCTGACCCGGGCTCGCGAGCAGACGCAAAAGGCCCCAATTTCGCTCTGAAATGGGGGCTTTTGCGTCTGCTCGCGGAAGCTAGGCGAGCACTGCGGCGATCTCGGCGGCCGCGTCCTCGCCGTAGGCGCCGGCCAGCCGGGATTTGGCCACCTCGTGGTCCCAGGCCCACTCCTGGGTGCCGACCGACTCCAGCACCAGCACGGCCACCAGCGAGCCCAGCTGCGCCGAACGCTCGAGGCTCAGGCCCGCGCTGCGGCCGGTGAGGAAGCCGGCGCGGAACGCGTCGCCGACGCCGGTGGGGTCGACCTGGCTGGTCTCGGGCACCACGTCGACGTGCGTAGTGGTGCCGTCGGGCTCGACCAGGTCCACGCCCTTGGGGCCCAGCGTGGTCACCCGCAGGTCGACCTGGGCCATCACGTCGGCCTCCGTCCAGCCGGTCTTGGACAGCATCAGGTCCCACTCGTAGTCGTTGGTGAACAGGTACTTGGCGCCGTCGGTGAGCCGGCGGATCTCGTCGCCGGAGAGCCGGGCCAGCTGCTGGGACGGGTCGGCGGCGAAGGGCAGCCCGAGCCTGCGGCACTCGTCGGTGTGCACCTGCATGGCCTCCGGGTCGTTGGCGCCGATGATCACCAGCTCCGGCGTGCCGATGTCGGCGACCACGTCGGCAAGCTTGATGTTGCGGGCCTCCGACATGGCGCCGGGGTAGAACGAGGCGATCTGGGCCATGTCGACGTCGGTGGTGCAGGTGAAGCGGGCCGTGTGCGCCGTCTCGGAGATCAGGACGTTGTCGCAGTTGACGTTGTGGGCCACCAACCATTCGCGGTAGTTGTCGAAGTCGTCGCCCGCCGCGCCGACCAGCGCGACGTCGCCGCCGAGCACACCGATGGCGAAGGCGATGTTGCCCGCGACGCCGCCGCGGTGAATGACCAGGTCGTCGACCAGGAAGCTGAGGGACACCTTCTGCAGATGCTCCGGCAGCAGCTGCTCGGAGAAGCGGCTGGGGAACCGCATCAAATGGTCGGTCGCAATCGAACCAGTCACCGCGATCGTCACGAAGTCTCCATCCGTCGTTAGTAAGGTTATCTAGCTTACTCGGGGGTATCCGGCGCCGTCGCGTCCCGGGTCGGCGCAAAGCCGTGCGCTAGCCTGCCTTACGAACGACTCAAGCAACGCGCCGCCGGGACCCCGGTCTCGGGCCTCCGGGCCCCGGCCCGCCCAATGGTCGCGCCCACCACGGTAGGAGAAACCACATGGCAGGTCCGCACCCGCCGGACCACACCGCCGGCGCAGCCGGACCAACGCCCCACGCCGGGTCCCAGCCGCTCGAATTTCCCCACGAGCCCGCCGCTGCGCCCGATTATGCCGGTCAAGCGCCCCCGATGCCCTACCCGACGGGAAAGCCCAGGCGGCGGCTGCTCATCGGCGCGCTGATGGCCGCCGCGCTGGCGGCCATCCTGACGCTGGCGATCGCCTACGGGGTCCGCACCAACGGGGCCAACACCGGCACCTCGTTCTCCGAGGGCGCGGCCAAGACCGCGATCCAGGGCTACCTCGACGCCCTCGAGCATCGCGACCTCGACGTGATCATGCGCAACGCGCTGTGCGGCATGTACGACGGCGTCCGCGACAAGCGGAGCGACCAGGCGCTGGCCAGAATGAGCAGCGACGCCCTTCGCAAGCAGTTCTCCGACATCCAGCTGATATCGATCGACAAAATCGTCTACCTGTCGCAATACCAGGCTCAGGCGCTGTTCACCATGCGGGTATCCCCCGCGACCGGCGGCCCCGCGCGCGACGACATGCAGGGCATCGCTCAGCTGCTATTCCAGCGCGGCCAGATCATGGTGTGCTCGTACGTGCTCCGCACCGCGGGCTCGTACTAGCGGCGATCGCGAGGGCGGCGAAGCCGGGCGAAGCGGGTCGCCGCCGCGATCGGGACTAGCTGCCCAGCCGGTCAGTTGAACGAGTCACCGCAGGCGCAGGAACCGGTGGCGTTGGGGTTGTCGATCGTGAAGCCCTGCTTCTCGATGGTGTCGACGAAGTCGATGGACGCGCCCTCGACGTAGGGCGCGCTCATCCGGTCCACGGTCAGCGTCACGCCACCGAACTCCGCGGTCAGGTCGCCGTCCAGGGACCGGTCGTCGAAGAACAGGTTGTAACGCAGGCCGGCGCACCCGCCGGGCTGGACCGCGATGCGTAGCGCCAGGTCGTCACGGCCCTCCTGGTCCAGCAGGGACTTCGCCTTGGCAGCGGCGGCTTCGGTGAGGATCACGCCATGCGTCTTGGCGCTCGACTCGTTTTGCACCGTCATTGCTTCTCCTACATAGCTCAGTTGTCGGGCACGACCCGCGCTCATGGTCGGGCACGGCCCGCACGGTGAAAGCCCACTGCCTCAACGGTACATTGCGGGACCGCTATTCCCGAGTCGCGCCGCCACCTCAGAGGCCAAACCCATGAGCTGATTGGCCGCGTCGGCCTGCGCCAACCGCACCGAACCGGCGTAATCCGCGATGGACAGGGCGGACATGATGCCCGACGAGCGAACCGCGGAGTTTTCCAGGCCGACCTGGCCGGCCAGCACGATCACCGGAATACCCAGCGGACGCGCCGATTCCGCGAGGCAGCCGACCACCTTCCCGTGCAGGGACTGCTCGTCGAACCGGCCCTCACCCGTGACGATCATGTCCGCGGTCTCGAGATCGTCGGCCAAGTGGGTGTGTTCGGCGATGATTTCCGCGCCCAACTCACACCGGCCGCCCAGCGCGAGCAGGCCGGCGCCCAGCCCCCCGGCGGCGCCCGCCCCGGGTTCCGAGCTCACGTCCCGCCCGGCCGCCGCCTCCAGTTCGAGCGCCCACGCCTCGAGCCGGACCTCGAGCGCGGCGACGGTGGTGGTGTCCGCACCCTTCTGCGGCCCGAACACCCTGGCCGCGCCCCAAGGGCCCAGCATCGGATATTCGGTGTCCGTGGCGGCGATCAGGTCCACGTTGGTCATCGCCCGGCGCGCATCCTGCAGCCCGCCGAGCTGGGTGATCATCCCCTTCCCGCCATCCGTGCACGCGCTGCCGCCCAACCCGACGACGATCCGGCTCGCACCGACACTCAGCGCCTCGGCGATGAGCTGTCCGACGCCACTGCTGTCGGCCGTCAGCGCCGTCTCCGCGGTGGGAGGACCGCCGAGCAGGGCGAGCCCGCAGGCCTGCGCGCACTCCAAATAGGCGGTGGCGGAGCGGCGGTCGAACACCCACTCGGCGCTCACGGCGGCGCCCAGCGGGCCGCACACCGTCACGCGCCGTTTCTGCCCCAGCCGGCTGGCCAGCACCTCGACGAACCCCGGACCGCCGTCCGACTGCGGGGCGACGATGAACCGATCGCCCGGACGCGACCGGGTCCAGCCGGTCGCGATGGCGGCGGCCGCCTGGACGGCCGACAAGCTACCCCCATAGCAATCCGGCGCGACCAAAACCTGCATGGCAGGCAGCCGGAGACGGCCAGGTGCGAGGCCATTATCCGCGGCCATCGTGCCGTCGCCCATCACAGGTAGCCATTCATCACAGTCAAGCGTAGGTGCAAGCGTCGCGCTGGAGCATGGCCGACAACGACGCATTCCGGGGCCGTTACCGGCTGCTCCCCCAGGCAAGTAACCTGGCCGTTGTGAAATTGATGGGCCGCAAGAAGGGCCGGGAAGACGACCTCGAAGGGGCCGCCGCGGTGACGGCGGGAACCGATGCCGCCGGTTCCGCGGACACCGCGTCGCGCCGGACCGGGCCCAAGGGTCGGCCCACGCCCAAGCGCAGCGCGGCCCGGCGCAACTCGAGGAAGGGCCCGATCGCGCCGGCACCCATGACCTCGGCCGAGGCGCGGGCCCGCCGCAAGTCGCTGGCCGGCCCGAAGCTCAGCCGCGAGGAGCGCCGGGCGGAGAGGACCGCCAGCCGCGCCCGTATGACGGATCGCCGCGAACGCATGATGGCCGGCGAAGAGGCCTACCTGTTGCCGCGCGACCAGGGGCCCGTCAAGCGCTACGTGCGCGACGTGGTGGACTCCCGGCGCAACCTGCTCGGCCTGTTCATGCCGGCGACGGTGTTTTTGCTGGTCGCCTCGATCGGCGTCCCGCAGCTGCAGTTCTACGCCTCCCCCGCGATGCTGCTGCTGATGGTCGTCATGGGCGTCGACGCGGTGATCCTGGGACGTAAAGTCAGCAAGCTGGTGGACGCGAAGTTCCCGAGCAACACCGAAAGCCGCTGGAAACTGGGTCTTTACGCCGCGAGCCGGGCCTCACAGATACGCCGCATGCGGGCGCCCCGGCCCCAGGTCGAGCGCGGCGGCAATGTCGGTTGAGCGGCGCGCGAAAGCCATCTGATCCGGGTGCGCACCCTGGTGCTCGGCGGGATCCGGTGCGGGAAGTCCCGCTGGGCCGAGGAAGCCATCGCGACGGCGCTGCCGCCGGGTGAGCCGGTCCGTTACCTGGCCCCCGCGGTGACGGGCCGCGCCGACGCGGACTGGGCGGACCGGATCGCGCGGCACCGGGACCGCCGGCCCGCGCATTGGTCCACCGTCGAAACCGACGACGTCGCGGCCGAATTGCGCCGGTCGCCGGGCATCCCGACGCTCGTCGACGACCTCGGCGGCTGGCTGACCGCCACGCTGGACCGCAACGACGGGTGGGACCGCGATTCGGTGGCGACCCCTGTCGGCGAACTGCTGGCCGCCGTCGGCGCATTCGGTTCCACGCTGGTGCTGGTCAGCCCGGAGGTCGGGCTGACCGTGGTGCCGGCCACCGCGTCCGGTCGCCGGTTCGCCGACGAGTTGGGCGAGCTCAACCAGCGCGTCGCCGAGTTGTGCGGCCGGGTGGTGCTGGTGGTGGCCGGCCAGGCGGTGCAGATCAAGCCGTCGGGCACCTGATGGAATTCGCGCCAGTCACGCCGCCCGATGCGGGCGCCGCCGCGGCCGCCCGCGCCCGCCAGGACACACTGACCAAGCCGCGCGGCGCCCTGGGCCGCCTCGAGGACCTGTCGGTCTGGGTCGCAGCGTGCCAGGGGCGTTGCCCGCCAAAGCAATTCGAGCGCGCCCGGGTGGTGGTCTTCGCGGGCGACCACGGGGTCGCCCGGTCGGGGGTGTCGGCGTACCCGCCGGAGGTCACCGCCCAGATGGTCGCCAACATCGACGGCGGTGGCGCGGCGATCAACGTGCTCGCCGGCGTTGCCGGCGCCACGGTGCGGGTGGCGGACCTGGCCGTCGACGCCGAGCCGGCCTCCGAGCGGATCGGCGCCCGCAAGGTGCGGCGAGGCAGCGGCGACATCAGGACGCAGGACGCGCTGTCCGAGGGTGAGACCCTCGCCGCGATCGCCGCTGGACGGGGCATCGCCGACGACGAGGTGGACGCCGGCGCCGACCTGCTGATCGCGGGCGACATGGGGATCGGAAACACCACCCCGGCTGCGGTTTTGGTGGCGGCGCTGACCACCGCCGAGCCGGTCGCGGTGGTCGGCTTCGGGACCGGCATCGACGACGCGGGATGGGCGCGCAAGACCGCCGCGGTGCGCGACGCGCTGTTCCGGGCGCGATCGGTGCTGCCCGACCCCGTCGGGCTGCTGCGCTGCTGCGGCGGCGCGGATTTGGCCGCGCTGGCCGGCTTTTGCGCCCAGGCGGCGGTCCGGCGAACGCCGCTGCTGCTCGACGGCATGGCGGTGACCGCGGCGGCGCTGGTGGGCGAGCGGCTGGCGCCCGGAGCGAGGCACTGGTGGCAGGCCGGCCACCGATCGACGGAGCCGGCCCATGAGCTGGCCCTGGCGGCCCTCGAATTGGACCCGATTCTGGACCTGCGCATGCGGCTGGGCGAGGGCACCGGGGCCGCGCTGGCGCTGTCCGTGCTGCGCGCGGCGGTGGCCGTGTTGTCCTCGATGGCGACATTCACCGAGGCCGGCGTGGCCGGCCCGAGCACCCCATCGCAGCCGTGATGCGTTCGGTGGCAACGGCTTTCGCATTTGGAACCGTGCTGCCCGTGCCGGGCGCGCGGAACGCGCCGATGGGCCGCGGCGCGATGACCGCGCTGCCCGTGGTCGGCGCCGCGCTGGGGGCGCTGGCCGCGGGCGTGACATGGTGCGGCGCCGCTGTTTTCGGTCCGCCCAGCCCGCTGCCCGGCGTGCTCGCGGTGGGCGCGCTGCTGCTCGCGACCCGCGGCCTGCACATCGACGGCGTCGCCGACACGGCCGACGGCCTGGGCTGCTACGGCCCGCCCCGGCGGGCACTGGCGGTGATGCGCGACGGGTCGACCGGACCGTTCGGCGTGGCGGCCGTCGTGCTGGTGATCCTGTTGCAGGGGTTGGCCTTCTCGGCGCTGCGACCAGGGACCGTCGTCCTGGCGGTCGTCGCGGGCCGGGTCGCGGCGGTGCTGGCCTGTCGGCGGTCGGTGCCCGCGGCGGAGGGCAGCGCGCTGGGGGCCCGGGTGGCCGGCAGCCAGCCCGCGCCGGTGCTGGCCGCCTGGCTCGCCGCGCTGCTCGCCGTTTCGGTGCTGGCCGGTCCGCGGCCGTGGCAGGGGCCGGTGGCGGTGCTGGTGGCGCTGGGCTGCGGCGCGGTGCTGGCGGCCCACTGCGTGCGCCGGTTCGGCGGCATCACCGGCGACGTGCTGGGCGCCGCGATCGAGCTCACCACGACGGTGTGCGCCGTGGCGCTGGCAGGGCTGGCGCGGGTGGGCTGAGGAATCAGTCGGGCGCGACGGGCAGGCCGGGACACAGCGTCCGATAGCCGACGTCGGGCGACACCCAGTCGCGCCACTGCGTGTGGCTCACGTTGGCAGCGAGCTTGTCGCACAGCATCTTTGGTACGGCCTGCGCGGGCCACAATCGTACGGTGCGGTCCAGGCCGGCCGACGCCACCCGTTGGCCGTCGGGGCCGTAGGCAACACCCCAGACGACGTCGGTATGCCCGGTGAACGGCTCGGCGAGCGGCCGGCCGCTGTCGGCGTTCCACAATCGCACGGTGCGGTCTCTGCCGCCGCTGACCAGGTGGTGTCCGTCCGGACTGAACGCCACGCTCATCACCGCGTCGGTGTGGCCGGTGAGCGGAGCACCGATGGTCTGTCCGGTGTCGGCGTTCCATAATCGCACCGTCTGGTCGGCGCTGGCGCTGGCCAGTCGATGCCCGTCGGGACTGAACGCCACGCTCAACACCGACTGGCCGTGCTCCTTGTGGGCGGGACCGATGGCCCGGCCGGTATCGGCATCCCAGAACTGCACCGTCTGGTTCTGGTTGCCGCTGGCCAGCAGATGCCCGTCGGGGCTGAACGCCACGCTGAAAACGATGCCGGCCTTCGCGGCGAGGGGGGCCCCGGCCGGTCGGCCCGTATCGGCATCCCATAACCGCACCGTCTGGTCGGCGCCGGCGCTGGCCAGTCGATGCCCGTCGGGGCTGAACGCCACGCTGTCGACCGCCCCGGCGTGCCCGTCCAGCGGGGCCCCGATTTGCCGGCCGCTGTCGGCGTCCCACAGCCGAACCGTCCGGTCCGCACCACCGCTGGCCAGCCGATGCCCGTCCGGGCTGAAGGCCACAGCGGGCACCTCGCCGTTGTGCCCCTTCAGCGGCGGCCCGATCGGCCGGCCGGTATCGGCGTCCCATAACCACACCGTGCCGTCGGCGCTGCCGCTGGCAAGCCGATGCCCGTCCGGACTGAAGGCCACTCCCCCCAGCTCGTCACCGCCCGCGAGGGTCTGGCCGAGATTCCATAGCCGCAACGTCTGATCGGCGCTGCCGGTGATCAGCCGGCGCCCGTCAGGGCTGAACGCGACGCCGCTCACCGAGTCGGTGTGGCCGGTGAGCGCGGCACCGATCGTGTGACCGCTGGCGGTATCCCACAACCACACCGTCGTGTCGTCACCCGCGGTGGCCAGCTCCTTCCCGTCGGGACTGAACGCCACCCCGGCAACCGGCGCGGTGTGAGCGCTCAACGGAGCGCCGATCTGTTGGCCGCTGTTGGCATCCCACAACCGCGCCGTGGCATCGTCGCCGCCGCTGGCCAGCCGTTGTCCGTCGGGGCTGAATGCGACGGTCAGCAGCCTGCCGGCGGGCCCGGTGAACGGCGCGCCGGCCTGTTGGCCGGTCGCCGTGTCCCACATCCGCAGCGTGCCGTCGTAGCTGCAGCTGGCGATGCGATGCCCGTCGGGGCTGAACGCCACGCCGGTGACTTTGCCGGTGTGGGCGGCGAGCGGGTTCCCGATCGGTTGGCCGCTGTCGGCGTCCCACAATCGCACCGTGTGATCCCAACTGGCGCTTGCCAACCGGTGCCCGTCCGGGCTGAACGCCACACCGACCACTTCGCCGGTGTGACCGTTCAGAGGGGCACCGATCTGCTGACCCGTGTCGGCATCCCACAACCGCACCGTGTGATCCCAACTGGCGCTTGCCAACCGGTGCCCGTCGGGGCTGAATGCGACGGCGGCCACCGTGTCGGTGTGGCCCTTGAGGGGGTTGCCGACGGGCTGGCCGGTCTCGACGTTCCACAACCGCACCGTGTGTTCGGAGCCGGCGGCGGCGGTGGCGACCCGGTTCCCGTGGGGACTGAATGCGACACCGGTGAGCGGACTTCCGGTGTCGACGATCTTCTGCGTGGCGGTGCGCTGGGCCACCGTGTGCAACAGCGCGCTCTCGTCGGGTGCGGCCAGGGTTCGCGCGGCCAGCAGTTCCGCGAAGGTACGGATATCACCGCCGGCGCGGGCGCCGGCCAGCATGGACTGGGCCTCGGCATCGAGCCGCAGCGCGATGGCTCCGTTGCGCTGCGAAATCGCGTGCTGGCGCTGGACGGCGGCGACGAACGCAGAGATCACCGCTACCACCATCAACAGGGCCAGCGCCGTGATCGCGGCTGCGCGCAGCCGGCGAAACCTGCGCTGCTCACGCAGATCGTCGCCGGCCAACTGATCCTTGGGCTTGCCATGAATCGGCGCCGCC
>NZ_LZJH01000004.1:0-51939 GCF_001666745.1 Mycobacterium sp. E2699 | reverse complement strand
CCATCGGCGAGACCGACGAATACCTGCGCTGCCTGGACCTGCTCGACGACTGCGACCCGGCGGCCCGCGCGGCGCTGCGGATCCTGTCCGAGACGTCGCCGGCCCACATCGACGTGGAGGAGTTGCGCAGCGCGCTCGGCGCCGTCGACGGCGTCACCGAGGTGCACGACCTGCACGTGTGGACGCTGTCGCCGGGCAAGGACATGTGCACCGCGCACCTGACCAGCGACGGCGACTCGGCCCGGGTGCTGCAGGACGCCCGCGCGGTGCTGTCGGCGCGCGGGCTGGACCACGCGACCGTCCAGATCGAGTGCCCGGGCGGCGCCGAATGCTCGGAAAGCTATTAGGGAGCTACTGAAGCCCCAGCGCCGCGCGGGCCGCCGGGTCGCAGTCGTCGAGCAGGTCCAGGCAGCGCAGGTATTCGTCGGTCTCGCCGATGGTGTCGGCGGCCTTGGCCAGCGCCGCCACGCAGCGCAGGAAGCCGCGGTTGGGCTCGTGCGCGTAAGGCACCGGCCCGAAGCCCTTCCAGCCGTTTCGCCGCAGCTGGTCCAGCCCGCGGTGGTAGCCGGTGCGGGCATAGGCGTAGGCCGTGACGGCCGCGTCGACCGTCCCGGAAGCTAAAGCCGCCTCGGCCAGGGTTGCCCAGGCCACCGACGCCGACGGATGCGCGGCGGCGACGGAGCTCGGGTTTTCGTTGGCAAGCAGCTCCGCCTCGGCGTCGCTGTCGCCGGGCAGCAGGATCGGATCGGGTCCGAGGAGATCTCCCATCGACGTCATGGTGTCTATTTTGCCGTCCCCCCGGGACGGGTCGCTAAGCTCCTTGCATGCCCAATGCACCCGAGCCCGACCGCGGCCCCGCGCCGAGGCGCGGCGAACGGGCCTTCAACAGCGGCGAGGCGGCCGGTGAAGCGAGCGGCGACGAGGGGGCCGCGGGCCGGCCGATGGTGCCCAACGACCCCGAGACCGAGACCGTCGTGATCAACAAACCCGATCAGGGCAACGATCCCGAAGCGAATCCCGAAGGGGCGCAACGGGAACGCCGTTTCACCGCACCCGGCTTCGACGCGAAGGAAACCCAGATCATCGCGACCGCGGGGGAACCCGCGACGGAGGTGTTCGAGTCCTCGCCGGGCCCCGAGGGGGCGACGACGCAAATGGGCGTACCACCGAAAGCCGCTGTGCCCCAATCGATTCCGCCGCGACTCGGCGCGAAGCTGAAGACCACCCGGCAGGTCAACTGGGGCTGGGTGCTGGCGCTGGTGGTGGTCGTGCTGGCGCTGGCCGCGATCGCGATCCTGGGCACCGTGCTGCTGACCCGCGGCAAGCACTCGAAAGTCTCTGAGGAAGACCAGGTTCGGCACATCATCCAGCGGTACGACGTCGCGGTGCAGCGGGGCGACCTGACCGCCCTGCGCACCATCACGTGCGGGAACGCCCGCGACGGGTATGTGGACTACGACGAGCACGCGTGGCAGGAGACCTACCAGCGGGTGTCGGCGGCCAAGCAGTATCCGGTGATCGCCAGCATCGACCAGGTCGTCGTCAACGGCCAGCACGCCGAGGCGAACATCACCACCTTTATGGCCTACGACCCGTCGCTGCGCTCGACCCGCAGCCTCGACCTGCAATACCGCGACGACCAGTGGAAGATCTGCCAGTCCCCGAGCGGCTGACTTTCGATTGCGAGCAGACGCAAAAGCCCCCAATTCGTCGGCGTGTCGGGGGCTTTTGCGTCTGCTCGGCAATCTCAGCCGAGCGACCTGCCCGCGCAGTGCAGGTCGTTGCAGGCCTCCACGACGCGCGCGGTCATGCCGGCCTCGGCCAGCTTGAGGTAGGTGCGCGGGTCGTAGGCCTTCTTCACGCCCACCTCGCCGTCGACCTTGAGCACGCCGTCGTAGTTGCCGAACATGTGGCCCGCGATCGGGCGGGTGAACGCGTACTGGGTGTCGGTGTCGACGTTCATCTTCACCACGCCGTAGCGCAGCGCCTCCTCGATCTCCGACTTCAGCGAGCCCGAACCGCCGTGGAAGACGAAGTCGAACGGCTTGGCGTCATCGGGTAACCCGAGCTTGGCGGACGCCACCTGCTGCCCCCGGGCCAGGATGTCGGGGCGCAGCTTGACGTTGCCGGGCTTGTAGACGCCGTGCACGTTGCCGAACGTCGCGGCCAGCAGGTACTTCCCGTGCTCGCCGTGGCCCAGCGCGTCGATCGTCTTCTCGAAGTCCTCGGGCGTGGTGTAGAGCTTGTCGTTGATCTCGCCCACGACGCCGTCCTCCTCGCCACCCACCACGCCGATCTCGATTTCCAGGACGATCTTCGCGGCGGCGGCCTCCTTGAGCAGCTCCCGCGCGATGACGAGGTTCTCGTCGATCGGCACCGCGGAGCCGTCCCACATGTGCGACCCGAACAGCGGATCGCCGCCCGCGCTCACCCGCGCCGCCGAGATCGCCAGCAGTGGGCGCACGTAGCTGTCCAGCTTGTCCTTGGGGCAGTGGTCGGTGTGCAGCGCGACGTGGACGGGGTACTTGGCGGCGACGACGCGGGTGAACTCGGCCAGCGCGACGGCCCCGGTCACCATGTCCTTGACCCCGAGGCCGGAGGCGAACTCCGCGCCGCCGGTGGAGAACTGGATGATGCCGTCGCTGCCGGCGTCGGCGAAGCCCTTGATCGCGGCGTTGACCGTCTCCGAGGAGGTGCAGTTGATGGCCGGGAAGGCGTAGGAGTTCTGTTTGGCGCGGCCCAGCATCTCCGCGTAAACCTCGGGGGTGGCGACGGGCATGGGCTCCTCCTGGCGGCTGGGCCCATCCAGTATCGCAACAAAGGTATGTTGAAGCATCGTGAGCACCACCGTGACGGCCCTGCCGGACATCCTCGACCCGATGTACTGGTTGGGCGCGGGCGGCGTCTTCGGATCCGCGGTGCTGCCCGGCATCCTCGTCATCGTCTTCATCGAGACGGGGCTGCTGTTTCCGCTGCTCCCCGGCGAATCGCTGCTGTTCACCGGCGGGCTGCTGGCCGCGCACCCGAACCCGCCGGCGAGCATCTGGGTGCTGGCTCCGGCGGTCGCCGTGGTCGCGATCCTGGGCGACCAGTGCGGTTACTTCATCGGGCGGCGGATCGGGCCGGCGCTGTTCAAGAAGGAAGACTCCCGCTTCTTCAAGAAGCACTACGTGACGGAGTCGCACGCGTTCTTCGAGAAGTACGGGCCGTGGGCGATCATCCTGGCCCGGTTCGCCCCGTTCGTGCGGACGTTCGTCCCGCCGGTCGCCGGGGTGTCGTACATGCGCTACCCGGTGTTCCTCGGGTTCGACATCGTCGGCGGCATCCTGTGGGGCGCCGGTGTGACGCTGGCCGGCTACTTCCTGGGCACCGTGCCGTTCGTGCACCAGAACCTGGAGAAGATCATCCTGGGCATCCTGTTCGTGTCGCTGATCCCGGCGTTCATCGCCGCCTGGCGCGCCTACCGGGGGCGCCGGCGCCCGGCCGGACAGGAGCCCGAGTCAGGACACCCGACTTCTGCGGTACGCAACGAAAGCGTCTAGCAGGTCGGGCCGGTCGATCGAACTCTGCTGCACGGCCTCGTGCGGCGCGGTCCCGAGCAGGATCCGCTTGATCGGGATCTCCAGCCGCTTGCCGGTCAGCGTCCGCGGGATGCCGGGAACGTCGAGGATGTCGTCGGGCACGTGTCGCGGCGAGGCGTGCTGGCGGATCTCGGCGACGATCCTCGACCGCAGCGCGTCGCCGAATTCGACGCCGTCGGCCAGGTGCACGAACAGCGGCATCCAGTAGCCGCCGTCATCCTGCTCGACGCCGACCACCAGGCAGTCGGTCACCTCGGGCATGCGTTCGACGGCGGTATAGATCTCCGCGCTGCCCATCCGCACGCCCATCCGGTTCAGGGTGGCGTCCGAACGGCCATGCACCACAACCGATCCCCGGTCGGTGATGGTGATCCAGTCCCCGTGGCACCACACGCCCGGGTACTTGTCGAAGTAGGCGGCGCGGTAGCGACTGCCGTCGTCGTCGTTCCAGAAGAACACCGGCATCGACGGCATCGGCTTGGTCAGCACCAGCTCGCCCTCTTCCCCGATGACGGGGTTCCCCTCGCCCTGCCAGGCCTCGATCGCCGCGCCCAGGCACAGGCAGGACAGCTCGCCGGCCACCACCGGCAGGATCGAGCAGCCGCCGATGAAGGCCGTGCACACGTCGGTGCCGCCGCTCATCGAGGTCACCGGGACCGCTCGGCCGAGTCCCTCTTGCACCCAACGGAATCCGGACGCCGGCAGCGGCGACCCGGTGGATCCCACCGCACGCACGGCCTCCAGCGGGTACGACGCGCCGGGCTTCAATTCCTTTTTGGCACAAGCCAACAGGTATCCCGCGCCGGCGCCGAGCACCGTGACACCGGCCTCGGCGGCGACCCGCCAGAGGCCGTCGGTGCCCGGGTGCGTCGGGCTGCCGTCGTAGAGCACGATGGTCGCGTCGGCCAGCAGGCCGGACACCAGCAGGTTCCACATCATCCAGCTGGTCGACGAGTACCACAGGAAGCGGTCGCCGGGGTACAGCTCGAGTTGCAGGTTCAGGTATTTCAGGTGCTCGAGCACGACGCCGCCGTGCCCGTGCACGATGCCCTTGGGCTTGCCGGTCGTTCCCGACGAGAACATCACCCACAGCGGGTGCGCGAACGGGACCGCCGTGATGTCCAGGGGGGCCTCGTTTTCGACGGCCGCGGCCCACGGCACGATGCCGGCGGCGCCGTCGAGCCCGAGCCGCGGCACCACCACGGTGGCCTTCAGGGTGGGCATCGCCTGCCGGATCGTTTCCAGCTCGGCGCGCCGATCGATGCGCTTGCCGGCGTACACCGAGCCGTCGGTGGCCACCAGCACGGCCGGCTCGACCTGGCCGAGCCGGGCGATGACGCCGTCGACCGACACGTCCTGGTTGCACACCGCCCAGATCGCGCCGACGGCGGCCGCGGCAAGCGCGGCGACGACGGCCTCGCCGACGTTGGGCAGGTACCCGACGACGGCGTCGCCGGGCTTGACGCCGATGGTGCGAAGGTAGGCCGCGAACGCCGCCGTCTCGCGCTGCAGCCTCGCCCACGACCATTCGGTGAAGCCGTCCTCGCCGACGACGATCATGGCCGGGCGCTCACCGGTGGCGTGCCGGAATATCTCGGTGGCGTAGTTGAGCGTGGCGCCCGGGAACCACTCGGCGCCCGGCATGGACCGCTTGCCGAGCACCGCGCGGGGCGGGCTGTCCGCCCGGATGTCGAAGTAGGTCCAGACGGCGTCCCAGAACCAGTCGATGTCGTCCACCGACTTCGCCCACAGGGCCTGGTAGTCGCGGTACTCGCCACGCCCGGTCTCGGCCAGCCAGGCCATGAAGCGGGTGAGGTTGGCTTTGGCGAGCGTCGCCTCGTCGGGGATCCAGCCGCCGCCCAGTTCGCTCATGTCTCGCTCACGGCGGTGACGTTACAGGCGGCCTCCATCAGCATCCAGCCCGAAAGCTGCACCGACAGATCCCGCTCGGCGACCTCGGAGGCGTTCACCGCGCCCTCGACGAATTGCGCCTGTTCGCCGCCCGCGGCGTTTTCCGGGGGCAGTACGGCGTCGCGGTCCCAGAACGCGCCGAACAGCGGCAGCCCGTCGACCGTCTGCCGGTAGTCCCAGGCCGATTTCGCCGACGACAGCACGATGGTGCGTGCGGTGTCGCGGGCCACAGCGTCGTCGGCGGAGTCCCCCGGCAGGGCGGTGGCGACCAGCGCGAGGTAGCGGGCGGTGATGCCGGCGAACAGGCCGCCGTCCCCGCCGCCGGCGCCCCGCAGCACGCCCGCCGGCGCCATCTGCTCGCCGACCGCCGCGACCAGCCGGTGCACCCGGGCCCGGTGCCGGGTCCTGGCCTCCGCGCCGGTGCGCGCGGCGAGCTCCGTCTCCAGGCCCAGCACGACGCCCTGGCAGTAGGTGTATTGCGCGCGGACGAGCGAGCCGTCCTTGATGCCGTCGAACACCAGGTGCGTCTCGGGGTCGATCAGGGTGCGGTCGATCCAGTCGCTCATCTGGTCGGCACGTTGCAGGTGGTCGCCGTAGCGGGCGAGGAAGATGCCGGCCGGGCCGTTGGCCGGGGCGTTGAAGAACCGGTCCTGCTTGCGCCAGGGGATGCCGCCGCCGTGCTGGGGCGCCCACGCGGTGACGAACTGCTCGGCGAGCTTGGGCAGCGCGCGATGGCGCTCGACGCCGGCGAGCCGGGCGGCGCGTTCCAGCGCCAGCGCCAGCCACGCCATGTCGTCGTAATAGCTGTTGGTCCAACGCAGGTTGTTGCGTAGCCGGTGGGAGCGGACCTGACGGTTGATCATCGTGCGCCGGTGGGGTTGCGGGTCGCGGACCTGCGCGTCGGTCAGGCAGTCCAGCAGGTGCGCCTGCCACCAGTAGTGCCAGGTGCCGAACAGCCGGTCCTTGCGGTTCGACGGCCAGGCCACCACCCCCAGCTGGGTTCCGGGCAGCGCCCACAGCCGTTTCAGGTGTCGCTGCGCGACAGCGGCTTCGGAGCTGGCCGCCCGGTTGGCCCATAGCTGATCCATGTCTGCCGATCCTGCCCTAGCACGTCGCCGGAGGATGCTGGAGGCCATGGGAGAACTGACCGTGAATGGGCGTCGCCACGAGGTGGACGCGGAGGACGACACACCGCTGTTGTACGTGCTGCGCAACCACCTGGGGTTGAAGGGCACCCGGTTCGGCTGCGGGGTGGGGTTGTGCGGCGCGTGTTTCGTGCTGGCCGACGGCCGTCCCGTGTACTCGTGCGACACCCCGCTGTGGTCGGTGGCCGGCAAGTCGATCCGCACCGTCGAGGGCCTGGGCGACGACGGGCAGCCGCACCCGGTGGCGCGCGCCATGGTGGCCGGGCAGGCGGCGCAATGCGGGTACTGCATGTCGGGGATCGTGGTGGCCGCCGCGGCCCTGCTGGCCGACAACCCCGACCCGACGGAGGACGAGGTCCGTGCCGCCCTGGACTCCAACCTGTGCCGGTGCGGCTCGCACAACCGCGTGGTCGCGGCGGTGCTGCGCGCGGGGGCCGAGCTGCGGGGGTCGGCCCGTGCGTGACCTGCCGGAGTCGCTGGCGGCCAATCCCGTTTTGGGCGAATGGGTTCGGATCGGCCCGGACGGCATCGTGGAGGTGCGCTCGGGCAAGGTGGAGCTGGGCCAGGGGGTGTTGACGGCGCTGGCGCAGATCGCCGCCGAGGAACTCGACGTGGGTGTAGCGCGCGTGCGGATGACCGCCGCGTCGACCGATCGCAGTCCCGACGAGGGCTTCACCGCCGGGAGCCGGTCGATCCAGCAGTCGGGGGCGGCGCTGCGCCAGGCGTGCGCCGAGGTGCGGGCGATCTATCTGGACGCGGCGGCGGCCAAGCTGGCCGTCGCACCCGACGAGTTGGACGTCGTCGACGGCGAGTTCAGTGGCCCGCACGGCCTGGCCACCAGTTATTGGGAACTCGCCGACGATTCGCGGTTGGACCGCGTGGCGACCGGGGCGGCGACGCCCAAGCCTGAGTCGGAATACGCGGTCGTCGGCACCGAGGTCGCGCGGCTGGACCTGCCCGACAAGCTGACCGGGCGACCGCGCTACCTGCACGACCTGGTGCTGGAGGGGCAGCTGTACGGACGCATTGTCCGGCCGGCGTCGCGCGGCGCCCGGCTGCGGGATGTCGATACCGGCCCGACCCTGGCGCTGCCGGGCGTGGTGACCGTCGTGCGCGACGGCGAGTTCCTCGGTGTGATCGCCGAGCGCGAGGAGGTCGCGGTGCGCGCGGCCGAGCGGCTGCGCGCCGACGCCCATTGGGACCGGCGGCCGACCCTGCCCGACGAGGACGACCTGCCCGCGTTTCTGGTGTCGGCGGCGGCCGAGACGTCGGTGCTTGCCACGAAACAGGCTGGGGCGGTTGCCCGTACGGCGCGGTCGCACGCGGCCCGCTATCACCGCCCGTACCTGGCGCACGCCTCGATCGGCCCGTCGGCGGCCGCGGCGGTGTTCGGCGCCGACGGCGGCCTGGAGGTGTGGTCGCACAGCCAGGGCGTGCACGTGCTGCGGCGTGAACTGGCCACCGCGCTGGGCCTGCCGGTCGATGCGGTGGTGGTGCGCCACGTCGAGGGCGCCGGGTGCTACGGGCACAACGGCGCCGACGACGCCGCCATGGACGCCGCGCTGCTGGCGCGCGTGGTGCCCGGACGCCCGGTGCACGTGGTCTGGTCGCGGGCCGACGAATTGGCTTGGGCGCCTTTCGGTCCCGCCGCGGTTGTCGAGATAGCAGCCGACTGCGGCGACGACGGCGCCGTCGTCGACTGGCGCCACGAGATCTGGAGCGGCAGCTACATGGGTCGCCCCGGCACGACGCCGACGCCGGCGTTGCTGGCGGCGAGCGAGCGCGCCGGTGGCGAGCCGATCCGCGCGGGCGGCGAGCCGCCGGTCGAGTGGGGCGGCGGCACCGGGCGCAACTCGGTGCCGGGCTATGACTTTGCGTCCTACCGGGTGATCAACCACCTGCTGACCGAGATGCCGCTGCGCACCTCGGCGCTGCGTTCGCTGGGCGCGTTCGTCAATGTCTTTGCCGCGGAGTCGTTCCTGGACGAGTTGGCGCTGGCCGCGGGCCGCGATCCTCTCGAGTTCCGGTTGGCGCAGCTGTCGGACGAGCGCGGACGGGCCGTGCTGCGGGTGGCGGCTGAGCGGGCCGGCTGGGGTCACCGGACGCGGCGGGAGTCCGTCGGCCACGGCATCGGGTATGCGCGGTACAAGAATTCGGCCGCGTACTGCGCGGTGGTCGCCGAGGTCGAGGCGGTCGAGGAGGTCCGGGTGCGCCGGCTGGTCATCGCGGTGGACGCCGGGCTGATCATCAATCCCGACGGCGCGGCGAACCAGATCGAGGGCGGCGCGATCCAGGCCACCAGCTGGACGCTCAAGGAGCGGGTGCGGTTCGACGAGTTCAACGTCACCAGCGACACCTGGGAGACCTACCCGATCCTGCGGTTCTCCGAGGTGCCCGCGGTCGACGTCGAATTGGTTGCCGGACAAGGGAACCCGCCGCTGGGAATCGGCGAGTGCGCCCAGGGCCCGACGGCCGCCGCGATCGCCAACGCGGTGCACGACGCGCTCGGCGTGCGGGTGCGCTCTTTACCGCTGACGCCCGAGCAGCTCATCGCGGCGATCGACCGGCGTTAGGCCGCTGCCGCGGTTTCACCTCAGTTGCGGAAAGCCGAGGCTACGGCTGATCGTCAGCGCCGCCGTACGCACCGCCGATGCGACGCGGGCGGGCTGCATGCGGCCGGCCGGCCCGGTCACCGAAAGGGCGGCCACGCCGCGGTGCCCGTCGCGGCCGACGTAACCCTCGACCACGATCGGCGCGGCGACGCACACGATGCCGGCCGTCCATTCTTCACGGTCGTAAGCCACGCCGGCATCCCTGATCTTTTCCAGCTCGCGTGCCAACCGTAGCGGATCGGTGATCGTGGCGCCGGTCCGCTTCGGCATCGGCTCGGCGAGCGTCCGCTCCGCGGCCGACTCGTGGCTGTAGGCCAGGATCACTTTCCCCAGTGCCGTGCAGTAAGCGGGCAACCAGGAGCCGAAGGCCGCTTGCGCGGAACGGCGACCGGTGAGCCTTTCGATGCAGAGGATGCCCGTGCCCTCCAGGACACCAAGGTGCACGGTTTCGCCTGTCGCGGTGACCAGGTCGGACATGAAGGGTCTCGCGCTCGTTCGCAGGCGGCGTGAAGCGGGAACTTGCTGGCCGAGCTCGAATACATGCAGCCCCAACCGGTATCCGTAGGCGCCGCGTTCAAGCATGCGGTGAGCCAACAGATCGGAAGCCAGCCGGTGAACGGTCGCCTTCTTGATACCGGTCAGCCTGGCCAACTCGGTCAGGCCGACCTCGCCGGGCGCGGCCGCAACGGCGTCCATGATCAGCAGCAGCCTGTCACTGACGCTGCGCTGCTCATCGGCTTCCTCGGTGCTCAGCCGCATTCGCGCAGACTACCTCTCGGGTGACGGGAGTGTGTTCAACCGTTGTCTCAGAACCCTTTTGCCGCGAGCCACTGCAGGACGACGTCGGCCACCTCTTTCCATCCGTTGTCGATGGTCAGCGAGTGCCCGCGACCCTTGAAGGTGTGCAACTCGGTGTCCGAGTGCCCCTTCGCGTAAAGCCGATTAGTCGTCTTGGTGACCTTCAGCGGGACGACGTGGTCGTCGGTTCCGGAGGTCAGCAGCAGCGGGCCGCGGTCGGCGTTGCGGATGTCGACCTTGGCCGGCGAGTGCCTCGAGAAGTTCGCTGCCGCACCCTGGAAGAGCGGCCTTCCGGGGCCCGGGATGCTGACCGCGGCGTGCAGCGCGTCGGATTCCTCCCTGGACAGGGTGTTACCGAACGCGTAGTGGAACTGCTTGGCGTTCAGCGCGACCGTCGTGCGCCGCGTGCTCGGGTGCCCGAGGATGGGGAACCCTGAGCGCACCTGCGCCAGGGGCACCACCTTGACGCCCTTGATGGGCGCCGGATCGATCGCCGCCGCGGCGGCAGCGAGGCCCCTGTCGAGCAGGAGCTGCGCGATCAGGCCACCGAAGGAATGCCCGACGACGATCGGCCTCGCCTCGAACGAGCGGATGAGACCGGCGTAGTGGTTGACGATCTCGGCGATCCCGACGCCGTTCAGGGCCGCGGGGTTCCGACGGGTTTCGGACACCGTCGGGCCGTCACCGGGCCACCCGGGCGCCGAGACGGAATAGCCGTAGCTCTCGAAGAGCTCCAGCCACGGGCCCCAGGCCGCCGAGTGAATCCACAGTCCGTGGATGAAGACGACCGGGTTGTGCTTTCGTGGTGCTGACATGTTGTGTCCTTCGGTGTTAGGTGCCGCTATCGGTTCAGCGGTCGAGGAATTGGGCGACGTTGCCCGCTCCTCGGTACGGGGTTACTGAGGACAGCGTCATGGCGATCTGGGCGGCATTCATCCCACCGGTCCGCCCAGTGGACCGAACTCCTCGGGCTAGGCGGCCGCCAATTCGTGCAGCAATTCGCGCAGACCCGTCAGCGAGTGCGCCGGCAGGAACAGGTCGCAATAGGGCAGGGCCGCGGCCATCGAACCGGCCAGTGGCTGGAATTCGCCCTGCGCCGCACGGGGATTGAGCCACACCACCATCGCGGCGCGGCGCCGCAGCCTGGCCATCGCGTGGGCGAGTACCTCGGGCGGGTCGGCGTCCCAGCCGTCGGAGGCGATGATCACCACCGCGCCCCGCAGCGCGTTACCGTGCGGTGCGGCCAGCAGGGCGCCGAGGCTCCGGCCGGCGAACGTGCCGCCGTAGCGGTCGGTGACCTTCGCGTTGGCCTTCTGCAGCGCCACCTCGGCCGAGCGGTGCGAGAGCACCGGCGTGAGCCGGGTCAGCGACGTCGAGAACGCGAAGACCTCCGGGCGGACGCCGCCCCGGCGCAGCGCCGCCGCCCGCATGAGATGCAGATACACCGCTGCGTACGGCTGCATCGAGCGGCTGACGTCGCACGCCAGCACGACCCGCCGCGGCCGGCGGCGTGGCCGGGTTCGCGCCACTTTCACCGATTCCCAACCCGTCGCGCGCGAGGCGTTCATGGTGGCGCGCAGGTCGATGCGCTTGCCGCGTGGGCTGGGCTCGAATCGCATGGTGCGGCGGCGGGGCCAGCGCGCGACGGTCCGCTCCAGCCAGGTGCCGAGCAGCCGAAGGTCTTGGGCGTCGAAGCGGTCGAACGGTTCGTCGGCGCGCGCGGCGATGCGGCTGGGCATCAGATCGGGCAGCAGGACGCTCGCCTCCCTGCCGTCCTCGCCGGCGGCCGTCCTCGTGGTCCACGGCAATCCGCTTGTGCCGCCGGTGGATTGGCTCCCAGCCGGCCGCAGCGTCCCGGCGCCGGGTGCCTTGGGGCCCGGGAGGGGCAGGACCGGTTCGGGCTCTGGGGCGCCGTCGGCCGAGGCGCCGCCGAAAACCGCCGCGAAGACGGCGTCGAAGGCGCCCAGGTCTTCCACCCGGTTGACCAGGGTCAGCCGCGCCGCCCAATACAGCGCGGTCGTGGTGCCGGGAACCAGCTGCCGGAGCGCCTGGACGAAGCTCGCCTGCCCGTCGGCGGAGACCGGCACCCCCGCACCGCGCAGGCGCGCGACCACGGCGGCGGCGAACGCCGCCAGGTCGACGCCCCGCAACAGCAGTGGGATGCTCACCAGCCGCTAGTGTCTCCGGCCCAGCAACCAGCCCAGCACCAGCGCGGCGAGCAGTCCCAGCACGATGGGGGCGTACTTCTTGAGCTGGTCGCCGCCGGCGAGGTCGAGCAGGTCGATGGGTTCGGGCTCGGCCGCGGGGGCGGCGTGGCGTGGTCCCGGAACGGGTTCCGTCGGGCTCGGGGTGGCGGCGCCGGCCGGGGTCGGCGCATTTTGCGAGGCCAGCTCGGCCTCCAGCGATTCCACGAACTGGCCGAGCAGCTTCTCCGAAACCTGCTGCAGCATGCCGCTGCCGAATTGGGCCAGCTTGCCGACGATTTTCAGGTCGGTGTCGACGGTGACGCTGGTGCGGTCGCCGTCCTCGTGCAGTTGAGCGGTGACCGTGGCGGCGGCGTTGCCGGTCCCCCGCGATTCCTTGCCCTTGCCGTCGATGACGGCGCGGTGCTGGTCGCGGTCCAGCTCGACGAAGCGCACCTTGCCGCTGAACTCGCTGGTGACCGGGCCGACCTTGACCTTGACCTTGCCGAGGTAGTCGTCGCCCTCGTGGCCGGTCAACTGCGCGCCCGGCATCAGCGGGATCACCTGCTCCAGGTCGCACAGCACGTCCCAGGCCTGTTCGATGGGGGCGCTGACGGTGAACTGGTTGGCGATCTTCATCCGGTCGGTCCTCTCAGGTGCGGCTGTATTCGGTGAACGTGTCGCGAATCAGACTACGGTCGTCGGGTGTCTTGGCCAGCGCCCCCAGGCTCACGACCGCCGCCTCGTCAACCAGGTCCGCGACACCCAGCGACACCAGCGCGGCCACCCAGTCGATCGTCTCGGCCACCCCGGGCGGCTTGTCCAGGTCGAGACCGCGGACGTGGCCGATGAACTGCGTCGCGTGCTCGATCAGCGGTGCGGTCGCGCCGGGCACCGTCCGGCGGACGATCGCGGCGGCCCGGGCCGGCTCGGGGTAGTCGATCCAGTGATACAGGCAGCGGCGGCGCAGCGCGTCGTGCAGGTCGCGGCTGCGGTTGGAGGTCAGCACCGCGATCGGCGGGCGCTCGGCGACGAAGGTACCCAGCTCGGGCACGGTGACCGCGGCCTCCCCGAGGAATTCCAGCAGTAACGCCTCGAATTCGTCGTCGGCGCGGTCGATTTCGTCGATCAGCAGCACCGGCGGGGTTGGGCCGCGATGGCGCACACACTTCAGGATGGGCCGATCGACCAGATATTTCTCGGTGTAGAGGTCCGCCTCTTCGATGTTGGCGCCGCGCGCCTCGGCCAGCCGGATGGACAGCAACTGGCGCTGGTAGTTCCAGTCGTACAGCGCCTCGCTGGCGGTCAATCCCTCGTAGCACTGCAGCCGGACCAGCTCGGTGTCCAGCACGGCCGCAAGGGTTTTCGCCGCGGTGGTCTTGCCGACGCCGGGCTCGCCCTCCAGCAACAGGGGGCGCCCGAGCGTGACCGCCAGGAAGATCGCCGACGCGGTGCCGGTGTCGAGCAGGTAGTCGTGCGCGTCGAACCGCTTGATGACTTCGGCGACGTCGGTAAACGTCATGACGAGCCCACCAGCCGGCGGTAGTCGTCCCAGGTGTCGACGTCGAGCGGGATCCGGCCGTCGACGGCGAGCTCGCGCACCTCGTGGCGACCCGATTCCACCAGCTTCCAGACCGCCTTGTCGCCGTGCAGGTCGCGCAGGTCGTCGAACAGGTTGCGGCCCAACCAGAACGGGTGGCCGATGCCGTCGTCGTAGCGGCACACGGCGATGTCGGCCCCGGCCCCTTCGGCGGCCATGCGCTGCAGCGTGGCGGGTCGCACGCCGGGCTGGTCGCCCAGCATCAGCACGATCCCTTCGGCCCGCGCGTCCACCCGGTCCAGCGCGGCGCGCAGCGAGGCCGCGCATCCGGTACCGGCATCGGCGACGGTCACCACATCGATTCCGCCCAGCGGCACGGCTTCTCGCACCGCCCGGGCGGCGCCGCCGAGGGTGACGATGAGCTGGTCGAACCCTGCGCCGCGGGCGACCGCGAGGGTCGCCCCGAGCAGCGTCGTATCGCGGTACGGCAGTAGCTGTTTGGGCGTGCCGAGCCTGCGCGAAACGCCGGCCGCCAGCACGACACCGGTGACGGTCATGCTTTCCCGGCGGCGAACGCGGCGCGACAGCCGGGGCCGCAGAACCAGTGGTCCTCGCCGGCCAGCCGCAAATGCTCGGTGGCCGGGCCGACCGTCACGGTCATGCCGCACACCGGATCCACGGCCTCGGACGGGGCGGCCCGCGTCGCGAGGGAGCGGCACAGGTCGCCGCCGCGGATGCCGGCGATCAGCTCGGCCGCGATCGAGACCGCGATCTCCGCGGGGGTTTTGGCGCCGATCGGCAGGCCGACCGGCGTGTGCACGCGCGCCCGCTCGTCGTCGGAGAGGCCGAGCGCGTTCAGGATCGCGGCGCCGCGCACCTTGCTGGCCACCAGTCCGATGTACCCGACGCCGTGATCCAGTGCCGCGCGGATGATCTCGCCCTCCGGCCCGCCATGGCTGGCGATGACGACGGCGCTGGCATCGGCCAGATCACCGTCGCGGCGCACGTCATAGCCCAGCACCCCGCACAGCTGGGCCAGCGCGTCGGCGATCGGGGTGGCCCCGTAGATCTCAATCAGCGGCGCGGGCAGCTGCGGTGTCAGGAAGATCTCCAGCGACCCGCCGGACAGGCAGGGGTTGACGACGACGCAGGCGCCGGGCGCCTCGGGGAAGTGCACGTCGCCGTCGGGAAGCACCCGCAGCAGGACGCTTTCGTTCGTCTGCAACGCGCCGAGTGCCGCCTTGCGGACGGAGTTCTGGGCGCACTGGCCGCCGACGAAGCCCTCGATTGTGCCGTCCGCCAACAGGATTGCCTCATCACCCGGGTAGGACGAGGTGGGCGGCTGGGCGCGCACCACGGTCGCGTGCACGAACGGTGTCCGCGCCGCGATCAGTTGCCGAGCCCGTTCGCTGATCGTGATCAAATGGGTGGCCTCGCTCTGCCCTGCATGGCCTCCCACACCCGCGACGGCGTCAGCGGCATGTCGGCGTGCCGAACCCCGAAGGGCGCCAACGCGTCCACCACCGCGTTCACCACGGCGGGCGGCGATCCCACGGTGGCGGATTCGCCGATGCCCTTGGCGCCGATCGGGTGATGCGGCGACGGCGTCACGGTGTGGCCGGTCTCCAGGTGCGGCACCTCCATCGCGGTCGGGATCAGGTAGTCCATCAGCGACCCGCCCAGGCAGTTGCCGTCCTCGTCGAACGCGATCATCTCCATCAGCGCCATCCCGATGCCGTCGACGATGCCGCCGTGCACCTGGCCCTCGATGATCATCGGGTTGATGCGGGTGCCGCAGTCGTCGACGGCCAGGAACCGCCGCACCTTGACCACCGCGGTGCCCGGATCGACGTCCACCACGCAGAAGTACGCGCCGTACGGGTAGGTCAGGTTCTCCGGGTTGTAGCAGACCTCGGCGTCCAGGCCGCCCTCGATGCCCTCGGGCAGGTCGCCGGCCCCGTGGGCGCGCATGGCGATGTCGGCGATGGTCACCGACGCCGACGGGTCACCCTTGACGTGGAAACTGCCCTTCTCCCATTCCAAGTCGGCGACCGACACCTCGAGCATGCCGGATGCGATGATCTTCGCCTTGTCGCGCACCTTGCGGGCCACCAGCGCCGCCGCCCCGCCCGAAACCGGCGTCGACCGGCTGCCGTAGGTGCCCAGCCCGAACGGGGTCTGGTCGGTGTCGCCGTGCACCACCTCGATGTCCTCGGGCGGGATGCCGAGCTCCTCGGCGACGATCTGCGCGAACGTCGTCTCGTGGCCCTGGCCCTGCGTCTGAACCGACAGCCGCACAACGGCTTTCCCCGTCGGGTGCACGCGCAGCTCGCACCCGTCGGCCATGCCCAGGCCGAGGATGTCCATGTCCTTGCGCGGCCCGGCGCCGACGGCCTCGGTGAAGAACGACATGCCGATGCCCATCAGCTCGCCGCGCTCGCGCTTGGCGGCCTGCTCGGCCCGCAGCGCGTCGTAGCCGATCATGTCCATGGCCTTGCGCATGGTCGCCTCGTAGTCGCCCGAGTCGTACGTCCAGCCGGTCTTGCTCTGGTACGGGAATTGCTCGGGCCGCAACAGGTTTCGCAGCCGCAGCTCGGCCGGGTCCATCTTGAGCTCGAAGGCCAGGCAGTCCACCAGCCGCTCGACGAAGTACACCGCCTCGGTGATCCGGAACGAGCACGCGTAGGCCACCCCACCGGGCGCCTTGTTGGTGTACACGGCGGTCATGTGGCAGTAGGCGGCCTCGAGGTCGTAGCTGCCGGTGAACACGCCGAAGAATCCGGCGGGGTACTTCGTCGGCGCGGCCTGGCCGTTGAACGCGCCGTGGTCGGCCAGCACGTTGGACCGGATCGCCAGGATCTTGCCGTCGTTCGTCGCGGCGATCTCGCCGACCATGATGTAGTCGCGCGCGAAGCTGGTGGAGGTCAGGTTCTCGCTGCGGTCCTCCATCCACTTGACCGGCTTGCCCAGCACCAGCGACGCGACGATCGCGCACACGTAGCCGGGGTAGATCGGCACCTTGTTGCCGAATCCGCCGCCGATGTCGGGCGAGATCACCCGGATCTTGTGCTCGGGCAGGCCGGCCACCAACGCATACAGGGTGCGGTGGGCGTGCGGCGCCTGCGAGGTGGTCCACAGCGTGAGCTTGCCGGTCACCGGGTCCAAATCGGCCACCGCGCCGCAGGTTTCCATCGGCGCGGGGTGCACCCGGGGGTAGACCATCTCCTGGGAGACGACGACGTCGGCGCGCGCGAACGCCGCCTCGGTAGCCGCGGCGTCACCGGTCTCCCAGTCGAAGATGTGGTTGTCGGTCTTGCCGTCGAGGTCGGTGCGGATCACCGGCGCCGACGGGTCGAGCGCCGTGCGGACGTCGACGACGGGATCCAGCGGGTCGTAGTCGACGTCGATGAGCTCCAGCGCGTCGCGGGCCGAATACCGGTCCTCGGCGACGACGAACGCCACCTCCTGACCCTGGAAGCGCACCTTGTCGGTGGCCAGCACGGCCTGCACGTCGTTGGACAGGGTCGGCATCCAGGCCAGCCCCTTCTCGGCCAGGTCCGCGCCCGTGACCACCGCCTTGACCTTCGGATGGGCAAGGGCCGCAGTCGAATCGATGCCGACTATGCGCGCGTGCGCGTACGGCGAGCGCAGGATGGCCAGGTGCAGCATGCCCGGCAGCGCGACGTCGTCGACGTAGGTGCCGCGGCCGCGGATGAAGCGCGGGTCCTCCTTGCGCAGCATCCGGCCGTGGCCGCAGGGCTTTTGGTCGTTGTCCGCGGTGTCTTCGGGCGACGGCGGCCTTGACTCGATGGTGGTCATGACTCGGCCTTTACGGTGGAGTTGTTCGCGGCCCACTGAATGGAACGCACGATGGTGGTGTATCCGGTGCACCGGCAGATCTGCCCGGAGATCGCCTCGCGGATGGTTTCCTCGTCGGGATGGGGGTCGCGGTCCAGCAGGGCGCGGGCGGTGATCATCATGCCCGGCGTGCAGAAACCGCATTGCAGCCCGTGGCAGCGCATGAACCCTTCCTGCACCGGGTCCAACTGGCCGTCCACCGCGAGCCCCTCGACGGTTCGGACGCTGTGCCCGGACGCCATCGCGGCCAGCATCGTGCACGACTTCACCGGAACCCCGTCCACGTCGACCACGCACGTCCCGCAGTTGCTGGTGTCGCAGCCCCAATGGGTTCCGGTGAGCCGCAACTGATCCCGCAGGAAGTGCACCAGCAGCGTCCGGGGTTCGACCTCGGCGGTCACCTGTTCGCCGTTGACGGTCATGTTCACCTGCATGGCTAGTTTCCCCTTTGTTCGCGCACCCGTTCGGCCGCCCTGCGCAGCGTGCGGATGGTCAGTTCGGAGGCGAGGTGCCGCTTGTACTCCGCGGTGCCGCGCACGTCGGTCGCCGGGTCGCAGGCCTCCGCCGCGCGCCGGCCCGCCTCGGCGAAGGTCTCGTCGGTGGCCGGCCGGCCGACGAGGGCCGCCGACAGCTCGGCCAGCGCGGCCGGGTCGGGATTGACCGCCGTCAGTCCCACACGCGCGGCCACGATCTCGGCGCCGTCCAGCGTGACGGCCGCCCCGGCCGCCGTCACCGCCCAGTCCCCGACGCGCCGCTCCACCTTGGCGTAAGCGCTGGAGCTGTTGAGCCGCAAGGGGATTCGGGCCTCGACCAGGATCTCGTTGTGCGCCAGAGCGGTCTCGTACGGCCCGGCGACGAAATCGTCGATCGGTATTTCGCGTTCGCCCGCGGGCCCGCGGGCCAGGCACACCGCGTCCAGCACGGCGCACACCGTCACCAGGTCCTCGGCCGGATCCGCCTGGCACAGCGAGCCGCCCAGGGTGCCCCGGTTGCGGACCACCGGGTCGGCGATCACCCGTTCGGCGTCGCGGAAGATCGGGCACACGGCGGCCAGGGTGTCGGATTCGAGGATCTCGCGATGGCGGGTCATGGCGCCGATGCGCACCAGCGTCGGGTCGGTGATCACGTAGCCGAGTTCGGGGGCCAGGTCGTTGATGTCGACCAGGTACTCGGGGTTGGCGATGCGCAGCTTCATCATCGGCAGCAGGCTGTGCCCGCCCGCGATCACCCGCGCCCCCTCCCCCAGCCGATCCAGCAACCCGACCGCGTGGTCGACGCTGGTTGCACGTTCGTATTCGAAGGGTCCCGGTACTTGCATTGCAGCAGTGTCAGCCGCGCTGACATGGCCGTCAATAGCGAGTTAAGTAATCACTGAACTGGCTTCGACCTGCGCGTCGTGATGGATGCGCCCGGCGGTCTCGGTCAACGGACGACCCCCGCCGCCCCAGCGCTTGGCGATGATGTCGGCGGCGATCGACACCGCGGTCTCCTCGGGCGTTCGGGCGCCGAGGTCCAGCCCGATGGGGCTGGACAGCCGGCACAGCTCGGCATCGGTCAGCCCCGCCGCGCGCAGCCGGTCCATCCGGTCGTCGTGCGTGCGGCGCGATCCCATCGCACCCACGTAGCCGACGTCCAGCCGCAGCGCCACCTCCAGCACCGGCACGTCGAACTTGGGGTCGTGGGTGAGCACGCAGATCACGGTGTTCTCGTCGACGGCGCCCGCCTGCGCCTGGGCGGCGAGGTAGCGGTGCGGCCAGTCGACGACGACGTGGTCTGCCGTCGGGAAGCGCACCGGCGTGGCGAACACCTCGCGGGCGTCGCAGACCGTGACCCGGTAGCCGAGAAACGACCCCTGCTGCGCCAGCGCGGCGGCGAAGTCGATGGCGCCGAAGACCAGCATCCGTGGGCGCGGCGCGTAGCTGGACACGAACACCTCCATGCCGTCGCCCAGCCGCTGTCCGTCGGGCCCGTACTTGAGGACGTCGCTGCGGCCGACCGCAAGCAGGCCGCGCGCGTCGTCGGCGACCGCGGCGTCGGCGCGCGCCGAGCCCAGCGAACCGTCCAGCGCGTCCGGCCGGACCACGACCCGCCGCCCCAGCCACCGCGCGTCCGGGTGGGCGATGACGGTCGCGACCGCGACGGGACGGTTCTCCCCGATGTCGTCGGCGACCGCGGCGAGCTCGGGGAACGTGGTGCGCGACATCGGCTCGACGAAGACGTCGATGATCCCGCCGCACGTCAGCCCGACGGCGAACGCGTCGCCGTCGCTGACCCCGTAGCGCTCCAGCCGCGGCGTGCCCGTTTTGGCCACCTCGGTCGCGGCGTCGTACACCGCGCCCTCCACGCAGCCGCCCGACACCGAGCCGGCCACCGACCCGTCGGGCGCCACCACCATCGAGGCCCCCGGCGGCCGCGGCGCGGACCGGAAGGTCCGCACCACCGTCCCGAGCCCGGCGGTGCCGCCGGCACGCCAGATCGCCGTCAGCTCGGCAAGCACGTCGCGCACCCCTTCAAAGTAAGCCAGAAGTAGGCTCGTGACGTGACTCCGGCTCAACTTCGGGCCTATTCGGCGGTGGTCCGTTTGGGCTCGGTGCGGGCCGCCGCCGCGGAGCTCGGTGTTTCCGACGCCGGCATCTCGATGCTGGTGGCGGCCCTGCGCAAGGAGCTCGACGACCCGCTGTTCACCCGGACGGGTGCGGGGCTGGCGTTCACGCCCGGGGGGCTGCGCCTGGCCAGCCGCGCGGTCGAGATCCTGGGATTGCAGCAACAAACCGCGATCGAGGTCACCGAGGCCGCGCACGGGCGCCGGCTGCTGCGGATCGCGGCGTCCACCGCTTTCGCCGAACACGCCGCGCCCGGGCTGATCGAGCTGTTCTCGTCGCGGGCCGACGACCTGTCGGTGGAGCTGAGCGTGCATCCGACGAGCCGGTTCCGTGACCTGATCTGCTCGCGCGCCGTCGACATCGCGATCGGCCCGGCGAGCTCGATCGGTCCCGACGACACGATCTTCGTGCGGCCGTTCCTGAAATACCAGATCATCGCCGTCGCGGCGCCCAACAGCCCAGTCGCGGTTGGCATTCCGACGGCGGCACTGCTGCGCCAGCAGCAGTGGATGCTCGGCCCGTCGGCCGGAGGCGTCGACGGAGAGATCGCAAACATGTTGCGCGGCTTGGCAGTTCCGGAGTCACAGCAGCGCATCTTCCAGAGCGACGCCGCCGCGCTCGAGGAGGTGCAGCGGGTCGGCGGCGTCAGCCTGACGATCGGTTTCGCCGTCGCGAAGGACCTCGCGGCCGGGCGGCTGACCCACGTGTCCGGCCCCGGCCTGGACCGCTCCGGCGAGTGGTGCGCGGCGACGCTGGCACCCTCGGTCCGCCAGCCCGCCGTGTCCGAGCTGGTCCGCTTCATCACCACCCCGCGATGCACGCAGGCGATGATCCGCGGCTCGGGCGTCGGCGTGACCCGATTTCGGCCCAAAGTGCATGTGACGCTGTGGAGTTGAGTGTGAACTCAGGGCTTTCCGTGTGCATCCTGGGCTTTCCGTGTGCATCCTGGGCGGGAAAAACGCCGAAATCCCGCCCTCACTTCACACCGAAAGCCATAGGCTCACACTGAAGGCCGCTGATTCACACTCGAGGTCACGCATTCCCACTCACCAGGCGCGCGAGAGGTCCGCGTGCTGGCGGATCCAGGCGTGCATCGCGATCCCCGCGGCCACACCCGCGTTGATGCTGCGCGTCGAGCCGAACTGGGCGATCGACACCGTCAGCGCCGCGCCGGCCCGCACGTCGTCGGTGATGCCCGGACCCTCCTGGCCGAACACCAGCAGGCACTCCCGCGGCAGCGCCGCCTCCTCCAGCCGGGCCGCGCCCGGCACGTTGTCCACGCCCACCACCGTCAGGCCCGCGCCCGCGGCGAAGTCCAGCATGTCGGCGACGCTGTCGTGATGGCACAGCCGCTGATAGCGGTCGGTCACCATGGCGCCGCGGCGATTCCACCGCCGCCGCCCCACGATGTGCACGGTGTGCACCGCGAAGGCGTTGGCGGTGCGCACCACCGACCCGATGTTGGCGTCGTAGCCGAAGTTCTCGATCGCCACGTGCAGGGCCTGGCGCCGCCGGTCGATGTCGGCGATGATCGCCTCCCGCGTCCAGTACCGGTAGGCGTCGACGACGTTGCGAGTATCGCCGTCGCGCAGCAGGTTCGGGTCATAGCGCGGATCATCGGGCAGATCGCCGGGCCAGGGCCCGACGCCGGCCGTCGTTCCCCATTCGGTGGGCCCGGGTTCGCTCATCGCTGCGTCCACACCCCGGCGTGGGTGCCGTCGATCGCCACCGTCGCGTAGAGCAGCGCCTGGTTGATCTCGCCCTGGGTGCACAGCGACGCGTTGACGTGCACCGAATCCAGCGAGGCGTCGGGCAGGATCAGCACCGACGACCCGTATGCCGCGCACGCCGGGTTCAGGCCCGGGGCGGGCAGGGTGGGCGACGCGAGCAGCATCATCGGGCCGCCGCGCCTGGCCGAGTCGTCGCGATACCGCTCCGCGAGGGCGTCGGCCTGCAGGCCCAGCAACATGTAGCCGTTGCCGTTGAACGCGGCCGGGTCGCCGAGCTGGGCCTTCGTCACCGGGGCGCCGTCGGCGCGCCAGGCCGTCAGGCTGACGGTCTTGACCACCAGGCCGGTGTCGTTGGAATTGGTGGGCGGCAGCCCGACCGGGAACGCGACCGGGTAGGCCGACGAGGTGTTCGGGATCCGGTCGCGCGGCGAGTAGCCGTACACCCCGCGCACCTGGCTCCGATCCTTGAGCGGCCCAAGGCAAACCGTGCCCACGAGCCGGTCGGGAGGCGCAGCAAGCGCGTGCTGGATATCGTGCACGCCGGCCACGGCCTGGTCGCAGCTGCCCAGGCCGTTCGACTCCAGCGGGTGCGCCAGCGCGCCGTAGAGGCCGAAGCGAATGTCCTCGGGTTTGGCGTGCGGCGCTTTCGGATCCGCGGGCGAGGCGTCCACATCGATCAGCACGTAATCGCCGTCCCAGCGCAGGTTCGACACCGACATGTTCCAGCCCAGCAGCGCCAGCGATTCGCCGAGCCTGGCACCCTGCGCGCCGTAGGGCCGGACGGGATGGTTGGAGCCCGAACAGCCCACGACGCAGGCGGCGATGGCGAGCAACGCGATGAGACTGCGCATACCGCCCGCGGCCTAAGCCAGCCCCAGATCGGCCAGGCCCAGCAGGCTGCGGTACGAAAAGCCCTCGGCCTCAATGGCTTCGGCCGCGCCGGTGGCGCGGTCCACCACGGTGGCCACCCCGACCACCTCGCCGCCCGCGTCCTGAACCGCGCGCACCGCCGTCAGCGCCGAGTTCCCCGTGGTGCTGGTGTCCTCCACCACCAGAACCCGCTTGCCGGCGACGTCGGAGCCCTCGATAAGGCGTTGCAGCCCATGGGTTTTGGCGGACTTACGCACGACGAACGCGTCGATCGGGCGCCCGGGCGCGTGCATGATGGCCGTCGCGACGGGGTCGGCGCCCAGGGTCAGGCCGCCGACGGCCGCGTAGTCCCAGTCGGCGGTGAGGTCGCGCATCAGCTCACCGATCAGCGCGGAGGCGCGGTGGTGCAGCGTGGCCCGGCGCAGGTCGACGTAGTAGTCGGCCTCCTTGCCCGACGACAATGTCACCCGGCCGTGCACCACCGACAGCCGTCGCACCAGCTCGGCGAGCTCGGCGCGCGGGTCAGGTTCGCCCACGACCGCCCCCTACCCGTCGGGTCGCGGCCCGCGCCAGGCCCCGCGGGATCAGCCGCCCGGCGGTGACGATCGCCTTGTACTGCAGGCCCGGAACGCTGATCACCTTGCCGGCGGCGATGTCGGCCAGGCTCTTGGTGACGACGTCGTCGACCTCGAGCCACAGGAACGACGGCAGCTTGGCCATCTCGATGCCCGCCCTGGCGTGGAACTCGGTGTGCACGTACCCCGGGCACACGGCGTGCACGCCGACGCCCGTGCCCTGCAGGCCGACGGCCAGGCCCTCGCTGAACGAGATCACCCACGCCTTGGACGCCGAATACGTCGACCCGCGCCCCGGCACCAGCCCGGCAACGCTGGCGATGTTGATGACGGTGCCCGCGCCGGCGTCGAGCATCGCCGGCAGCGCGGCGCGGGTGAGGTGCATCACCGCGGTGACGTTGACGTCGAGTTGGGCCTGCAGCAGCGCGGGGTCGGTGGCCCAGAAGTCACCGGACGTGCCGAAGCCGGCGTTGTTCACCAACACCCGGACTCCTGCGGCGAGGCGATCGCAGACCTTGCTCCGGCCGGCGGGGTCGGCCAGGTCGGCGGGCAGAACCTCGACGCTCCCGGCCGCGCCCTCGAGCTCCGCCGCCAATCGCGTCAGCCGGTCGACGTCGCGGGCCACCAGGACCAGGTCGTAGCCGTCGCTCGCGTAGCGTCGCGCGTAACCGGCGCCGATCCCGGACGTAGGCCCGGTGATCAGGGCTACGGGGCGAGGCATGAGCGACAGTGTAATGACGGGGCGCTAACCGCCCCCGGACCCACCCCGCGCTATCAGCGCTGGTAGTTGGAGGCCTGATTGCCGTTGCGGCCGGTGGGCGGCGGGCGGCGCAGGGCGTCGGTGCGGCCCTGCTCCCGGCGCACCGGCTCGGGGGCGCGGCGGGCCGCGTCACCGAGCAGCCCCGACACGTCCTGCTGGGCCCGCCGGGAAGGCAGCTCGGCGCGAGCGGCGGGCGCAAGGGGACGACTCGGCGCGGCATTGCGAAGTCCCGCAGGCGATCCCGTCTCGGCGGGGGTCTCCTGGGGCACCGGCGGCAACACCCGCAGCAGGTCGTTGAACTGCCGGACGGTGCGCAGGCCCTCGTCCCACTGGGCGCGCGTGCTGGCGATCGGCATCGCGACCAGCGTCCAGTTCTGCTCGTTCCACATGATCTCGGCGCAGTCGGGCGCGGTGTGGGCGAAAGTGACCATCCGGCGGTCGCACGCCCGCCGGGCGGCGTCCAGGTTGGTGGAGTACACCATCCGGGGCCCGATCGCGCCCAGCAGCCAAATGTCGCTCTCGCGTGGCTCTTTGAGCCCTTTGAGCCGCAGGTCCACCACGACGTTGGTGCCCACCTTGCGGTGCAGCGCGATCACGGTGGCGACCTCCTCGAGGTCGAAGATGTACACCGCCTCGCCACGGATCTGGCCCAGGACGACGTTGTGGGCGGGCACGTCGCCCACCGTGGAGATCACGCCGCGCTTCCAGCGCTTGAGGATGTCGGATGATTCACGCTCGTAGTCGAATCCGTGCGAGCGCGCCCACGACCTGCGGCGCCTGCTCCGGCCGCGGCGTCGATCGAGGTCGACGTACAGCAGCACGCCCGCACCGACAAAGCACAGTGCGGAGAGCGTGAACCAAAGGGGGACCATCCCACACAGGGTATCTGCTGTTGGGCCGGAACACAGAATTCGACCAGGTCACAACCGCGTCACAGGTGTGGCGATCGCGAGCGCGGCGAAGCCGCCGCCAGCAGACGCAAAAGCCCCCAATTTCGGGGGGAAATGGGGGCTTTTGCGTCTGGTCGCCGAGCTGACTCAGCCCAGGACCAGCGAGTCGCCGTCGGGGCTGACGTTGACGGGCACCACGTCGCCGTCGTGCACGTCGCCGGCCAGCAGCATCTTGGCGAGCTGGTCGCCGATGGCCTGCTGGACGAGCCGGCGCAACGGCCGGGCGCCGTAGACCGGATCGAAGCCGCGCTGCGCCAGCCAGCGCTTGGCCGGCAGCGACACCTCCAGCTGCAGCCGCCGCTGCGCCAGCCGCTTGCCCAGCTGCTCGAGCTGGATGTCGACGATCTGCACCAGCTCCTCGGGATTGAGCCCCTCGAAGATCAGCACGTCGTCGAGGCGGTTGATGAACTCCGGCTTGAACGCCGCGCGCACCGCCGCCATGACCTGCTCCTCGCTGCCGCCCGACCCGAGGTTGGACGTCAGGATGAGGATCGTGTTGCGGAAGTCGACCGTGCGGCCCTGCCCGTCGGTCAGCCGGCCCTCGTCGAGCACCTGCAGCAGCACGTCGAACACGTCCGGGTGCGCCTTTTCGACCTCGTCGAACAGCACCACCGTGTAGGGCCGGCGGCGGACCGCCTCGGTCAGCTGACCGCCCTGGTCGTAGCCGATGTAGCCGGGGGGCGCGCCGACCAGGCGGGCCACCGAGTGCTTCTCGCCGTACTCGCTCATGTCGATGCGGACCATGGCCCGGTCGTCGTCGAACAGGAAGTCGGCCAGCGCCTTGGCCAGCTCGGTCTTACCGACGCCGGTCGGGCCCAGGAACATGAACGAACCGGTGGGCCGGTTGGGGTCGGCGACCCCGGCGCGGGAACGCCGCACCGCGTCGGACACGGCCTGCACGGCCTTGCGCTGCCCGACGACGCGCTTGCCCAGCTCGTCTTCCATCCGCAGCAGCTTGGCGGTCTCCCCCTCCAGCAGCCGGCCGGCAGGGATGCCCGTCCACGCCGACACCACGTCGGCGATGTCGTCGGGCCCGACCTCCTCCTTGAGCATCACGTTCTCGCGGGCCTCGGCCAGCGGCAGCGCGGCGTCGAGCTTCTTCTCCACCTCGGGGATGCGCCCGTACCGCAGCTCGGCGGCCTTGGCCAGGTCGCCGTCGCGCTCGGCGCGCTCGGACTCCCCGCGCAACGCCTCCAGCTGTTCCTTGAGCTCGCGGACGATGTCGATCGCGCTCTTCTCGTTCTGCCACCGGGTGGTCAGCTCGGCCAGCTTCTCCTTCTGGTCGGCCAACTCGGCGCGCAGCTTGTCCAGCCGCTCCTTGGAGGCCTCGTCCTCCTCCTTCTCGAGCGCCATCTCCTCGATCTCCAGGCGGCGCACCAGGCGTTCGACCTCGTCGATCTCGACGGGCCGGGAGTCGATCTCCATCTTCAGCCGGCTGGCGGCCTCGTCGACCAGGTCGATGGCCTTGTCCGGCAGGAACCGGGCGGTGATGTAGCGGTCGGACAGGGTGGCCGCGGCGACCAGCGCGGAGTCGGTGATCCGCACGCCGTGGTGCACCTCGTAGCGGTCCTTGAGGCCGCGCAGGATGCCGACGGTGTCCTCCACCGACGGCTCGCCGACGAACACCTGCTGGAACCGCCGCTCCAGGGCGGCGTCCTTCTCGATGTACTTGCGATACTCGTCGAGCGTGGTGGCGCCCACCAGCCGCAACTCGCCGCGGGCCAGCATCGGCTTGATCATGTTGCCGGCGTCCATCGCGCCCTCGCCGGTCGCCCCGGCGCCGACGATGGTGTGCAGCTCGTCGATGAAGGTGATGATCTGCCCGGCGGAGTTCTTGATGTCGTCCAGGACGGCCTTGAGCCGCTCCTCGAACTCGCCGCGGTACTTCGCGCCCGCCACCATCGAGCCCATGTCCAAGCTGATGACGGTCTTGTCGCGCAGGCTCTCGGGCACGTCGCCGGCGACGATGCGCTGGGCCAGGCCCTCCACGATCGCGGTCTTGCCGACGCCGGGCTCGCCGATGAGCACCGGGTTGTTCTTGGTGCGACGCGACAGCACCTGCACGACGCGGCGAATCTCGTTGTCGCGGCCGATGACCGGGTCGAGCTTGCCCTCGCGGGCCCGGCCGGTCAGGTCGGTGGAGTACTTCTCCAGCGCCTGGTAGGTGGCCTCCGGGTCGGCGCTGGTGACCCGCGCGCTGCCGCGGACCTTGACGAACGCGTCCCGCAGCGCCTGCGGGGACGCGCCGTGGCCGGTCAACAGCTTGGCGACGTCGGAGTCGCCCGTGGCCAGCCCGACCATGAGGTGCTCGGTCGAGACGAACTCGTCGTCCATCTCGGTGGCCAGCTGCTGGGCGGCGGTGATGGCCGCCAGCGATTCACGCGACAGCTGCGGTTGCGAGCTGGCGCCGCTGGCCTGGGGCAGTTGGTCGAGAATCCGCTGTGCTTCGGCGCGGATGGTGGCGGGCTCGACACCGACGGCCTCCAGCAGCGGCGCGGCGATCCCGTCGTTCTGCGTCAGCAGCGCCAACAGCAGGTGGGCGGGCCTGATCTCGGGGTTGCCCGCGGCCGAGGCCGCCTGCAGCGCCGACGTCAGGGCCGCCTGCGTCTTGGTGGTCGGGTTGAAAGAGTCGCTGGCCAATCCAGGCCACCTCCGTTCGGTCACGTAGAGAAAATGCTTGTCGCGTTGTTCAACGCCGTCAAGGTTGAGTCTGTTCCGCTCAACTCTAGTGGATTTTGCGCACCTCGGGATAGAGGCTTAAGTCGCCATCCCGCCTAGAATCGGCGCCCGTGAGCCTCGAGGACCGGGATGCGTTGCGGGTTTTGCGCGACGCCTTCGAGGACGAGCTGGTCCGCCACTTCTATACCCACTGGTTCGCCCTCGACGCCTCGGTGCGCGACCTGTTCCCACCGGAGATGGATGCGCAGCGGGCCGCCTTCGCGCACGCGTTGCACTGGGTTTACGGCGAGCTGGTCGCGCAGCGCGCCGCCGAGCCGGTGGCCTTCCTGGCCCAGCTGGGCCGGGATCACCGCAAATTCGGCGTGCTGCCGGGCCATTACGACTCGTTGCGGCGCGCGCTGCACGCCACGCTGCGGAATCACCTCGGCCAAGCCTGGACCGAGGCCGTGGACGCGGCCGCCACCCAGTCGCTCAACCTGATCATCGGGGTGATGCGCGGGGCCGCCGACGCCGACGAAGGACCCGCCTGGTGGGACGGCACCGTCATCGAGCACCAGCGGGTCTCGCGCGACCTGGCCGTCGTTCGGCTGCGACTCGACCGCCCGATGCACTACTACCCCGGCCAGTACGTCAACGTGCACGTTCCGCAGTGCCCGCGGCGTTGGCGTTACCTCTCGCCCGCGATCCCGGCGGACCCGGACGGCGGGATCGAGTTCCACGTCCGCCAGGTCCCGGGCGGCCTGGTCAGCACCGCGGTCGTCGACGAAACGCGGGCCGGCGACCGGTGGCGGCTGTCCAGTCCGCACGGCGGTCTGCGGGTCGACCGCGACGGCGGGGACGTGCTGATGGTCGCCGGCAGCACCGGGCTGGCACCGCTGCGTGCGCTGATCATGGACCTGTCCCGCTACGCGGTGAACCCGCGGGTACACCTCTTCTTCGGCGCGCGCTACCGCTGCGAGCTCTACGACCTGCCCGTCCTGTGGCAGGTCGCGCAGCACAACCCGTGGCTGTCGGTCACGCCGGTCTCGGAGTACCGCCGCGACCCGGCGTGGGCCGCCGACTATCCCGACCCCACCCCGCCGCGCGGGCTGCACGTGCACCAGACCGGCCGCCTGCCCGACGTGGTGACCAAGTACGGCGGCTGGGGCGACCGGCAGATCCTGATCTGCGGCGGGCCCGACATGGTCCGCGCCACCAAAACCGCCCTGATCGCCAAAGGGGCACCGCCCGAACGCATCCAGCACGACCCCCTGTGGAGGTAGGCATGCGCCCGATCACCCTGACCGACCCGTCCGCGCCGGTGGCCGCGACGTTCGTGCCGGACGCCGGCATGATCGGCACCTCCCTGACCGACGACGGCGCGGAGTTGCTGGGCCAGCGGCGCGGGCTGGACGCGTACATCCAAGCCGGCAAGACGATGGGGATCCCGATCCTGTACCCGTGGGCCAACCGGCTCGGGGACGCCCGCTACACGGCCGAGGGCGTGACGGTGACGCTGACGCCGGGCGAGCACGGGGTCCGGCCCGACCCCAACGGGCTGCCGATCCACGGCACGCTGGCCGCCTATCCCGGATGGCGGGTCACGGCGCAGACCGCAAACGAGCTGACCGCCGAGGTGGACTTCGGCGCCGACCCCGAGTTGCTGGCCGCCTTCCCGTACCCGCACGTGCTGACGGTCGCGGTGACCCTGGCCGACCGCGCGCTGACCGTGCGCGCCACGGTCACCGCGACCGGCGACCTGGCGGTCCCGCTGTGCTTCGGCTTCCACCCCTACCTGTGCCTGCCGGACGTGCCGCGCGCCGAGTGGGTGATCGAGACCCCGCCGCTGCGGCACCTGGCCCTGGACGAGCGGGGGCTGCCCACCGGCGCGGCCGAACCGGAGCCCGCGCGACGGGAGGCGTTGGGCAACAACGCCTTTGACGACGCCTACGACCAGGTCGGCGAGGGCGCGGTGTTCGCGGTGTCCGGCGGCGATCGTCGCGTCGAGGTGCATTTCGAGCGGGGGTTCTCGGCGACCCAGATCTTCGCGCCGGCCGGCGACGAGCCGGAGAAGCAGGTGGTGTGCTTCGAGCCGATGGCGGCGCCGACGGACGCGCTGCGCCGCGGCGGATACCGCAGCGCCCGCCCGGGCGAGCCGGCGGTCGCCCAGTTCTGCATCCGGGTGTGACCAGAGTTGCGGAACGGTCATTTTCACATGCGCTGAACCGGGCCGGCGAGTAGTCTGACGCCCAATCCCGGGCAGGAGGAGCAGGTTGAGCCCCGGCAACAGCGAATCGATCGACGACTTGCTCGATCGCGCGGTGCGCGCCCTCAACGAGGGCGACCGCGAGACCGCCACCTCGCTGGCCGGGCGGGTTCTTGCGGTCGACCGGGGCAACCCCGAGGCGGAGGACCTCCTCGCCGCGCCGGCTCATCACGGTGAGATTCGCCGCCTGACCATCATGTTCGTCGATCTGGTCGAATCCACGGCGCTGTCCACCCGATTGGAACCCGAGCCCTACCACACCCTCGTCGGGCGATACCGCGCCGAGGTGCACCGGGCCGTCGATCGCTACGGAGGCCACATCGGTTCCATCAAGGGCGACGGGCTGCTGGTCGTGTTCGGCCATCCCACTGCGCACGAGCACGACGTCCGCCGCGCCGTCGCAGCCGGCCTCGAGATCACCCGCGCGGTTGCGCAGCTCAGCGAGCGGGCCCAACGCACCTTCGGTGTGGCCATCGACGTGCGGGTCGGCGTTCACCGTGGGCTGGTGTACCTCGACACCGAGCAGGACGACGTCTACGGCTTCGCCGCCAACCTTGCCGCGCGCCTGTGCAGTGTGGCCGAGCCCGGCACGGTGGTGGTCTCGGAGGCGGTCGCCCCGCTGGTGCGCGACGCGTTCGAGCTGCAGACCCGGCCGGCCGTCGCGGTCAAGGGCGTCGACGCGCCCATCACGCCGCATCTGATTCTGGGCGAGCGATCCGAGGCGCCGCCTCCCGGGTCACCGCCGCTGATCGGGCGCGACGCCGAGCGCGGCCGGCTGCAGCACGCCTGGGACCTGGCCCGCGCGGGAACGCTGAGCACCCCGGGCATGGTGCTGCGCGGCGAGCCGGGAATCGGCAAGACGCGGCTGGCGACCGAGATCGCCCGGATCGTCGGGGACTCCGGCGGCGCCGTCGTCGAACTGAGGGGCTCACCGCTGCACACCGACACCGGGCTGCACCCGGTGCGCAGGCTGATGGAACGGCGCTGCAAGATCACCCGGGTGACCGAAGGCGCCGAGCGGTTGCGCCTGCTGGAGTGCGAATTGAGCTCGCACTCAATGGATCCGGCTCGCACGGTGCCACTGCTGGCGCCGGTGCTGGGCATCGCACCCGAGCACGGTTATCGCCCGGTCGCGGTCGAGGGCCGCACCCTTTACCAATTGATCGGCCAGACGGTGCACCAGTACGTGATGGCATGCTTGCGACACCAACCCGGCCTGGTGGTCGCCGAGGACGTCCACTGGTTCGACCCGTCCACCGTGGAACTGCTCGGCGCGCTGATCGCGGGCGCGGACGGGCGGGTGCTGGTGCTGATGACCGGGCGTGAGGGCGACTGGGTCCAAACAGGTTGGGCGGCAGAGGTGTTGGAGCTGCAACCGCTGACCGACGCGGAATCGGATGCCTTGATCACGGCGCTGGACCCGACGCTGTCGCACGCGCGCCGCGGCCAGGTGCGGGACCGGTGCGACGGGATTCCCCTCTACATCGAGCACGTCGTGGCGGGCATGCGCGCGGCCGACGACGAACCGGACGTGCCGGAGGCGCTGTACGCGCCGCTGTTCGCGCGGCTGCACGCGCGCCCCGACGTGGTGCCGGTGGTCGAGGCGGCCGCCGTGATCGGGCGCGCCGGTGACCTGCAGCTGCTTCGGGCGGTTACCGGGGGCCGCACCGCCGACGTCGACGACGTCGTTGCCGAGCTGGTGCGCGCGCGTGTGTTCGAGCGGCGCGACACCGACGGCTGGCGGTTCCGCCACGAGCTACTCCGGCAAGTGGCGACCGAATTGGCCCCGCCGTCGCTGCGGCGCTACCTGCACGGCCGGGCCGCCCGCGCGTTGGCCGACAGCGCGACCGCCGCCGAACCGGACTGGCGGGTGGTCGCCGCGCACTTCGCGGAAGCGCACGAGTACGCCGACGCCGTCGACGCCTATCGGAAGGCCTCGATCGCCGCCAGGCGCCGTGGGGCGCTACATGAGGCGCTCGCCTGCCTCACCATGGCGCTCGACCAGCAGGCGCACTGCGCCGCGGGCCCGGCGAGGGACCAGACGGAAATCGCCATCCGACTTGAGCGCGGCTTCCTCGCAGGCATGGTCCAAGGCAGCATGAGGGGAGAGGGGCCCGCTGATTTCGAACGCTGCCTCGCATTGGCCAGCAGCGGCGACTTCGAAGACGAACTGTTCAGCACGCTCATCGCGCTGACGAGCTATTACGTTCCGCGTGCGGAGCTGCACCGTGCCCATAACTTGTTGGATTCGCTATCTGCCCGGATCACCAAGGACCGCCCCTGGAGTTACCCGGCGATAGCCGCAGTATTGGGCTCTGTCATCTGGCTGGAAGGCGACTTCATCGCCGCCCGTACATTGCTGCTGCGCGCTTTGGCAAGCCGCTCCGCGGCTGATCCGCGCGTTCTGGACAACGCCTGGTGGGTAAACGTCGACCCGATCTCGCTAGCTCATACGTACTTGGCACTGAACCATACTGTTGGCGGCGACCTCGACGCCGCCAGCGCGCATATGGACGAATCCTTCCGGCGCTGCGAGGTTTTGGGATTTCCCCAGGACGCCTACAACAGGGCAAACACCTACTTCATGGCGTCCTGGATGCGGCTGGAAAGCGGCCAGAACGCCGAAGCCGCCAATGTCGTCGCAGAACTTCGAACGCTCAGCGAGGAGGCAGGCCTGGACGTGTGGCAATGGGTCGGCAGGACCCAACACGCCACTGTCAAGGCATTGGACGCCTTGGCCGCCGCGGCCGACGCCGACACGCTGATCACCCGGGCGGAGAGGGTCATGCGAGGCGTGGACGGGTCGCGCCTTCTGCACCTCAACATGTTCCTCACGTATCACGACGCGGTCATCGGGCGCCTCCTGGTGGCCGCCGGTCAGCCGGAGAAGGCGCGCGAGCGGCTGGACATGTCGTTGCGCCACTCGCAGGAAACGGGCATGCGCTTCTACGACGCCGAGGTACTGCGCGTGCGCGCGCACACCCTCGCCGAACCGGCGGAACGCCGCGCCGCGCTCGCCGACGCGATCCAGTGCGCCCGTCACCAGGGCGCGTCGCTGTTCGAATTGCGTTGCCTGATCGACTCTTTCGATCTCCTCGGGGAGGGCAGCCGGTCGGAGCTGGCCGAGGCCGTGCGGCGATTCGCCGGTGCCGGTCCCTGGCCGGAACTGGAACGGGCGCGCCGCCTGCTGTCGTGACTCACCCACACGACGCGATCAAGCGCGAGCCTTCGCCGCCTTCTCGGGGCGCCTCGAGACTGCCTCCAGCGCATCGAGGTTGCTTCGTACCTCGCGGGGCTCGTGTTTGGCGACGGCCCGGATGAGCCGGGGCACCGGTGACCACCGACCCGAGGGTTGCAGGTACCAGGAGCTCAGCGTCGCCGTCCAGGCCTCCTGATGCACCGCCTTCTGCTTCGCGTTCGGCGGGTTCGTCGCCACGTAGCGGGCGAAAAGCCAAGCGCCCTCACGCATCGCGGTCAACCACCGCTGCATGAGTTGGATTTCGTCGGGTATCAGCAACCGGAGCCAGCGAAGCTCCGGGGAGAGCTGCTGCACCTCCTTGTTGATGCCCGGAATCTGGGCGCACAGCAGGTCGTTGACCCGGTGGTAATCCTCCCTCAACGAGTCCGGCCAGCCATCCGCGACGGTCAGCAGCGCGAGGCCCAGGTCGAAGCTGATGTGCGCGTTCAGCCCGGCCAGCATGTGCTGCACGATGACCGCCTGGTGGTCGGGGTCGCCGACGAACGCGACCTCCCAGGGCAGGGTCGGCGTCTTCGACTCGTCACGATGGAAGTGGGCGTTCAACGCGTCGAAGTAGCGTTTGGCGAAGGCCACGTCGAGCCGCTCGATGCGAGGCCCGTCGACGAACCTGCCTTCCTTGATCGCCTCGCGGATGGCGAGGGTGATCCGGCGGTAGAGAACGGCGAAGTACCCGATGCTGCTCTGCGCGTCCTTGGCCCAGTCGACGACCTCGTCGATATTGCGCACGACGTCGTCGATGGTGCCGGGTTCTCGCAGCCGGTGCAGCGTCAGCGGGTCGGCAGGCGCGGGGGCGGACATGTCGAAAGAACCTCCTTTTAGGTAGATCCAGGTCGGTGCGCGCATGGCGCCGTCAGCCCGACAGCTCCCAGCTGCGGGCGAGTCGATCGGGCATGGCGAACGGCGCGCGCTCCCCGCCGCGCTCGAGCCGGAACAACCCGTGGACCAGGTCGTAGCCGAAGGGGCGAGCGATGCGCGAGACCAGTTCGTAACGGGGGGTGGCACGCTCGGTGCGGCCGAAGACGCGCGCGTAGACCCACTTGTTGAGTTGGGCGAGCCGCCCGATCTCGGGGAGGTCGGACTTCGGCACGTTCAGCAGGTCGGCGACGTCGTCGCCGATCAGGTGCCGAACCAGGGGCGGGATCGTGTCGTCGAAACGGTGGAAGGGGGTCATCTCGTCCATCAGCTCGAGCAGCGCCCTGGTCATGTCCTGCCCCTCGGGCGACGCCCTGAACTGCCTGCGCCGGATCGCGTCGACGAGTGCCTCGGCATCGCCGATCCCGTGCACGCGCAGCGCGTCGTCGATGCCCATCAGGTGCCCGATGACGTTCCACAGGTGCAGGTAGGCGTCGACGTCGTTGGCGGGCAGGCGAACTCCCAACCGGGGCAGCGAGTCCGCGACGATGTAGGAGAACACGAGCTTCGTCCCGGCGAGGTCCTCCTGGTTGATCGGAGTGCCCCACTCGGGATGCCACAGTGGCGGCTCGCCCGTGCGCGCCGCCTGCTCGTTGCGGGCCTCGATCAGCTGCCGCACTGCGGCGTGCATCAGGCGGACGCGCTGGACGGTGCGCCGGCCCCTGCCGTGTTCGTCGAGGCCGCCGACGCTCAGTACGTCCATGAGGAACTGGCCGGTCTCGATCACCCGCCGCCGGGCGTCGGTGTCGAGCCGCGCGGTCAGGTAAAGCACCTTCACGCCGTCGGCCGCCGCGTACGACGCCGGCAGGGAGGCGCAGAACAGGCACAGAGTGATCAGCACGCCCCAGGTCTCGTACAGCTGCTGGCCCCGCCTGATCTTGCCCATGTCGGCCCAGTCGGGCAGGGCGTGCGTCTCGGCCAGGTAGGCCCTGATTTCTTCCGGCAATTCGCCGGGCGGCGGCTGGTCGTTGCGCACCAGCGTGCGCATGAGCGCGTTGACCGCGTCGACGCCGTGCGACTCGAGGACCGCCCTGACCGGCTTGTCCGCCACGTCATCGCCGGTGTGCCGCATGCGATCCAGCAGCGCGTCCGTCCATCGGGACCTCTTCGTGGTGCTCGACATGGACGCAGCTTGGCAGCCGGCGCGCGCCCCGATAAGCGTAGTCCGCTACTCCACCAGGCGTCCCTTGCGCGGCTGCCAGACCACGACGGCGGTGCTCTTGGGCACCACCGCAAGGTCGCGGCGCTGACCGGCGCGGGCCTGCGCCAGCTCCTCGGTCAGCTCCTTCACACGCGCCTGCAGGGCCTCCACGTGGTTGGTCAGCTCGATGATGCGCTTGATGCCGGCCAGGTTGACGCCCTCGTCCTGCGACAGCCGCTGCACCTCACGCAGCAGGTCGACGTCGCGCTCCGAATAACGGCGTCCCCCGCCGGGGGTCCGCCTCGGGCTGACCAGCCCGAGGCGGTCGTAGGTGCGCAGCGTCTGCGCGTGCATGCCGGCCAGCTCAGCGGCCACCGAGATCAGGAAGGTGCGGGCCTCGTCTTTGCGGTTCTTGGCCATCAGCGGTTACCCGCCCATCCCGCGCGTGGGTTGAACCCGCTGGACCGCTCGGCGGCCGCATAGGCCTCCAGCGCCTCCTGGGCGGCGCCCTCGACGTTCGGCGGCACGGCCACCTTCACGGTGACGAGCAGGTCGCCGTTGCCCCCGCCGCGCTTGGGCACGCCGCGCCCGCGCACCCGCAGGATGCGGCCGTCGGCGGTGCCCTTGGGCACCCGGACGCCGACCTTGCCGTCCAGCGTGGGAACCGAAAGCGTTGAGCCCAGAGCCAATTCGGTGAAGCTGACGGGAACGGTCACGGTGAGGTCGTCGCCGTCACGGCCGAAGACGTTGTCCGGTCGCACGTGCACCGTCACGTACAGGTCGCCCGACGGCGCCCCGCGCAGCCCCGCCTCGCCCTGCCCGGGCAGCCGGATCCGCTGCCCGTCCTCCACGCCGGGCGGGATCCGCACGTTGATGGTTCGGGTGCGGGTGGTCACGCCGGTGCCTTTGCACTCGTCGCACGGGTGCTCGATGATCGACCCGCTGCCCCGGCAATCGGTGCAGGGTTCGGAGAACCCGAACGCGCCCTGGTTGCGGTTGATCACCCCGGACCCGTTGCAGCTGGGGCACACCTTGGGGCTGGTGCCCGGGCGCGCGCCACTGCCGTGGCAGTTGGTGCACGGCGCGGGGCTGGTCAGCCGCAGCGGCATCGCCACGCCCTTGGCCGCCTCGACGAAGTCGAGCTCCGTCTCGGTTTCCAGGTCGTTGCCGCGCCGCGGCCGGCTGGGGCGGGGACCACCTGCGCCGCGGCCGAACAGGCCGCCGAACAGGTCGCCGATGTTGGCGCCGCCGCTTCGGCCGGCGGCGTCGAACAAGTCGCTGAGGTTGAACTCGGCGCCGTCACCGCCGACATTGAAGCTGAAGCCGCTGCCCCCGTCGAACCGGCGCCCACCGAAGCCGCCGCCTGCGAACAGGCGGCGGGTCTCGTCGTACTCCTTGCGCTTGGCCGGATCCGACAGCACGTTGTGCGCCTCCGACACCGCCTTGAAGCGTTCGCCGGCGGCGGGGTTGTCGGGATTCGCGTCCGGATGCAGGTCGCGCGCCAGCTTGCGGTAGGCGCGCTTGATCTCTTCTGGGCTGGCGTCGGAGGAGACGCCCAGCTCCTTGTAGAAGTCCTTTTCGACCCATTCACGCTGGGCCATGTCGCGTCACCCCCTTTCACCTTTCTCTATCCATTTGTCGTAACTGATTTTTGTGCCTACTCGACCGGAGTGTCGGCGTTATCGCCCGTGTCGGGCTCTCGAGTTTCGGCTGCGACCGCTTCCTCGCAGTCGCCGGAGACGGTGTCTGGGATGGTGTCGATGACGCCGACCAGCGCGTGCCGCAGCACCTGGTCGCCCAGCTTGTAGCCCTGCCGCATGACGGTGCCGATCACCGGCTTGGAGCCGTCGGCGCCGTCGCCCTCGTGCTGCACGGCCTCGTGCAGCACCGGGTCGAAGTCCTCGCCCTCCTCGCCGAACGCCGTCAGGCCGAGGCCCGTCAGCGCGCTGTCCAGCTTGTCGGCGACCGACTTCAGCGGGCCGGATTCCAGGTCGCCGTGCTTGCGCGCCCGCTCGAGATCGTCGAGCACGCCCAGCAATTGGCTGACGACGGCGGCCTTGGCCCGGTCCGCGGCGGCCTGCTGGTCGCGCAGCGCCCGCTTGCGGTAGTTGGTGAAGTCGGCCTGCACCCGTTGCAGGTCGGCGGTCAGCTCGGCGACCTTGTCGGCACCCTCACCCTTGCCGGCCGGCGCCGCCCCACCCGGCGCTGCCGCGCCGGGGGGAACGTGCCGTACTTCGCCGGTCTCGGGATCGATCCGCCGCTTGTCGGTGACCGTCACCTGTTCCTGGGGGTTGCCCTCCGTCACTTGGCCTCCCGGTCGTCGTCGACCACCTCCGCGTCCACGACGTCATCGGCGGAGCCGGGCTGCGGACCACCGGCGTCACCGGCGGCCTGCCCGCCGGCGGCCTGGGTGGCCTCGTAGATCGCCTGGCCGAGCGCCTGGGACTCCTGGCCCAGCTTCTCCATCGCGGACTTGATCGCGCCGATGTCGGTGCCGCCGAGCGCCGTCTTGGCCTCGGCGATCGCGCCGTCGACCTTGGACAGCGTCTCCTCGGGAACCTTCGACCCGCCCTCGGCTTCACGCTGGTCCTTGACGAACTTCTCCGTCTGGTACACCAGCGATTCCGCCTGGTTGCGGATGTCGGCCTCCTCGCGGCGCTTGCGGTCCTCCTCGGCGTGGGCCTCGGCGTCCTTGATCATCCGGTCGATCTCCTCCTTGGACAGGCCGGAGCCCTCCTGGATCTTGATCGTGTTCTCCTTGCCGGTGCCCTTGTCCTTGGCCGTGACGTGCACGATGCCGTTGGCGTCGATGTCGAAGGTGACCTCGATCTGGGGCACGCCGCGCGGAGCCGGCGGGATGCCGGTCAGCTCGAAGGAGCCGAGCAGCTTGTTGTGCGAGGCGATCTCGCGCTCACCCTGGTAGACCTGGATCTGCACCGACGGCTGGTTGTCGTCGGCCGTGGTGAAGGTCTCCGACCGCTTGGTCGGGATCGTGGTGTTGCGCTCGATGAGCTTGGTCATCACGCCGCCCTTGGTCTCGATACCGAGGCTCAGCGGCGTGACGTCCAGCAGCAGAACGTCTTTCACCTCACCCTTCAAGACACCTGCCTGAAGAGCCGCTCCCACCGCCACAACTTCATCGGGGTTGACGCCCTTGTTGGGCTCCTTGCCGCCGGTGAGCTCCTTGACCAGCTCGGTCACCGCGGGCATGCGGGTGGAACCGCCCACCAGCACCACGTGGTCGATGTCGGCGACCGAGATGCCGGCGTCGGAAATGACCGACTTGAACGGCTGCCGGGTGCGGTCCAGCAGGTCCTGGGTGATCTTCTGGAACTCGGCGCGGGTCAGCTGCTCGTCGAGGAACAGCGGGTTCTTGTCCGCGTCGACGGTGATGTAGGGCAGGTTGATCGACGTGCTCTGCGAACTCGAGAGCTCGATCTTGGCCTTCTCGGCCGCCTCACGCAGCCGCTGCATCGCCATCTTGTCCTTGGTCAGGTCGATGCCGGCGGTGCCCTTGAACTTGTCGACGAGCCAGTTGACGATGCGGTCGTCCCAGTCGTCGCCACCGAGGTGGTTGTCACCGCTGGTGGCGCGGACCTCGACCACGCCCTCGCCGATCTCGAGCAGCGAGACGTCGAAGGTGCCGCCGCCCAGGTCGAAGACCAGGATGGTCTGTTCCTTCTCGCCCTTGTCCAGGCCGTAGGCCAGCGCCGCGGCGGTCGGTTCGTTGACGATGCGCAGCACGTTCAGGCCGGCGATCTGGCCGGCTTCCTTGGTCGCCTGCCGCTGGGCGTCGTTGAAGTAAGCGGGCACGGTGATCACCGCGTCGGTGATGTCCTCACCGAGGTACGCCTCGGCGTCGCGCTTCAGCTTCATCAGCACGCGGGCGCTGATCTCCTGCGCGGTGTACTTCTTGCCGTCGATCTCGATGGACCAATCGGTGCCCATGTGCCGCTTGACCGACCGCACGGTGCGGTCGACGTTGGTCACCGCCTGGTTCTTGGCGGGCTGGCCTACCAGCACTTCACCGTTGCGTGCGAACGCAACGATGGACGGAGTCGTCCGCGAGCCCTCGGAGTTGGCGACGACGACGGGGTCACCGCCCTCCAGAACTGCGACGACGGAGTTGGTGGTCCCGAGGTCGATGCCGACCGCACGAGCCATAGTGATTCCTCCTGAGTGTGTAGAGCATTTGTGGTGCCACTATGCTGAGTGAACCCCGCTCAAGCCTGCCCCTTCGGGCACCCTGGTGTCAACCCAAGGTTGAGTGGGATTCACTCAAGTTGTTGACCATGCCAACGGCGGGCGCCGCCGTCTTGTTCCCGGGGGTCGCCCACTCGGTGTGAATTCGGGGCTTTGCGCGTGCATTCAGGGTCGAAATGCGCCCGGATTCCCGCCGTCAGTGCACACCCGACGCCGTCAGCTCACATTCGACGGGTCGGGGTCCTATTCCACGGGCGTAGCGCGTTGGGTGTGAACTGAGGTCTTTGCGTGGTGCGCCAGGGTCGAAAAGCGCCCGGATTCCCGCCCTCAGCTCACACCCAAAGCCCTCAGCTCACACTTAAAGCCGTCAGCTCACACGCAGACGCCGTCAGCGCACACTCGACGCGCCGGGTTCCGGGATCATCTCCTCGATGAGCGAGAACACCGCGCGGGTGGCCGCGCTGGTCGGGCGGACCGCCGACATCGCGACGTACAGCCGCCAACAGATCTCCTGATCGGAGATCCGGACCGTAGCCAGACCGTCATCGCCGATCTCGTCGAGGATGAACCGGCTGAGAAATCCGATTCCTATGCCGTTGCGGATGTGGGTCGCGGTGGTGGCGATGTCGGCGACCTCCAGGGCGACCGTGCGCTGCACCCCGGCGGCGGCGAAGGCCCGGTCGACCACCTCCCGGTTGCCGTACCCCGGCGGCCCGTCGACGAACGACATCCCGCCCAGCTCGGCCAGGGTCACCGATCCCCGGACCGCCAGCGGATGAGTCACCGTGACGACCAACAGCAGCTCGAACGCGGCGACGAGTCGGGTGTGCAGTTCGGCCGGCGGCCCGTCGGGCAGGACTAACAGGGCGACGTCGAGGTTGCCGTCGCGGAGTTGCTGCGCCAGGCCCGCGGAGCCGGCCCGTGCGAAACGGACCTGGACCAAAACGTCGGGATGCCGCGTGTACAGGTCGGCCAGCAGCGTCGGCAGGTCGATGTTGTTGATCGACATCAACGTCCCGAGCCGCACGGTGCCGCGGACGGCCCCGACCGTGGCTGCGACTGCATCCTTGGCCGCGCGGGCGGCCTCGATGGTGGCGCGGGCGTGGGGCGCCAGCTCCTGTCCGGCCGGGGTGAGCGTCACCCCCGCCGGGCCGCGGACGAACAGTTCCGCGCCGAGCTCGCGTTCGAGCGCCTTGATGGTCGCGGACACCCCGGACTGGACGACGTGCAGCCTCTTGGCGGCGCGGGTGAAGCTGAGGGTGTCCGCGACGGCCAGGAAGTAGTCCAACTGGCGAAGCTCCACCGAGCAATTATCACCGGGGGTGATGGCTTCCATCAGAAATTTTCGTTGGCGCCTGACGGTTGAGGCAATTTAGCGTTCGCAATTGGCTCGCGTCGATCCCAAACCCCTCAACCGGACGGTGCGCTTTATGAATTTGCAAGCTCCCAGTCTCACGCGGACTAGGACCCGCTGGTCCTCGGCGTCCACTGACGACCAATTCGTCGTGCAGAACCCGGCGACGGGTCAGACGGTCACGGTCGTCCAGGGCGCGGGGCCCGAGGAGGTGGACCAGGCCGTCCGCCGGGCCCACGCCGCGCACCTGAACTGGAAGCAGCGCCCGGCCCGCGAACGCGGCCGCTACCTGCGGCAGATCGCCGAGGTCATCCGCGCCCACGCCGACGAGATCGCCGCCCTGGAAACGCTGGAAATGGGCAAGCCGATCACGCAGACGCGCAATTTCGACGTGGAAGCCGCGATCGCCGTCTTCGAGTACTTCGGCGGCTTGGTGGAGGCGCTGCCCAGCCAGGCCCGCGACTACGGGCCCGTTCTGGACGTGACCACGCTGGAACCCTACGGCGTGATCGCGTGCATCGTGCCGTTCAACTGGCCACCCATCCACACCGCCGGAAAGATCGCGCCGGCCCTGGCCGTGGGCAACGCCGTCGTGGTCAAACCACCCGAGCAGGCGCCCTCGGTGGTGCTGCGCATGGTCGAGCTGATCCAGTCGGTCCTGCCGGACCACGTGGTGCAGGCCGTGCCGGGCAAGGGCGAGGTGGGCGCCGCGCTGGCCGGACACCGGTTGGTGGGCAAGGTTTCCTTCACCGGATCGCCGCGCACGGGCGCGGCGGTGCTGCGCACCGCCGCCGGCAACCTCACCCCGGCGCTGATGGAGCTCGGCGGGAAGAACCCGCTGGTGGTCTTCGACGACGCCGACCGGCACGAGGCGCTGCTGGCCGCCGTCGACGGCGGCTTTTTCAACCAGGGCGAAGCCTGCACCGCGGCCTCGCGAATCCTGGTGCAGCAGAGCGCATATGAGGAGTTCGAGGCGAAGTTGTGCGCGGCGGTGAGCCGGCTGCGGGTGGGTGACGGCGCCGACCCGGCCACCGACGTCGGGCCGCTGGTCACCCGCAAGCAGCAGAAGCAGGTTCTGGACTACCTGCGGATCGGCGTTGCCGAAGGCGCCCGCATCGCCGCTCAGGCGCCGCTGCCCGAGGATCCCCGGTTGGCCGACGGCTTCTACGTGGCACCGACCGTCCTGACCGACGTCACCCCCGCCATGCGGGTGGCCCGCGACGAGATCTTCGGGCCGGTGGTCACCCTCATTCCGTTCACCGACGAGGACGAGGCGGTCCGCATCGCCAACGCCACGCCGTTCGGACTGGTCGCGGCCGTGTTCACCCAGGACGGTGATCGGGCGCTGCGGGTGAGCCGGCGGATCCGGGCCGGCGCCGTGTTCGTCAACAACTATCACCGCATTTCGATCGGCACCGGGTTCGGCGGGGTGGGCCACAGCGGGTTCGGGCGCGAGCACGCCCAGGAGACGCTGGCCGAATACGGCTACACCAAGACGATCCGGCTGGCCGCCAAACGCGACGAGCTGTCGTACTGGAGCGCCGCGGCCAGGGTGCTGGCGGGCTAGTGCGGACAATAGCCCTCGAAGAGCATTACGCCACAACGGAATTCCTGAACGGCCCGGGCCGGTGGCTGGCGACCCGCGCGGGCCTCGTCGAGCCGATCCGCGATCTCGGTGACGGCCGGATCGCGGCGATGGACGAGGCGGGCGTCGACGTGGCGGTGCTGTCGCTGGCCGCGCCGGGCGTCGAACAGCTCGACGGGCCGCAGGCCGTGCAGCTCGCGCGCGACTGCAACGACGAGCTCGCGGCGGCCTGCGGGCGGTTCCCGGATCGGCTGTCCGGCTTTGCCGCGCTGCCCATCAGCGCGCCCGAGGCGGCCGCCGAGGAGCTGGAGCGGGCGGTGCGCGGGCACGGCTTCGTCGGCGCCGTGATCAACGGGCACAGCCAGGGCCGCTACCTGGACGACCCGTTCTTCGACCCCGTGCTGTCGCGGGCGGCGGCGCTGGGCGTCCCGATCTACCTGCACCCGACCATCCCGCCCGCCCGCGTCATCGAGGCCAGCTACGCCGGGTTCTCCGCGGACGTCACGTTCGCGCTGGCCACCGTGGGCTGGGGATGGCACATCAACACCGCCACGCATGTGCTGCGCGTGATCCTCGGAGGCGTGTTCGACCGCTACCCCGGGCTGCAGTTCATCATCGGGCACATGGGCGAGGCGACGTCGTTCATGTTGCCGCGGTTCGACGCGACGCTCAAACCGGAGCTGACCGGCCTGCGGCAGCCCGTCAGCAGCTATCTGCGGCAAAACCTCAACTACACCTTCGCCAACTTCAACGACGAGCCGACCTACGCCAACCTCATCGCCCAGGTCGGCCTTGAGCGCGTGTGCTTTTCGGCCGATTACCCGTTCGGGTCGATGGTCGCCGCCCGCGCATTCCTCGACGGACTGCCGCTGGGCGACGACGAGCGGGCGCTCATCAGCCACCGCAACGCCGAACGGTTGCTGCGCCTCTGACGCCCGTTTGCTGCCGGCAAGCATGCGCAACCTTGATGGGTTAGCCTGAGCTGTCCCGAAGCCACCAGGGCAGGAGCTCGATGTCAGAGCAGAACAGCGCCGCCGCACGGCTCGCGCGCGAAGAGGCGGGCTATCACAAGGGCCTCAAAAACCGGCAGATCCAGATGATCGCCCTGGGCGGCGCCATCGGAACCGGCCTCTTCCTGGGTGCGGGTGGGCGGCTGGCGTCGGCGGGACCAGGATTGTTTTTGGTCTATGGGGTGTGCGGCATCTTCGTGTTCCTGATCCTGCGCGCCCTCGGCGAGCTGGTGCTGCACCGCCCGTCGTCGGGATCGTTCGTGTCCTACTCCCGCGAATTCTTCGGGGAGAAGCTGGCTTTCGTCTCCGGCTGGATGTACGTCCTGAACTGGTCGATGACGGGAATCGTGGACACCACGGCGATCGCGCACTACTGCCACTACTGGCGTGCCTTCCAGGCCATCCCGCAGTGGACCCTCGCGCTGATCGCGTTGCTGCTGGTGTTGTCGATGAACCTCATCTCGGTCAAGGCGTTCGGTGAGCTCGAGTTCTGGGCCTCGCTGGTCAAGGTGCTGGCGCTGGTGACCTTCCTCGTCGTCGGCACGGTCTTTCTGGTCGGACGGTTCAAGGTCGACGGTCACGACACCGGGCCGGGCCTGTGGGACAGCCACGGCGGGCTGCTGCCCACCGGCCTGCTGCCGTTGGTACTCGTCACCTCGGGGGTGGTGTTCGCTTACGCCGCAATCGAACTGGTCGGCATCGCGGCCGGCGAAACGGCGAACCCGGAGAAGATCATGCCGCGCGCGATCAACTCGGTGGTGTTCCGCATCGCGGTCTTCTACATCGGGTCCACCGTCCTGTTGGGCCTGCTGCTGCCCTACACCGCCTACAAAGCCAACGTCAGCCCGTTCGTGACGTTCTTCTCCAAGGCCGGTGTCAGCGGTGCGGGCAGCGTGATGAACGTGGTGGTTCTGACGGCCGCGCTGTCGAGTTTGAACGCGGGCCTGTATTCCACGGGCCGCATCCTGCGCTCGATGGCGATCAACGGAAGTGGCCCGAGGTTTACCGCGCCGATGTCGAAGAGGGGGGTGCCCTACCGCGGGATCCTGCTCACCAGCGCCGTGGGGTTGTTGGGCATCGTGCTCAACGCGGTCAAACCCAGCCAGGCCTTCGAGATCGTGCTGCACATCGCCGCCGTGGGCATCGTGTTCGCCTGGGGGACGATCGTGGCGAGCCAGCTGCAGTTCTACCGACTAGCGAAGGCCGGGAGGGTGCAGCGGCCCAAGTTCCGGATGCCGCTGTCGCCCTACAGCGGCTACCTCACGCTGGCCTTCCTGGTCGGCGTGGTCATCCTGATGTACTTCGACAAGGTCCAGGGACCGTACCTGCTCGGCGCGACGATCATCGGCGTCCCCGCGCTCATCGCCGGCTGGTTCCTGGTGCGCGGTCGGGTCCGGGCCGCCGCCGAGGAGACGGGCGTGCCGGCCACCCCCGCTCAGGGTTCGTCGATGTCCTGACCGCCGGCGAGGTCGCCGCATTCGACGTTGTCCACGTCGGGCCTGCCGCGCAGGAAGGCCGCCGCGCCCCGATCCCCCGACAGCCCGCGCAGCAGTTCCGGCCAGTGCCGGCGCGGGACGACGACGGGATGGCCGGGCCGGCCGGCGAAGCAGGCGCGCGCCAGCCCGCCGGGCGACGACGCCGCCCGGGCCAGGACACGGGCCACCACGGCCGGACCGACGTCGGGTGTGTCGACGACGTGCAGCACGGCGTAGTCCGCCTGCATGCGGTCGGCGGCGGCCAGGCCGGTGCGCACCGAGGCGCTCAGCCCGTCGCGCCAGTCCGGCGCCACGACGGGGGTCACCCCGGGCGGGGCGGCGGCTCCCCACGTCGGCACGGCGGCGCCCAGGACCAGCACGACGGCGCCGCAGCCGCCGTCCTGCAGCGCGTCGATCGCCGCGTCCAGCCAGCCCTCCACCAGGACTTTCGGCTTGCCGTAGCGCCGCCCCGCCCCAGCAGCGAGCAGCACTCCGACGGCTATCGACTGCGATAACGTCACTCTCCTATGATGGCATCGTGGTTCTCATCAGGCGACAACCGGATGGAGCGCGATGACTCAGGACCTACAAGCCCCCTCCGCTGCCGCGCCCCGGTACGCCGGCACCCGCGTGCAACGGGTGGAGGACGGCCGGCTGCTGACCGGCCGCGGCGGCTTCGTCGAGGACATCGCGCGACCCGGCATGCTGCACGCCTGCTTCGTGCGCAGCCCGTTCGCGCGCGCGAAGATCAACGGCATCGACGCCTCGGCGGCGCTGGCGCTGCCCGGCGTGCGCGCGGTGTTCACCGCCGCCGACCTCAACCCGGAGGTCAAGGAGGCGTGGCACGCCGTCGCGGGCAAGGACGTCCCGGACACCCCGCGCCCGCCGCTGGCCGAGGGCGAGGCGAAGTTCGTCGGCGACCCCGTCGCGCTGATCGTCGCCGAGAGCCGGTATGTCGCCGAGGACGCGCTGGAACTGGTCGACGTCGACTACGAGCCGCTGCCCGCGATCGTCGACGTCACCCGGGCGCAGTCCGCCGACGTGCTGGTGCACGACACCTACGCGAACAACGTCGCGGGCGGCATGGGCGGCGCGCCGCCGGACGAGGAGCTGTTCGCGTCGGCGGCCTGCGTCGTGAAAGAGAATATCTACCAACAGATTTACGCGCCGGTGCCGATCGAGACCCGCGGGCTGGTCGTCGAGTGGTCCGCGGCCTCCGAGGAGCTCACCCTGTGGGCGTCCACGCAGACGCCCCACGAGTTGCGGGCCTTCTGCGCGCGGCTCTTGGGCATTGCGGCGCAACGGGTTCGGGTCATCATGCGCGACACCGGCGGCGGCTTCGGCCAGAAGGTCGTCCCGATGCGCGAGGACATGTGCATCATGCTGGCCGCCCGCAAGGTGCCGGCGGCGCTCAAGTGGATCGAGGACCGGCGCGAGAACCTGATGTCGGCCGGGCAGGCCCGCCACGTCGACGGCACCGGGCGGCTGGCGTTCGACGAGGCCGGCAACATCCTGGCGGCCGACATCGACTTCGTGCAGGACGTCGGCGCCTACCCGACGCCCTACCCGGTGCTGACCACGGCCGCCATCGGCATGTTCTTCCCGGGTCCCTACCGCGTGCCCAAGGCCAGCTTCAACTACAAGACGGTCTTCACCAACACCAGCGGCCTGGCCGCCTACCGCGGGCCGTGGCAGTACGAGACGCTGGCGCGCGAGATCCTGCTCGACGTCGCCGCGCGGAAGATGGGGGTGGATCCCGTCGAGCTGCGCCGCCGCAACCTGTTGCGCCGCGACGAGATGCCGTACTTCAACCCCAACGGCATGCCCTACGACCACGTCGCCCCCAGCGAAACGTTCGAGCAGGCGGTGAAAATCCTTGACCACGAAGGGTTTCGCAAGGAGCAGCGCGAGGCGCTGGCGCAGGGCCGCTACCTGGGCCTGGGCTTCTCGGCCTACATCGAGCCGACCGGGGCGGCGACGGGCCACCTGGCCACCGAGGGTTGCACCATGCGGATGGAGCCGACCGGCAAGATCAACGTCTACGTGAACGGCGGCTCCAGCGGAAACAGCTTGGAAACCACCGTGATTCAGCTGACCGCCGACGCGCTGGGCGCCGACATCGACGACGTCGCCACCATCCAGGGCGACACGGCGATCACGCCTTACGGGGCGGGGACCCAGGGCAGCCGCAGCGGCCCGATGACCGCCGGGGCCGTCGCGGAGGCCGGAACGATCCTGCGCGGGAAGATCGTGGCCCTGGCGGCCCACCAGCTGAAGGTGGCCGAATCCGAAGTGGTGCTGGAGCATTCGACCGCGGCGGTGCGCGACGACCCGTCCAGGCGGGTGAGCTTCGGCGAGCTGGCCTACGTCGCCTATTACTCGCCACAGGCGCTGCCGCCCGGCATGTCACCCGAGCTGGAGGCCAGCGCCCGCTACGTCGCCAAGGCGCCCATCCTGTGGTCCAACGCGACCCACGCCTGCACCTGCGAAGTGGACGTGGCCACCGGCAAGGTCACGCTGCTGCGCTACATCGTCAGCGAGGACGTCGGGCCGATGATCAATCCGGCCATCGTGGAGGGCCAGATCGCCGGCGGCACGGTGCAGGGCATCGGCGGGGCGCTGATGGAGGACCTCGCCTACGACGACGACGGCAACCCGCTGGCAACGACTTTCGTCGACTACCTGCTGCCGACGGCCACCGAGGTGCCGCCGATCGAATTCGGCCACGTCGAGATCCCCGGCCCCGGGCCCGGCGGCTACAAGGGCGCCGGCGAGGGCGGGGCCATCGGGTCGGTGCCCGCGGTGATCAACGCCATCAACGACGCGCTGGCGCCGCGGGGCGTGACGATCACCCGGCTGCCCGCCAGCCCCGCGTCGATCGCGGCGCTGCTCAGCGAGGCGGCCCGGTGAAACCCGCCTCGTTCGACTACCACCGGCCCGACACCGTCGACGACGCCGTCGCGCTGCTGGCCGAGCTGGGCGACGACGCCAAGATCATCGCGGGCGGTCAGAGCCTGGTCCCGATGCTGGCCATGCGGCTGGCCTACTTCGACCACCTCATCGACATCTCGCGGCTGGCCGAGCTGCGGGGCATCGAGCGCCGCGGCACCGAGCTGTGGATCGGCGCGGGCACCACCGAGGCCACCGTCGGTGCCGACGACCAAGTGCGCCAAGCGGTTCCGCTGCTGACGCGCGCGACGCCGTTCGTCGGACACTTCCAGATCCGCAACCGCGGCACCCTGGGCGGGTCGATCGCCCACGCCGACGCCGCGGGTGAGTACCCGGCGGTCGCGCTGGCACTCGACGCGGTGATGGAGGTGCTGTCCCCGCGCGGTCGGCGGGAGATCGCCGCCGCGGACTTCTTCGCCGGCCTGTGGGAAACCACGATGGATCCAGACGAGGTGCTGACCGGCGTCCGATTCCCCGTGTGGAACGGCCGGTCCGGGTTCTCGGTGCGCGAATTCGCCCGGCGCCACGGCGATTTCGCGATCGCCGGAGCCCTGGTCGCCGTCCGGCTCGACGACGCCGACCGCGTGTCGCGCTGCGGGATCGGGTTGCTGGGCCTGGGCGCCACGGTCCGACGCGCGACGGCGGCCGAGGCCGCGGCTGTCGGGCAGCCGGTCGGCGAGCTGGTGGCCGAGGACATCGGCCGGGCGGCGATGCAGGACCTCGATGACGTCCCGACCGACCTGCAGGGGTCGGCGCCGTATCGCACCCAGGTGGGCGCCACGATGGTCGCGCGCGCCTGGAACGAGGCAGTCACGGAGGCACGCAATGCATGAGCAGCCGATCCAGTTGTCGGTGAACGGAACCCCGATCAGCGACGCGGTCGAGCCGCGCATGACGCTGGCGGACTTCCTGCGCGACAAGTGCGGGCTCACGGGCACGCATCTGGGCTGCGAGCACGGGGCGTGCGGCGCCTGCACCGTGCTCGTGGACGGCGACGCCGTCCGGTCCTGCCTGATGTTCGCGGTCCAGGCCGACGGCCTGGAGGTGACGACGGTCGAGGGCATCGCGTCGCCGGACGGCACGCTGTCGCCCGTGCAGTCGGCGCTGCGGGAGTGCCACGGGCTGCAATGCGGCTTCTGCACGCCGGGCTTCGTGATGTCGCTGACGGCGTTGCTGCGCGACAACCCGAATCCCACCGACGACGAGATACGCGAGGGACTGTCCGGAAACTTCTGCCGCTGCACCGGTTACCAGGGCATCGTCGCGGCCGCGCATCGGGCCGCCGAGCTCGGGTCGGTCACGCAGCGGTAAACCTGCGCCATCGGCTCGGCATCGATAGGGCCGTGGTTACAGTAACTTTCGCCGCTTGTTGCGTACTCTGAGCGCTGAATCTGAGAATTTTCGGGAGCGGCGGGTGCAGTTATCGCAGAAGGCGCGGCGGAGCCTGGCCGGTGGCTCGCTGCTGCTCATCCCCGTGCTGGCCAGCCCCGCGTTGATTGACGGCTGCACCTCCACCATCGAGGGCAAGCCGGTCGCCGCGCCGGGGGCCGGGCCGGTCGAACCCACCTTCCCCACCCCGCGGCCGAGCATCACGACGCCGGCCCCCAGCGCAACCGCGGCCCCGCCGCCGGGCACCACCGGGCCTGCGACCCCGACCACGCCGCCCGTCGGCGCCATCCCGCTGCCGCCGGACCACAACGGCTACGTCTTCATCGAGACCAAGTCCGGCGTGACCCGCTGCCAGATCAATAAGGAGACCGTCGGCTGCGAGGCGCCGTTCACCAACTCCCCACTGCAGGACGGTGAACACGCCAACGGCGTGAGCGTCAGCGCCGGCGGCAACGTTCAGTGGGTGCTGGGCAACCTGGGCGCCATCCCGACGGTCACCATCGACTACAAGACCTACTCGGCGCAGGGCTGGACCATCAACGCGACCGAGGAAGGCACCCGCTTCACCAACGACCGCACGCAGCACGGCATGTTCGTCAGCGTGGACAAGGTCAACACCTTCTGAGCGCGACGCCGTCAGGGCACCAGGTTGCCCAGATCGCCGACGACCGTTGAGGCCTGGCCGATGACGGCGAACGCTTCGAATGCCCCGGCCAGCGGGATGAGGTACGTGTCGGTTGCGATCGGTTGGCCGATGGCTGCGACGAGGTTGCCCGACTGCAGTCCGTTGGCGAAGAGGGTCAAGTCGTACGCGGGCAGGCTGGTCAGCAGGGCGTTCGCGACATCGGCGGTGGGCAGCAGCGTCGCGTAGCCGTCCGCGGCCGCGCCCGACAGCGTGTTGACCGCGTTGTAGATGTTGTCGGCGACGTTGACCGGGGAGAGCGCGGAGACGAGGTCGGCCGGGCTGGGCAACGTGAGCGCCGACGGCCCCGACGAGGGCATGCTGAACGAGTTCAGGGATGTCCCGAACGACCCGGTGCCGGAGAATTCCGCGGAGACGTCGTGCATGAAATCGGTGATGCCCTGCTGGGTTCCGGAGACGAGCAGGCCCGGCACCTTCGCCACGTCGCTTATGGGCGGGAACAGGCCGAATTGGGTGGGCACGTTGGCGGGACCCTGCGACCAGCCGTAATTCGGGTCGCCGTAGCCGAGGTTGACCAGCACTTTCATGTCGGGTTGGAGGAGGTCGGCGATGGGGTTGCCGACCACCGGGATGGATCGCAGCGGCTCCAGCAGCGGCAGGTTCTGGGTCGGGATCATGTTGTAGGTCGTCATCGTGGGGCCGACGGTCGGCAGCTGGATCGCCGTGGCGAGCTGGCTGGACGTCAGGTCCGTGTAGGTGGGATGCACGTAATAGATGCCCGCAAGCGAGTTGAGATCCGACAGCAGATTGATCGGGTACTGCGGGACGTCGGCGAAGCCGTCGTATTCCTGAGTCCAGATGGTGGTCGGGTACAGGTTGGAAGGGGTGGCGCCGTTGAACGTGATGCCGAGAGCCGGGATGCTCAGGGGGTAAAGCCGTTCGAACAGGCCGCCGTTGGGGGCGTTGGGATCGCCGGTGAGGACGAACGAGACCGCCGAGGTCGGCACGTGCTGGGCCGCCAGCAGCGGCATCACCATCGACGAGATCGTCGAACTCTGCGACTCGCCTTTGACGACAATGGTGTTGCCGGCGTTGTAATTCTGCAGGATCGCGCTGTCGAGAATTTGAACGCCCTGGGCTTCCGACACGTCCAGCGTCAAACTCTTGACCCCGGTGTAGAGCCCGTAATTGCCTTCCGGTGTGAACAGCGCCTGTGGCGTGAAATTCTGGAAGAACGGCTCGATGTACAGGGCGAAATTCTTCGCGATGAAGTCGGGGGTGGGGATCGGCTCCCCGCTGCCGCCCATGATCAGCGCCACGTTCGCGGCGCTGGTGGCGCCGCCCCCGGCGAGTAGTCCGGTCGCGGCGTCGACCGCGGTCAGGAGCTGCCCCAGACGCGAGGCGCCGGCCGCCTCGGCGCCGGCGAACGCGTCCGCGGCCGCCGTCAGCGTCTGCGTGAACTGCTTGTGAAACGCCGCCGCCCGCGCGTTGAGCGCCTGGAACTCCTGTCCCTGGCTGGAAAACAGCGAGGCGATCGCCGCCGACACCTCGTCACCCGCGGCAGCCACCACATTGGTGGTCGGGGCCGCAGCCGTCGCATTGGCCGCGGTCAACGCCGAGCCGATGTTTTCCAATTGCCCGGCCGCCTGGTCAACGAACTCCGGCAGCACCATCACGAAGGACATGGCCCGTCTCCCTCGACATTCAGCGATCCCCTGGTGACCCGAGGAAAAGCGTACTCGCGGGCGGTCTTTCGGTCCCGGCTTTCGCTCGGGACGGCGTTCAAGTTTGTTCGTGTCCGGCCGATTGGGTCAGATGGCCGACGATTCGGGGTTCGCCGCGGTCGAGCGGCTCAAACTTGTCGTACCCGGCTGTGATGATGGGGTCATGTTGTCGACGGCACCGCCTCGGTTGGGGGTGAACCATAAAGAGCGGTTGGCGGTGTTGTTTGAGGAGTTGGCGGAGTTGGCCGGGCAGCG
>NZ_LZJH01000003.1:0-539 GCF_001666745.1 Mycobacterium sp. E2699 | reverse complement strand
GAGGGCCGCATCCGCCTGGTCGACACCGTCAACCCGGCCGGAGTGCGCAACGACTCGGTGCTGCGGCTGGCCCTGCTGGCCTGTGACATCGATCCGGCCGCGGGCGGCGCCGCGACCAACGCGCTGGACGGCGCGCTCTGGGCGCACCCCGCCGCACGGCAGCTCGTCGGCGACGGTATGGACCGGGTGGCCTTTTTGCCGTTCGACCACATCCGCCGTGCGACCTCAGCCTTGGTCGATGACCATGGAAAGCGACTGCTGGTGGTCAAGGGCGCACCCGAGCAGATGCTGGCCCGCTGCTCGAGCGCACCCGATCAGTCTCAACAGACGTTGTCCGAGTTGTTCGCGGCCGGGCGCCGAGTGGTTGCCGTGGCGGCCAAGCCGGCGCCACACCTGTCCACGATCACCGCCGACGACGAATCCGAGTTGATGCTGGTCGGGTTCTGCGTCTTTGCCGACGAGCCCAAGGCCGCCGCCCGGCAATCCCTTGATCAGCTTGCCGAGCTGGGAATCGAGGTGAAGATCGCCACCGGCGACAA
>NZ_LZJH01000002.1:0-1064 GCF_001666745.1 Mycobacterium sp. E2699 | reverse complement strand
AGCAGGATCTGGCTGGGCAGCATCGGCAGAAACGGCAAGAACGCCGACGCGGCGGCGGCGCTGAAGGTGTTGCCGAAGTTGCTCGACGTGCCCATCAGCACGTACTTGATCGTGTTGGCGAAGATCCGGCGGCCCTCGGCGACGCCGGTGGCCAGCACGCCCAGGTCCTTTTCCAGCAGCACCACGTCGGCCGCGTCCTTGGCGACGTCGGTGGCGCTGTCTACGGAGATCCCCACGTCCGCGGCGTGCAGGGCCAACGCGTCGTTGACGCCGTCGCCGAGGAAGCCGACCGATCGCCCGTTGCGGCGCAGCGCGGTGATCAGCCGCGCCTTCTGCTCGGGGGAGATGCGCGCGAAGATGGTGTGGTTTTGCGCGGCGTCGACGAACCCGTCGTCGTCGAGGGGTTCCAGCTCGGCGCCGGTGAGAGTGCCCTTGGACGCCAAACCCAGGTCATTGCAGACCTTTTCGGCGACCCGCGGATTGTCGCCGGTGGCGATCTTGAGCTCGATGCCCAGTTCGGCCAGCTGTGCCAGCGACTGGCGCGCCGCGGGTTTGGGTTCGTCGGCGAAGACCAGAAAGCCGGCCAGCGTGAGGTCGTGTTCGTCGTCGGCGGTGAGCTCCGTCAGCTCGGCGGCCGGGCGGGTGGCGACGGCGACCACCCGCCGTCCGGCGGCGAACAAGTCCGCCAGGGTCGCATCCGCGGCCGCCGGCGTCCCGTCGCACCGGTCCAGGACCTGTTCGGGGGCGCCCTTGACGACGAGGAGGCGGTTGCCGTCGTCGTCGACCAACACCGACGTCGCGCGCCGCTCGTGGTCGAACGGCAGCAGCGCGACGCGGCGCACCGCGCCGCCCACCAGTTGCTGTGGCTGCGGGGAGTCCCACAGCGCGGCGTCGAGCGGATTGGCGCTCACCACACCGGATTCCGGGTCGACGTCGGTGGCCAGCAACCCGAGCCGCCGGACCGGCTCGGCCGGCGCACCGGCCGGATCGACCGCGCCGACCAGGCGGATGCGGCCCTCCGTCAGCGTGCCGGTCTTGTCGGTGATCAGGATGTCGATGTCGCC
>NZ_LZJH01000001.1:0-885 GCF_001666745.1 Mycobacterium sp. E2699 | reverse complement strand
GAGCACGAGGAGGCGCAGAACGCCAAATTCGACCTGGCGCTCGGCAAGCTGAACCTCGAGCCGGGGATGACGCTGCTCGACGTCGGTTGCGGCTGGGGCGGTGCGCTACAACGAGCGGTCGAGAAGTTCGACGTCAACGTCATCGGAATCACCCTCAGCCGCAACCAGTTCGAGTACAGCAAGGCGAGGCTGGCCAAGGTCCCGACCGGGCGCAGCGTCGAGGTGCGGCTGCAGGGCTGGGAGGAATTCGAGGACCACGTCGACCGCATTGTCACGATCGGCGCCTTCGAAGCGTTCAAAGCGGACCGTTGGCCGGCGTTTTTCGAACGGGCCTACGAGATCCTGCCCGACGACGGCCGGATGTTGCTGCACACGATTCTCGCGCATTCCCAAAAACAGCTGCACGAGCTCGGCGTCTCGCTGACCATGAGCGACGTGCGGTTCACGCGATTCATCTACACCCAGATCTTTCCCGGCGGGCAGTTGCCGGCGCAGGAAGACATTCTGAAATTGGCGCCCGCGGCCGGATTCACCGTCGAAAAGGTGCAATTGCTGCGGGAGCACTACGCCCGCACGCTCAATATGTGGGCGGCGAATTTAGCGGCGAACCGGGAAAAGGCGATCGCCATCCAGTCCCAAGAGGTCTACGACCGGTACATGAAGTACCTCACCGGCTGCGCCAAGCTGTTCCGCGAGGGCTACACCGACGTCAACCAATTCACCTGCGAGAAGTAGCCGGGCGCCTGGGAGCGCCCGGCCAGCGGTGCGCTACTTACTTGGCCAGCGTGAACTGGCCGACGTTGCTGATGCCCTTCAGGAAGAAGTTTTCACACCCCGTCAGGTAGTGCATATAGCGGTCGTAGACCTCCTGGGACTGGATGGCGA